>CBDUBS010000043.1:0-23726 GCA_965365445.1 uncultured bacterium | reverse complement strand
GCGGGCCGACGCGCTCGCCGTAGGCGACGAGGTATTCCTGACGCCGGAAGCCGTGAACCTCGAAAACCCGGAAACCGTCGGGCTGCTGGCGCACGAACTGACCCACGTAGCCCGGCGGCGCTCGCCCCGGTTCGTCCCGCCGATCCTGCAATCGGAAAGCCTGTACGTGGCTCCGCAGGTCGACGCCGCCGACGAGGAAGGCGTCGCGCTGGCCGTGGAACGTCGGTTCAGGCAATCGGCCCGGGAGACGCAGAACCCCGCCGGCCCGAAGGAAGCGCATGGACCCCCGGAGGCGACCGTGAGCCGGTGGGGCGCCATCCCCGCTCCCTGGGAGCCGCTGCCGCAGGGAATCGGTGAAGGGCCCGCCCCGGAAGGCGTTGCCCGGCCTTCCTGGATGGCTCCCTGGCCGGGTGGAGGGGGGGCGGTGGGGCAGATGCCTCTCCAGGGAACGGCCGCCGGTGGAAACGGGGGCGACGGGGCAACGGCCGGAGCCGGCGCCTCGGGGAGCGGAGCGGCTGCGCAGGCGGCCGAACGCGGCCGCGAAGTCGATGAGTCCGGGGAGCGCCCCCCCGGGGAAGAACGCGGAAACACGCCCGGCGCACCGTCTGACCTCGACGCCCTGGCCCGGCAGGTGCACGAAATCCTGAAGCGCCGCCTGGCCGCCGAGCGGCGGCGGGAGTTTTCTTGAACGAAAGAGCAAACCATGAGCGATACGAGCCTGGCGAAAGCCACCATCATCAACCTGGATAAGGATTCCCGGGTGGACTGCATGTTCAACCCGAAGGAGTATTCCTTCGCCAAGCGGAACCAGTGGAACGCGGGCCGGAATACCGGCGCTAACATGCCCCGTATGGAGTTCAGCAGCGGCGACCCGGCCACGATGACCCTGCAACTGTTCTTCGATACGTACGCGAGCGGAAAGGACGTCCGGAAGGAGTACACCGATGCCATCTGGGAGATGATGATGGTGGATGAGAGCCTGAAGGACAACAAAAACAAGAAAGGACGGCCGCCGAAAGTACGCTTCCAGTGGGGGAAAGCCTGGTCGTTCGACGCGGTGCTGACGAGCCTGTCGCAGAAGTTCACCCTCTTCCTGCCGGACGGCACGCCCGTGCGGGCTACCATCGACGCGACGTTCCAGCAAATCAAGGACGCGAAGCTGTTCCCCCGGCAGAACCCGACCTCGGGAGGCGTAGGCGGCGAACGGGTATGGACCGTCAAGGAAGGAGATACCCTGAATCTGATAGCCCACCGGGAGTACGGCGACGCCGGCAAGTGGCGCGCCATCGCCGACGCCAACCGGCTGCACCACGTCCGCCGGCTCCGGCCCGGTACGGTGCTGGCGATTCCACGGATTTGAAGCCAAACAATGATCCGGGCAGGGCCCGGGAATGTCAGATATGCCTGCGGATACCAGTCAGTTGCTCAGCCATTTTTACCTGAAACTCGACGGCGCCGACGCCTCCGAGGATCTGATTACGGCCGTGCTGACCGTCACGGTGGAAAGCAGCCTGCACCTGCCGGACGTTGCGACCATCGTGCTGGAGGATACCCGCCAGCGGTGGATCGATGAGGAATCGCTGGGGCCGGGCAAAGCGCTCGAGGTTTCGAGCCGGGGCGAAAGCGGCGAGGTGAAGATTTTCGAAGGCGAAATCGTGGAACTGGAGCCGGATTTCGGCCCGAGTATGCAACGCCTCGTGGTGCGGGCCTTCGACCGCCTGCACCGCCTCAGCCGGGGACGCTACGTACGCACCTTTCTCAACACCAAGGACAGCGACATCGCAAACCGCATCGGCGGGGAGGTCGGCTTGCAGGTGCGGGCGGCCTCGACCCCGCAGGTGCACCCGTATGTGATCCAGGCGAACGAGACGAACCTGTCGTTCCTGCAAAAGCGGGCGGCGGCCCTCGGCTATCTTCTGTACGTGAAGGGGCGCACACTGCATTTCGAGCCGCCCGCCCCGGCGGGGCCGCCTGTGGAGTTGCAGTGGGCGGTAGGGCTGAACGAATTTCACCCCCGCATGACCACCATGGAGCAGGTGAACAACGTGACCGTTCGGAGTTGGAACTGGCAGGACCGGCAGGAGATCGTCGGGCAGGTGCAGAACGGCCGGGGCCACCCGGAAGTGGGGGAGTCACGGACGGGCGGCCAGCTGGCCCAGAACGGGTTCAACCTGACCGCCCCCCACCTCGTAACCCATCAGGTCATCCGCGTGCAGGATCAGGCGGAGCGGCTGGCCCAGGCCGTCGCCGACCGGCACGCCGGCCGCTTCATCGAGGCGGAAGGGGTGGGCGCCGGAAACCCGGCCATCACGGCGGGCGCCTCGGTGCGCATCAGCGCTGTCGGACGCCGCTTCAGCGGAACCTACTACGTGACCGCCGCCACGCACCGCTTCGACGCCTCGCATACCTACAAAACGCACTTTTCGGTTTCCGGCCAGAACCCGAACACCCTGCTGGCGCTGCTGGCCTCGGCGCATGAAGATCCCCCCGCCCCGCACCTGGCTATCGGCATCGTGACGAACAACGACGACCCGGAAGGGCTGTGCCGGGTAAAGGTCAAGTTCCCCTGGCTCTCGGTGGAGCACGAGAGCGACTGGGCCCGGATTGCCGTACCCGGCGGGGGAAACGAGCGGGGCATCGAGTTCCTGCCCGAGGTCAACGAAGAGGTGCTCGTCGGCTTCGAACTCGGCGACATCCACCATCCGTACATCCTGGGGTACCTGTGGAACGGGAAGGACAAGCCCCCGATACCCAACAGCGAGATCATCCAGGGCGGCAAGGTCATGAAGCGGGTGATCTACTCCCGCACGGGGCACAAGGTCATCATCGACGACGAGGACGGAGGGGGCGGCATCATCATCCAGGACCGCAACGACAACATCATCCAGCTCGACACCCGGCAGAACAAGCTGTTCATCGAAGTGGCCGGAAACGTTGAAATGAAGGCCCAGGGCGACATCAAGATGACGGCCCAGGGAAAGGTCGAGATCGAAAGCGGCATGAACGTCAAGATCCAGGGTAGCACCACGGTGGACGTAACGGCAGGTATGATCAACCTGAACTGATATGGGACAACCGGGAGCAAAGCAGGGCGACTTCGTAACGGCAGTGTGCACGCACCTCATCATCCCGCCTACGGGCGGGCCGCCCGCGCCGGCGCCTCACCCCTTCAACGGCATCATCGACGGGGCGTTGAGCGCCGACGTGAAGATCATGGGTATGCCGGCGGCAACCGTAAACAGTACGGCCACGAATACCCCGCCCCACATCCCGCAGGGGGGCGCGTTCCAGATGCTGCCGAGCAACCGGGCGCAGGTCATCATCGGCAGCCCCACCGTGATGATAAACGGTAAACCGGCCGCCCGAAACGGCGACACGGCCCTGACGTGCAACGACCCGGTGGATCTGCCCGTGGGCCAGGTGATCGCCGTGGGCACGGTCATGATCGGATGAGGCAGCCATGAGTGATTTCCTCGGCGTCGGATGGGCGTTCCCGGTAGGGGTGGATTCGCGCGGGCGAATCCGGCTGGCGCACCACGAACAGGACATCGCGGAAGCCATCCGGATCATCCTGCTCACCCCGAAGGGGCAGCGGGTCATGCGCCCGGAGTTCGGCTGCCAGATCCACGACCTGATCTTCGCACCCAACGACGCAACGACCGCCGGCCTGGCCGCCTACTACGTGCAGGAAGCCCTCGGGATGTGGGAGCCCCGCATCGAAGTGAAGGACGTTACGGCCGGGCCGGACCAGGGCAACACGGGCCGGCTGCTGGTGGAAATAACCTACATCGTCAAGGCCACGTACGATCAGCGTACGCTGGTATTTCCGTTTTACCGTATTCCGGGGGAAGAATAACCCCTCCGCTCGCTCGTATGCCGCTACCCACCCCTGTACTCGACAACCGGACGTTTCAGCAAATCGTCGACGAGGCGAAGCGGCTGATCCCGAGGTACTGCCCCGAGTGGACCGACCACAACGTGAGCGACCCGGGCGTAACGCTGATCGAGCTGTTCGCCTGGATGACGGAAATGCTGCTCTACCGGGCCAACAAAATCCCGGATCTGATGTACATCACGTTCCTGGATATGATCGGGGTAAAACTGGACCCCCCCAGGGCGGCGCAAACGCCGGTTACGTTCTACCTCTCCGCCGCCCAGCCCAACGACATCACCATTCCGGCGGACACCGAGGTCGGCACCGTTCGCACGGAAACCGACGCCTCTATCATCTTCACGACCGAAGCCGACCTGCCCATCCGCACCCCGAAGGTCGTCGGAGCCCTCACACACCGCAGCAGCCGGCGTGGTGAGAGCGAGTGGGTGCAGCACGATCTGCGCCAGCTGGAGCTGCCGGGCAAACAAATCGCCCTCTTCCCGAAGCAACCCGCCCCGGGAGATGCCTTCTACGTGGCGTTCGAGAAAGACCACAGCCGGCACGTAATGGCGCTCATTCTGGATTGCGATCTGGCGGGCGGGGCCGGCGTGGATCCCCGGAACCCTCCGCTGGAATGGCAGGCGTGGCAGGGCGGCACGGCCCGGTGGTGCCCGTGCGAGGTGGAATGGGACGGCACCGGCGGCTTCAACCGGTCGGGGGAGGTGGTGCTGCACATGCCCCCGATGATGCCTCAGAAACTCCATACCCTCGAAGCGTACTGGCTGCGGTGCCGGCTGACGGAAGCCCAGGCGCACGAAGGCTCGTACGAGGTGTCCCCCATCATCAAGAGCATGACCGTGGAAGCCCGCGGCGGAACCGTACCGGCGCGCCACGCCGTTACCATCCGCAACGAAGTGCTCGGCACGAGCGACGGAACCCCCTCGCAAATGTTCCGCCTCCTGAACGCACCCGTGCTGGACCGCAACCCGGCTGCGGATTTCCTTACGGTCACTCCGCCCGGTGGCGAGCCTGAACCCTGGCAGGAAGTATCGGACTTTGCCGACTCCGACGACGCCGACCGGCACTTCACGCTCGATAGCATCGACGGCACGCTCCGGCTCGGCCCGTCGCTCTTGCAGCCGGATGGACTGGTGGCCTCATACGGAGCGACGCCGGCCAAAGGAAGCGTCCTGCGCTTCAGCCGGTACCAGCACGGCGGCGGCGTGCGGGGCAACGTGCCCTCCGGGACGCTCTCCGTCCTGAAAACCTCCATCCCCTACGTCGCCCGGGTAACGAACCGCAAACCGGCCGTCGGAGGGCAGAACGCGCAGACCCTGGACGAAGCCCGCCTGCGGGCGCCGCAGGTCCTCCGAACCCGCACCCGGGCGGTAACGGCCGACGACTACGAGTTCCTGACGTTGCAGGTGCCCGGCGTGGCCCGGGCCCGGTGCCTGGCCCCCGGAGCCCAGCCGGGCGACCCCACCGACATGAAGCCCGGTCAGGTGTTCGTCATCATCCTTCCGGAGGCCGATCTGCCCCTGGGCGTGTACCCGCCGGATCAACTCGTGCCGTCGGCGGAGCTGCGTGACGCCGTCATGCGGCACCTGGACGAACGCCGCCTCATCGGCACAACCCTCGAAGTGCGCGGGCCGCAGTATATCTGGGTGGCCGTCCACGCCACCCTCAAACTGCCGGACGGCACGGACGAGGCCTTCGCTCGGGATGTCCGCCGTCAGGCCGAAACCGACCTCTACCGATACCTCAATCCCTTCGTCGGAGGGCCCTCCGGCCGCGGGTGGCCGTTCGGGCGCGACCTCCATCTGTCGGAGATCTACAGCATCCTCCAACGGGCTCCCCTGCTCGAATTCATCGAAGAGGTCAAGGTGGCCGTCACCGAGCCCGGCACCACCGGAACGGCGGCCCAGCCCAAACAGGCGCCCCCGCGCCTGGCCGTGCCCCGGCACGGCATCATCTGCTCGAGCGAGCATCACATAACCGTTCACTAACCCGATCAACCGGCGGTGGAAACGACAGGCGGACATCTGGTGGTGCGGCTCGAAGGAGCCGTGGTGCAGCAGGTTTCGGTACCCGCCGCCGGCATTCGTCTGGGCCGGCTGCCGGAGAACGAGCTCGTACTGCCCCACCCCCTGGTATCTCGGGCCCACGCCGAAATCCGGCCGGGCGAAGGAGGACAGGTCGTCCTGACGGACCTCGGCAGCACCCACGGAACCGAACTGGCGGGCGAACGCCTGCTCCCGAATCAACCCTACGTCCTCACCCCCGGCGTGGCCTTCCGGATCGGACCGTTCGAAATCCGGTATGAAGCGGGATCGTTGCCCGTGGACGTAGCGGCTTCGGCGGCCCGGGCCGCTCACGGAAAACAAACCGACGAGCCCTTTGTAGAGACGCCGGATACGGAGCCGGATCCGACCCCGCTCCATCTGCTCGCCGCCAACTCGGGCGACGGCTACTCGCCGGAACTGCCGGACGTCATCCACCACTTCCGGCGAATCGATCCGGCCGCCGGGCCGCAAAGCAAATACCTCCAGGATCTGCCCATCGTATTCCACGACAACGAGTTCCTCGGACGCTTCCTGCTCATCTTCGAGACGCTGTGGGAGCCGCTGGAGCACCGTCAGGATGCGATCCATATGTATTTCGATCCACGAACCAGCCCGAACTCCTTTCTCCCGTGGCTGGCGAGCTGGTTCGATCTGGTCGTGAGCGAACACTGGCCGGAGGCCCGCCGGAGGCGGCTGGTGGCGGAGGCGGCGGTGCTGTACCGCTGGCGGGGCACCCCGTACGGACTGACCCGCATGATCGAACTCTGCACGGGGGTAACGCCGGTAATTCAGGAAGTGCCCTCCCGACCTCACGTGTTCTCGGTGCGCCTGAAGGCTCCCCCGCACCTCGAAATCGACCGGACGTTCGTGGAAGAAATCATTCGGACCCACAAACCGGCGCACGCCGGCTACATCCTCGAGATGGACGCATGAGTAGTATGATCGGACATACCCTCGGGCCGTATAAACTGACTTCCCTGCTGGGCACAGGCAGCATGGGCCAGGTGTTCCAGGCCGTTCACGCCCAGACCAACCGCACGCTGGCGATCAAGATCCTCAAGCCGGAGGTGCTGGCCGGGCTGCGGCCTCGACTGGGCAAAATGCTCCGGACCGTAGCCGCCCTGGATCATCCCAACATCGTACGCCTGTACGAATACGGCGAGGCCGGAGGCCACTACTATCTGGCCATGGAGTACGTAGGGGATGGATCGGTGCGGCACCTGTTTCAGCGCCGCAGCGAAGGCCGCCGCTCTACCCTGAAACAGGAACTCATGCTGGTGTACCAGGCAACGCAGGGCCTGGCCCACGCGCACGGACGAGGGCTGGTGCACGGCAACCTCATACCGGATAACCTGCTGCTCGCCCGCAAGGATGCCTGGTACACCGTCAAAATAGCCGACTTCGGGCTGGCCCGGCTCGCCCAGACCGGGGCCATGACGGCCACCGAATACGTGCTCGGAACCCCGGCCTATATGTCGCCGGAGCAATGTCAGGGGCTGGAGCCGGAGCGGCGAAGCGATATATATACCCTGGGGATTCTGCTCTACGAAGCCGTCACCGGCTACCTTCCCTTCGACGCCAATACCTCGGCCGAAGCCGTCTACAAGCACGTCTCGACGCCGCCCGTACCCCCGCGCCGGGTGCGGAGCGACCTTCCCCAACGGCTGGAGGATATCATCCTGCGCTGCCTGGCGAAACGCCCCGAGGACCGCTTCCCGGATGCCGAAAGCCTGGGGAGAGCGCTGGCGGAAGTAGAACCCGGTGTCATCGAGCGGGCGGCGCAGCCGCTGCCCGCACCCTCCGACGATGCCACCGTCGTGTTTGCGCCGCCTGCGCCTCCCCGGCCCCCCCAAACCGGATCAGCCGGACCGAAAAGCTTCCCCGTGGTTACGGCCACCCATCGCTCCGGCTCGGAGATCGGCCGGGCGGAGGTCAACGAGCAATTGACCATCGGGCGCGATCGGGAAAACGACCTGGTTCTGCCCGAAGGGGTGGTTTCCCTCCGGCACGCCCGTGTGGAATGGGACGGCCGCCAGGCCGCCGTCACCGACCTGCGCAGCAGCAACGGAACCCTGCTCGACGGCGCCCGCCTGACGGCCGGCGCCCCGCAACCCTGGCTGCCCGGCCAGTCCCTGCTCATCGGACCCTACCAGCTTTCGATAGCCTACCCGGCCGCACGGATCGAAGAAGACCGTACGGTCGTCATCCCGACGCCCCCGGTCGGTCCGGACGTAACCATCATCGAAGGCGCCCGCGAACGGGAGGACGTACGGGGGGTTCCGGTTATCCGTGTGCTCGATAAATCGGATGCCGTAATCCAGACGATCCCGTTGCACCGGGCATTGAGCATCGGGCGGGAGGAGGGCAACGATATCGTGCTCCCCTCAGGCGTGGTTTCGCTGCGGCACGCGCTGGTGGAGTGGGACGGCAAACGGCCCACCGTCACCGATCTGCGCAGCAGCAACGGTACGCGCCTCGATGAGACGCGGCTGCTCCCGAGCGCTCCGCAGTCGTGGTCGAGCGGTCAGGAACTCATCATCGGGTCGTACCGACTGACCCTCGAAATGCCGGAAGCGGAATCGGCGCCGGCCCCGCTGATGCCGGAACCGATGGAATCCGACCGGATCAGCGTCACGCTCGACCCGACGGCGCTCACGCTCAACCCGGGGCAGCCGGTAGTGCTCCGCGTGACGCTCGCCAACCTGGGCGAAACGGTCGATCACTTCCGAATCGAAGTCGAAGGGGCCCCGGAACACTGGGTGAAAGGACCGGAACAACCCACCCAGTTGTACCCCGGCTCGCAAACGGCCGTACCGTTGACTGTGCTGGCTCCCAGAGAAGCCGCCTCCAGGGCCGGGGTATACCACATCCGCATACGGGCGCATTCCAAAGACCGCTCCTGGGAGTACGGCAGCGCGAGCGGGGTATGGACGGTGCTGCCCTTCGAAGCGGCCCAGCTGACCCTCAAGCCGGCCCGGGTACGGAGCCGTAAGCAGGGACGTTTCCAGGCGACATTACTCAACCTGGGCAATACGCCCGTCGATTATGCCTTGCAAACGGAGGACGACGAGCGGGCGATCCAGTTTACGGTGGATCAGCCTGCGCTGCGAGCCGAACCGGGCGAACGAGCCGACGCAACGGTCACGGCGGCCCGGCCCCGGCGCTGGATCGGCAGTCCGCAGACCTTCGGGTTCAAGGTGTCGGCGACGCCGCTGGGCAAGGGCGTTCCGCAACTCGCCGCCGGCCAGTTCGTGCATCAGGCGCTTATCCCGCCCTGGCTGCCGCCGGTAGCCATCCTGGTCCTTCTGGCCCTGGCGTTCATGCTGTTCCGGTGGATCACCCGGCCCCCGGTTATCGAAATGGTCATGCTCGAACCGACCAGCCCCCTCGTTGGGCAGCCCGTGACGGTGCGGTGGAAAACCCTTCATGCCGTTAAAGTGGTATTCCTGCCCCTCGGGACGGAGGTGGATGCCTCCGAGGGCGAGTACCCGTTCGAGGAAGGATTTCTGGACCCGATCACGCTGACCCTGGTAGCCCGCAACCGGTTCAACAAGACGGCCGAAAAACCCCTCCAGCTGGCCGTGACCGAAGGCGATGCCGAGGAGCCGGTCATCGACGAATGGACGATCTCATCGGACCACATCGCCCGGGGGGACCCGGTGTTTCTGCGCTGGCGGGTCCGCAACGCCGAGAGCGTGATGATCCAGCCGTTCGGCACCGAAACCCCCGAAGGAGAGCGGCAGGACGTACCCCAGCAAACGAAAGTCTACACCCTCGTGGCAACCAACCGGGGAAAAATGGTGCAGCGCTCCCTGGAAGTGGTGGTTAGCGAAAACCCGCCCGAGGTTACCCGTTTCACGGTGGAACCCAACGCCATGCTCCAGGGCGAGCAGAGCACGGTGCGGCTACGCTGGGAGACGCGCGGCGCCACGACGGTCTCCATCGAACCGGGCATCGGAAGCGTGGGACCCCGTGGCTCGCGCGAAATACCCGCTCCGCTCGGATCGACCACCTTCGAGCTAGTGGCCGCAGGCCCCGGCGGAGAAATGAACGCCCGGGCGCCGTTTACCGTGCGCGATCCCTCTGGCGGCGCGCTGGCCGTAAAACGCGTGGGGGTGCGGGTGACGCCCGCCGTGAGCGAAACCTGCCCCACGACCTTCACGTTTTTCGGCACCATCACCTCCGGGACGAAAGGCAAAGTAACCTACCAGTGGCAGCGGAGCGACGGAGCGGAGCCCGTCGTGCAGGAAGTAACGTTCGACGCGCCGGGCTCGCAGGTCGTGCGAACCACCTGGACCATCGGCGCTCCGGCCAACCAGATGCGGGGCTGGGTGCAACTGAATGTGCTCTCTCCCGATCCGGCCACGTCCGATCCGGCCGCCTTCACCCTGAACTGCCCCGATGTGGCTGCCGGAACGGTAGCCGAAAACTGCCGAACCTTCGATCTGGATGCCCTGCAGGTCTCCCGCCACCCGGACCCCCCTTCCTCCGGGCAAACCTGGCTGCTCTCCGACGGCTCGGTGCGCATTAAGAGCTTTGCCACGGAGGCCGATGCCCGGCTGGCTATGACAGTTATCCGGGGCTACCGCATGACGAGCCTCTGCACCGTCGGAGCCCCCGAGCCGGATATGGAATACTACCTGACCTCCGGACGGGCGCCCACCGGCCGCATGGCCCAGGAACGGTGCAAAAACTTCAACCCCTCCCGGCTGAAAGTCAACCGGGAACGGCGTCTGATCGTGCTGAAAGGCAACGACTGGATGATCGTGGACGGCAACCGCGAAATCCGCTCCTTCCGAAGTGAGGAACTGGCAAAGCAAGGCATCGCGCTCATCCGGCAGCACGGCTTCACGAGCGTATGCACCGCCGGCTCCAGCAACTCCGAATGGGATTACTTCAAGAAGTAGGCGTCAGCGCTGCCGGGCCTCGAACGCCCGGCTGAACGCAGGCCGAAAAAACCGCTCCTCGGCCGCCTCCGGGAGGGGCTTGCCGCTTTGCGCCTCGGCGGCCAGCGCAGGCGCCCCTTCCCGAATACCCGCCTGGTATCCGGCGTGCAGGGCTTCCGGGTACGTGTCCAGGTTGCGCAGGGCGCGTTCGAGCCGTTCGAGCCGCTCATGCCAGTCGGTTTCAGGCAACTCCGGATTCGTAAGGAAGTGGTATATGTCTTCATCCGAACCGGAGTACAGAGGAGCCAGTCCGGGAAGCTCCACCTGCGTCTTTCCCAGGAAGTCGAGCTGAAAGGCCCACCGATGCCGCAGCCAGCGAACGACGAGCGGCAGGGTCAGCCGAAGCATCTCGGCGGCGCGTTGCCGGCGGAGGTCATCCGGATCGGAGGAAGCAGCCTGAACCGCGGCAGGCGCAGGCTGCTGTGTAGCTGCGCCCTCGAAAATGGTGCGCTCGTAGTTGGGCAGGGCAAACGCCGTCCGCAGTGTCACGAACTGAAGGCAAAACGCCCCCAGATGCAACTCGTCGCCGTTGAACAGGGGCCGCGCCCTGCCCGACTCCAGCTTCGCGTCGTTATGACGGGTGCCGTTCTTGCTGCCCAGGTCGGTTACGTAATAGGAATCCCCCGCCCGGTCGATGCGCAGGTGCTGTTTGCTGACGAGCGCGCGCGGGTCCGGCAACGGAAGGTCGCAACTGTCTCCCCGGCCCAGGACGACCGAATCCTGATCGAAGGCATATTCGTCTCTGGCGCCGGTCGCATCGTTCGTAACGACGATCTTGAATGACATGGCAAACCACTCGGATGGTTGTGGAAACGTCGGGGCCGTCTTTAGACGGGACAGGGAAGGAGTTGGATCCGAGGGTATGCGCTTCGGAGCCGGTTTAATGGCTCGCCCCCGGGCGAAAGCTTCCACCGGGGGCGGGCCGGGAGCCGGCTAAAGCCGAACCAGTTCGACGCGGCGGTTTTGCCGCCGTCCTTCCGGTGTATCGTTCGAGGCGGCCGGGGTCGATGCGCCGAACCCTCTGGATTCCAGGCGATCTCTATCGATGCCGTAGGTGTCAACGAGGAAGGTCCTCACCGCCGCCGCCCGTTTTTCTGAAAGCGCCTGATTGCCTTCGGCCGAGCCCACGTTATCGGTGTGCCCTTCGATGCTCAGGCGCAGATCCGCATGGGCCGTAAGCATCGCCCCTATTTCCTTGAGCGTCGGAGTGGATTCAGGCTGGATGCGGTCGCTGCCGGTATCGAACAGGATGCCCTGCATACTCACCCGCCCGTCCGTCATGAGGGCGTCGTACATGGGAGTTCCGCCGGCATTGATGGAAAAGCCGGTAATGAGGGGAGCGTCTTTCTCCTCACCGTTGTGATCGAATTCGAAAACGAGAAAGCTCGTCCGTCCGAAGTTGCCGTTGGGCAGGTTGGCGACCCGCTTTTCGTCGAGGTACAGCTTGATGTACGCCCCATCCACCGCCATGCGGACGTGGTAAGGGCGTGTTGAAAGGTGGTCCGAAGCCGCATTGTCATCGAACATCCCCTTGAAGTAATCGCGCGGATCCATGCCGGACCGGCCCTTGTTTCCACCCCGGTGAACGGCCGTTTCGGTCCCGCAAATCTCTACGCTCGATGTCTCCTGGTAGGTCGGTATGTACTGTGAGGAGTTCGTATAGTCCTCTTTTTCCTCCGCGTAAAACCCCATGCGGCTCCAGGGTACGGTCAGTTCAAACTCGACGGTAAACCGCTCGGGCAACGATTCCGGCAGCGGAATCTTAATGACCGAATACTCCAGCGCGCGCATCCAGCGCCGTCCGTTCCATTCGACAACGTCGGCGTTCCCGGTAAGCATTTCGAACCGTTGGGGAAAGTTGCCGACACGGTCTTTCGTGAAGTCCTCGGCAAAGAGCACACGCTCGCCGGGGATGAAGTCGTAGTTGTCCCAGAGCCCCTGGCCCGGCTGGAGACCGGCTGCCTCGACCTGCCCGGCAACGTCCTTCTGTTCCCTATCAGCTGAGTCGTCGGCGGGCGTCCGGGGCGTGGAAGGCGATTCGGAAGCAGGTTCGGACCCGACCTCCCCGTTCATTACGTTATCGACGGCTTTATCCACCTTTCTGCCGACGTTTTCCTCAACCCGTTCCTTCGCACGGTCCTTGAGGCGTTTTACGAACTGGGCCTGAGCGGGTTGGTAACAGAAAAGAGCCGTCAATACGGCCAGAATGGAAACAATAAGGGGACGCATGGGAGTTCCGTAAAGGAAGCCAGGGCTTTACGGCACGTCCCTGCCGCCGTGTTCGATCCGCGTGCCCGGATCAGTAGATGATCGCAGAAGCACCAAAACCCATCCGCACAATGGCAGCTTACACCGACGGCGGTTATTTAGCAAGAAGCCCCTTGATGTGAATTTATGCCGACTCGTCCTGTTCGATGCCTGAGTGCGCTTCCGGAAAGCGATTCGTCGAGGCTCGTTTATGAAACCGGGCCCTCGTCGGCGCGAGACGCCGGAAGGGACGGTATAACCCCATGCGGAGGAAAACCATGAGAAGCACGTTCAAGCCCACGGGACGCGATGCGGCGGTAGCGCTGGCGGCCGCTCTCCTGACTCTCGGAGCCGTATCGTTGACCCGCCCGGATGAGCCGGTCATGCCCTCGACGGTCTTCGACTGGGAACGAATCGAGGTGAAACCAAACGAGAAGGGAGCGCGGCGGGCGTTCTTCGAATCCGCGACGGCCCTTACGCCCTATCTGGAGATGCACGTCACCACCCTGAAGCCGCATACGGCGTCGCACGCGCCCCACCGGCACGTCGATGAAGAATTCATTATCGTGAAGGAGGGCATGGTCGAAGAAACGATCAACGGTGTGCCGCACGTAGTAGGCCCCGGTTCGGTCATCTTCCTGGCCTCGAACGACCCGCACGGGATACGCAACGTGGGCGACACCGAAGCCTCATACTATGCTATCCGCTGGCGCACCCGGGAGAAGTAAACCGTTTCATTCCGGATATATCCCGGTTCGGAACGCCATGTCAGGAGAAGGAACTACGGTGCAGATGTCGATCCGTTTGATCAGTCCGTCGGATATGGTCAGCAGCACCGATGCCGAAACGTCTTCGGAGTCGCCCTGCGCCACAACGATACAGGGAAGCCAGTCGGTCCGTGGCGCCATCGGGTAGCTGCCGTGAAATCCGAGTTCGGCAAATAGCCGCGACTCGGGTAAATAGGACCGTATGGTTTCGAACTTTTCAGCAAGGTATTCCAGCACCTTCTCTTTTCCCTCCAGGGCGCTGAAAACGCTCTGGGATTCATACACGACGTCATCTGCCAGGATAGGGGCGTAAAGGGAAGCGTCCAGGGTGTTATGTGCTCTGGCGATCTGAATGTACAGGTGAGCATCCCGTACGGTGTCGAAGGCGGGAGGATAGGGATTCATCGATTTTTGCGAAGATGAGGGGTAAGCTAAGAGGACCCGTTTGCGTCCAATATAGGAAAGGTGTTTTTTTAGATCGGACACCATCCTTCCGGGCTGAACCGTTGTGCTACGACGGACTACCGGGCATCGGGTTCGTCATTTATTCAGGAAATCGTTCCGGGGGATTCCCGAACCCGGCTCCGCTCCGGCGGGTATAGGGCGCAGATAAGCCGGGACCGTCTTATCTTACCAGAGTATCCATTCGATCATCAACGAGATAGGTGTATGTCGGGTCATAATAAATGGTCCAAAATCAAACGGCAGAAAGCCGTCAGCGATGCCCGCAAGTCGAAATCGTGGGCGCGTATCACGCGAGACATCATGGTGGCCGCCCGCGAAGGCGGCGGCGATCCCGGGATGAACGCGAAGCTGGCGCTGGCGGTGGATAAAGCCAAGGGCGAAAACATGCCCAAGGACAACATCGACCGGGCCATCAAACGGGGTACGGGCGAAATCCAGGGAGCCGACTACGAAGAAGTGGTGTACGAAGGATATGCCGCCGGAGGTGTCGCCGTGCTGGTGGAAGCCCTCACCGACAACACGAACCGGACGGTGGCCGACTTGCGCCATCTGTTCAGCAGGGCAGGGGGCAGCCTCGGAACCTCGGGGTCGGTGGCGTTCCAGTTCGAGCGCAAGGGCGAATTCATGATCCCCGCCGGGGGGCGGGATGAAATGTCCCTGTTCGAACTGGCGGCGGAGGCCGGAGCCGATGATTTGCGAGAAGAGGACGGCGCGTTCATCGTGACGACTTCCGTAGAGCAGTTCGGGCCGGTGCTGGCGGCGCTCAAGCAGGCCGGCATCGAGCCGGAAGAGGCCAACCTGATCCGCATCCCGACCACGACCGTAACCGCCGGCCCGGAGGAAGCCCGCAAAGTGGCCCGGCTCATCGAGGCGCTGGAGGAAAACCAGGACGTCCAGAACGTATACACGACCCTGGAGTTCGACGAGGCCACCATGGAGGCTATCTCCTGAAAGCATTACTCTATCCGGTGGAGGTGGCGGTATGATCATTCTCGGGATCGACCCGGGCTCCCGGTTTACCGGATACGGCGTGCTGGTGCTGGAAGGGCGCAAGGAGCGGCTGCTGGAGTACGGGGTGCTCGCCCTGGATGCCCAGAAAAGCCAGGAGCTACGGCTGAAATACATCTACGACCGGATAACGCAGGTAACCGAACGCTGCTTGCCGGATGCCTGCGCTATCGAAATGCCCGTATACGGGCAAAACCCGCAATCCATGCTCAAGCTGGGGCGTGCACAGGCGGCGGCCATGCTGGCGGTGCTCAACCGCCAGATCCCCGTAGTGCAATACACGCCCAAAGAGGTGAAAAAATCCGTTACCGGCAACGGCAACGCCTCGAAGGAGCAGGTATGGTATATGGTCCGGTCGATTCTGGCCATCGAGGACGAGCACATCGAACTCGATCTGGACGCCTCGGACGCACTGGCCGTGGCGTTATGCCATGCCCACCGCCTGGCTTTCGGACTGGGCAGCGCCCACCGGGATTGGAAAAGCTTCGTAGCGGCCCACCCCGACCGCATCGTACGCTGAAAGGTCAGAAACCCTGCTCCCGGAGCCAGGCCTCCGTAATCGCCCCGGTCGAGGAGCCCGCCGAGAGCCGGCGAAGAATGTACTTGCCGATGAGGTCGAACTCCAGGTTGACCGGCGTTCCCTCCCGCCATCCCCCCACGTTCGTGTGACCCAGCGTATGCGGAATGATCGCCACCGTAAACGTCTCCTCCTCCAGGCGAGCCACCGTCAAACTGATGCCGTCCACGGCGATGGACCCCACCGGAATGAGGTACGGAGCATAGCCGGGCGGAAAGCGAACCGTAAACATCCGGCTCGTGGCGAGCCGTTCCACCCGGACGATCTCCCCGGTCGTATCGACGTGCCCCTGTACGAAGTGGCCGTCCAGCCGGTCGCCGGTCCGCAGTGCCCGCTCCAGGTTTACGGAATCACCCGCCGCAAGGCTCCCAAACGTGGTTTTTCGTAACGTCTCCTCAATCGCCACCACTTCAAAGGCCCCCCTGTCCGTGCGCACGACGGTCTGGCAAACCCCATTGACCGCCACGCTCTGATCGGGCCGAAGCTCCGGCGCCATCTTTGCGTTGATTTTCAAACGCCGCCCGCCTCCCAGAGGCTCGATGGCGGCGATCTGCCCTACTTCTTCGATGATGCCCGTAAACATATGCCCTTCCGGCTCGTGGTCGGTTTGAGTCGGTAAAATACGTAATTCCGCCCGTTCTTCGCGTCGGCCGGCCCGGACCCCTGATGTGCTCAGCCTTTCCTGAATATATCCTTCACAGCGCGCGTGCATTGCCCTCCCTGCCGGGTGTGGCCGGCCGATTGCTGGGGCTTGCGCAGCGGGTGCTGGTCGATCCGGAGCAGATGATTCATATCATCGAGGCGGATCCATCCCTCACGGCGCGCGTGCTTCGGGCCGCCAACTCGGAGCGCTATGGTATGGGCCGAAGCATCGGCACGGTCCGCGATGCGGCCATGCTCATGGGCCGCGATGCCCTGGTCCGGCTCGCCGTAGGAGCGTGCACCCTCGGCCGGGAGCGGAGCGCCTGGCCGGTGGATGCCCGGAGCTTCTGGAAACACAGCTTTTCCGTCGCGACGCTGGCCCGCTTGCTTTCCGAACCGCTCAACATCGACCCGGACGAAGCGTACGTGGCCGGCCTCCTGCACGACATCGGCAAGCTGATCCTGCTCGAGCACTTCGGCGATCTCTACGTGCAGGTGTTGCTGGCGGCGCAGTACGGTACGGGACCGCTGCATATGCTGGAATGGGAAACCCTTTCGACCGATCATACCGTCGCCGGGCATGCCCTGTGCCTCTACTGGAACCTGCCCCACGCCCTCACCGATGCCATCGCTCAGCACCACGACGCCGTAGAGCCGGCCCCCAACTCGCACGCCGACGTGGTCCGATCCGCCAATAACCTGGTAAAGATCCTCCGCATAGGCCAGAGCGGCAACCGCTTCGTGGAAACGGCTTCAGCCCCCCTTCCTGATCGCCGGACGGGTTCCGGGCGCCTGCATACACTATTCGCTGAACTGCCCGCCCACTTCCGCCTCGCCGAGACAGCGCTGGGCTGGGAGGCGGACGGCCCGGAAGCCCCTCCCTTCGGCGGCGTAATTCACCTTGACGTTTATCCGAGAGACGAGCAGGAAACCCTGGCCCTCGTCCTCCTCTCCATGGGGTTCACCTCGGTAGAAGCCGGCCGGATGGCGGCCCCGGATGCCGCCGAAAGCGAAACCTCCCCCGCCGCTCTCATCACCAGCGCTCCGGCCTACTCGGCGCGCCCGGTTGCGTACCTGGCGGCCAGGGTGCCCGTACTGGATTATGCCGCATGGCGACGGCATCACGTCCAGCCGGGAGAAAGCCGCACGTTCGATGCGCAGGCCCTCCGCGACTGGATCGGGCAGTCACTCGCTCAACTGGCGCCCGCCTGATCCGGCGAAGGATCGCCGCTCCCCCTCCGCCCCAGAAACAGCATATCGTCCCCCAGTGCTTCCCACGACCGCTCGGGAAACGTCACCGCGTCCGCCATACGCTCGATTGGGGGAAGCTCGAGCGTCGCAAACCCCGACCCGATCAGTTTGGGCGCGATGAACAGCGCATAACGGTCCACGAGATTCTGCCGGAACAGGGCCGATGCCAGCGCCGGGCCGGCCTCCACCAGCAGCGATTGCAACGGCCGGCCCCCAACCCCTCCCTCCCGCCCCATCCGCTCCAGAAGCCGGCGCAAATCCAGATGCCCGTCCACGGTGTCGATCTCCCACACCCGCCCCCCCTTCGAAAGCAGGCGCTCCCCATACGCCGGATGCGCCCCTGGCCCGGTCACGGCCACCGTATACAGGGCCAGCCCATCGGAAAACACCTGCAAGCGTTCGGGCAGGGCTCCCCGCCGGTCCAGAACGAACCGCACCGGCTGCCGGCCGGGTACGTGGCGCACCGTCAGCGCCGGATCGTCGGCCAGCGCGGTTGCGCTGCCCACGAGTACCCCGTCCAATCGGGCCCGCCACCGGTGCACCCGGATCAGCGACTCCGGCCCGGAAACCCACCGGGCATCCCCCGATGTCGTCGCAACCCGCCCGTCCAGGGTCTGCGCCACCTTCAGCGTAACGAACGGCCGCCCCGTTCGCACGTGGTGGACGAACGCCTCGTTCAGCCGCAGGCACTCGCGCTCCAGCACCCCCACCGTAACCTCCACCCCCCGCTCCCGGAGCCGCCGTATCCCGCTTCCCGCCACCTCCGGAAACGGATCTACCATCCCCACCACCACCCGGCGTATCCCCATCTCCAGAATCACCTCGGTGCACGGAGGCGTTTTCCCATAGTGGCTGCACGGCTCCAGGTTCACGTACAGCGTGGCCTCCCCGAGCGCCGTATCCCCGTTGCGCTCCAGGGCGTCCCGAACGGCTTCCCGCTCGGCATGTGGCCCCCCGTACACCGTATGCGCCCCCTCGCCCAGAATCGCTCCATCGGGCGAAACGAGCACCGCCCCTACCATCGGGTTGGGGCTGACCTGCCCCGCACCGCGCTCGGCGAGGTCCAGGCATCGGCGCATCCAGGTCTGGTCGTAATCGGGCGACATCGTCGTGGGGCTGGTTGACCGCCAAGATACGGCGAAGCACCTTCGGCCGGAACGATATCCTTCGCCGGAGTACAAGACGCATCCCGGAGACGAGCCCGGGGCGGATGTTTGACCTGTTCGGCGTCGTTATGATTTCGTTTCTTCGCTCAGTGTGGACGTGGGCCGCTACGGTCTCGCTCATCGTGCTCTGGCTCCCGTTCCTCGCCGTCGTGCGCCTGTTCGACCGCGACCCGGCCCTCTACCACACTGGAAGGCGCTTCCGCGATCTCGGCGCCCTCATTACCCGGGTGAATCCGTTCTGGAACATCTGCATCTCGGGCCGAATGCCCCCCGACCCCCGCCTTCCGTACGTGGTCGTAAGCAACCACCAGTCCCAGGCGGATATACCCATCATCAGCCGCCTCCCGTGGGAAATGAAATGGGTCGCCAAACGGGAGCTGTTTCACCTCCCCTTCGTAGGGTGGCTCATGCGCCTCGCGGGCGATATCGAGGTCAACCGCTCCGACAAGCGCAGCCGGGCCATGGTTCTCATCACGGCAAAGGAGTACCTGGATAAAAAATGCTCCGTGATGTTTTTCCCGGAAGGCACCCGCTCCCGGGACGGCCGGGTTCTCCCCTTCACGGACGGCGCGTTCCGGCTGGCCATCAAGGCCGGAGCGCCCGTACTCCCCCTCGCCATCGACGGCACCGCCGACGCCCTGCCCAAACACGACTGGCGCTTCAGCGCCGGCGCCCCGATCCGTCTGAAAGTACTCGAACCCGTCGAAACGCACGGCCTGACCGCCGCCGATCAGGAGCGCCTCCGGGAAGAAGTACGGTCCCGCATCGTGCGGCAACTCGCCCAGTGGCGCGGCGTCCCCCCCGAAGCCGTAGACGGCCTCTCCGCATCCGCCGCCTCCCACCCGGCCGACTGAAGGGCCAATCAACTCAATTAGGCAAAGTACATCTCCACGGCGAACCACACCGGCGTCCACCCACCCAAACTTGTCCCCACCCAGGCGGAAATCCAGTCGCCCTCTCCCTTATAACGTCATTCCACCCACCCCTGTCATTCCGGAGTTGATCCGGAATCTTGTAAGGGGTGCATCATCCCGTTTCCCAGCCCGCCCCGGAGAATCGAGCCGGGCTTCCCTTAAGCGCCCCCTGAAAGCGCACCGCACGCAGCAAAAACTTTTCCGCCACACGTGAAGACCGCCATAATGTGCACCCGTGTTCTTACCCATCTGGCGTACGTAGCCCGTGCTTACGAACGCGAAGCGGCTTCTCACGCCGATCCGCAAACTATTCCGGGCTGCACGGACTGGCCGGTGAACAAACGACCATCTGCCGTGTTAAGTATAGTAGGCCCGGCATATGGACGCAATTTATAAGGACATAAACCATGATTCCCTTATCTGTTGCGGATCAGTCCCATTAATGTTGTACGGCCTTCGCTCGTCCCATCAACCAGAACTGAGGAGCAAACAATGCACATAGCCAAAGAGGACGTAGACGTTAAGATGGAGATCCCGGGCGCCGTGCTCCGTCAGCAGACGGATTTCGGTGACGCCACTGGATTGGGCAAAATCAGTGGCGAGTACTTCAGCCTCTCAGCAGGGGTAGATACCACCCCACTGTTCGAGGGTCTGGAAGGCGATTTATGCCAGTGCCCCCATTGGGGCTTCGTCTTGCGCGGCCAACTCACCACCACCGACGCAAAAGGCGCCCATGAGACGGTCAAAGCGAACGATCTTTTTTACTGGCCGCCCGGGCACAACGTAAAGGTCGACGCAGACGCGGAGATCGTCATGTTCAGCCCTCAGCGCGAGCACACCCATGTCATCAACCACATGATCGAAAAGGTGAGTTAAGCCCGGTACCGGGTATTGCGTTGCAGCAACAGCCTTTATACCGGGTTTCCGCTGGTAGAGAAGAAGGGGCATGGGCGCGCATAGAGGCGCCGCTGCGTCGGGGGAAACAATGGTGGCCGCCCCGGCAGCTCTATAACCCGCGCCTGGCAATGCGCCAACGCCGACACGGTACCAGCCGGCGTCCTCCCCCGGGGCATTGCCTCTCGCCTTCGCTCGTGCTACCTTCTACCTGTTGCCCGTAAGCCCGGGCCGGTTTTACCGGGATCGATACACCGGTCTCCGGTTATTTAACCCCACGGAGGTGCTACCATGAGTTGGCGAGAACTGCTGGAATTTCTGGAACCCCTGATTCCGTTGCTCGGCCTATCCGCCGTGCTGATTGCCGTCGCCATCGTTGTGCTTGCAGTAACCGGCAGTCTGGCGGCCGTCGAAGTTTCCAAATATTACCGGCGCCAGAACCGGCTCCTGGAAGAAGCAGAGCATCGCGACCCTCTTTCCGTAACAGAAAGGGAGTTGCGAGGGACGTTGCAAAGCGCCGTTCTTGAAGCGGTCGCCCCGCTGCGAGAAGATCTGGTGGAAGTAAAGACGGAGTTGAGCCGAGGAATAGCATCACATCTACCGGAAACAGCAGGATAAAAACGACACCATACGCGCCTGCACTCCCCGCCGCATCCTCCGGGTTCCATGATGCTCAAGAAGTTCCACACATTCAGCGACTCCGGCTCCCACAACCTCACCCTCGATTTCCCGGACTTCGGCCCCTCCACTGCCACGCCCAGTGGAAAACCTTCCCCTGACCATTGAAGCATTTTAGGCCGGAACTTGCTATACAATGGATAGTGTCTTAACATGACACTATGGCCCTCAGTAGCAAAAACGGTAAGACGCTTCAGTGGATCTTCGAAGATCCTGTCCGCTCCGATGTAAAGTGGACGGACATGGAGAACCTGTTTCGTGCGCTCGGTGCGGAAATAACGGAAGGACGCGGTTCACGAGTGCGCGTTTATCTCAATGGTGTGCGCGCCGTCTTCCATCGTCCCCACCCGGAACCTGATACCGATAAGGGAGCGCTGAAGTCTATACGGCGGTTCCTGGCAGAATCAGGTGTAACGCAGGAGGAGTAAAGCGATGCTGAAATACAAAGGCTATACAGGCCGCGTCGAGTTCGACGACGAAGCCGGCCTCTTTCATGGCGAGGTCCTCGATTTGAAGGATGTCGTCACCTTTCAAGGCAAAAGTGTGGAGGAGTTGGAGACGGCCTTCCGCGACTCGGTAAACGACTATCTGGAATTTTGTCGGGAGCGTGGGGAAGAACCGGACAAGCCGTTTTCCGGGCGATTGATGCTTCGGCTGCCGCCGGAATTGCACCGTGAGGTACACCTGCGCGCGCAGCGGGAACGCAAAAGCCTGAATCAGTGGATCACGGAGCAACTGGCAAGAGCCGGCTAGCCGGTGCGCCCTGACAAACCCTGGCAGGCTGGCGTTTTCCGCAGCCAACCTCGCTGCCTGCCTCACCGGAATCCTCATCGATCCCGATACCGGCCCCTCCACATCCACACCGGAGGAAAGCCTTCCCCGGACCACTCCTGGCACACAGCAGACACTTCTCGACCATAACGACGTGAAAGACTACTATGAGAAACCCCCGCGTTCTAAGAGTCCCGGTAGGCACGATAGGCGAATCAGGGCAGGAGCGGCAGCATCGCATCAAAAAGCGCCTGGCTCAGAGGCTCACGCAATAAGAAGGTAGGCTGCACCGAAACCGCAGGACACGCGCCGGTGTTCAAAAGGCGTCGGCCTTAACAACCATACCGCATTCATGACTTACCGCGACAGAATCACGATCGAGCCGGGCAAACGAGGTGGGATGCCTTGTATCCGGGGCATGCGCATCACGGTATACGACGTGCTCAGCTACCTCGCCTCCGGCATGTCCTACGAGCAGTTACTCGAAGACTTCCCCGACCTTACCAGAGAGGACATCCTCGCCAGCCTGGAATACGCCGCAAATCGCGAACGCCAAACGCTTGCGGCATGAGATTGCTTCTTGATCAGAACCTGTCACCCCGCTTGGTAGGGCGCCTGTCTGAGTTGTATCCGGCCTCCGCTCATGTTTCGGAGCGAGGCTTGTCCCATGCGCAAGATACCGAGGTGTGGGAGTATGCCAGAAGCCATGACTTCATCATCGTAAGTAAAGATGGCGATTTCAGTGAGATGAGCCTGGTTTATGGCTTCCCTCCAAAGGTGATCTGGATGCGTCGTGGCAACTGTTCGACGCAGGAGATAGAGAGTTTGCTTCAGAAAAATCATCTCGCAGTCAAGGAGTTATGGCGCAGCACGCAATACGGCATTTTGGTGCTAAGGTGATCCCGGCGCTATATAAATGCCGTGTTACACGGTAGAATTCGTTGTTCCGTAAAATCCTATCTGCCAGTTGCCGGCTTGGTGCTCCAGCAGCGAAACTGCTCCCACCGTTTTCTGCGCCTCCCTGACTTCGCCGTCCGCATGAGCGGCTGAAAGTCCATAGGGTCCCCCGAATAACCTGTCGCGTGTGCCTCCAATCGCGTACCATACGGTCGAGGCGTATGCGCCCCCTTTCCGGCCCGCCCCGGCGCAATTTCCTGTATGCACCGCAAAACCCGCAAAACCCCCTCCCCGCTATCGAAAACGCCGTTTATTTTGCGTGTCCGCCGGCATACCCGCCCCGCAAAACCCGCAAAAAGCCGGGGGCCGTCCCCGTTGATCCCGTCCTCGCCCCGGCGTACCTTTACCGGAACCAACAACACGGCCGGAGGTGCAATCCGGCCCCTATCGGAGGGGTGCCAGAGCGGTTGAATGGAACGGTCTTGAAAACCGTCGTACCCTCACGGGTACCGTGGGTTCGAATCCCACCCCCTCCGCCGACCACGCCGCCGGGACGGCCGGTTCCC
>CBDUBS010000042.1:0-23916 GCA_965365445.1 uncultured bacterium | reverse complement strand
GAACGACGTGGATCCGCCGGCGGCGTCTCGTACCGCCGCCACTACGTCGGAGTCGGCGTGGCCGAACAGCATGGGGCCCCACGAGCCGACGTAGTCCACGTAGCGGCGCCCATCGGCGTCCTCCAGGTAGGCCCCTTCCGCCCTGCGTATGAACAGGGGCGTCCCGCCGACGCTTTTGAATGCCCGCACGGGCGAGTTCACCCCGCCGGGAATGACCTGTTGGGCCTGCCGGAACAGGGCGGCGCTGCCTGAGGCTTCGTAAGTCGGGGTCACGAGGAAAAAGGAAAGTTAGGGATTCTGCGAGGCCGGCTGGTATACATCCACATCCCAGCGGCGGGCTTCCGTTATGTGCTCACACTGGATGCACCGCGTGCAGCGCTCGGAGGCTTTATACCGGGGCAGTTTGTCCTGTGGAAGAAATTCGCCATAAGCCGCGCCGTCGCCCGAAGTCG
Organism: uncultured bacterium; assembly: GCA_965365445.1. Taxonomy (GTDB): domain Bacteria; phylum Bacteroidota; class Rhodothermia; order Rhodothermales; family DASSAV01; genus CBDUBS01. Next base: position 23,464 of record CBDUBS010000042.1, on the reverse strand, counting down.
GCAGGCCGAGTTGCGATATGGCCGCCTCGGCCAGGGCCGCTATGAACAACGGGTGGCAGTTCAGGCCGGAGGTAACCTCGTAGTGGGTGATGCCGGCTTCTTCGGCCTCCTGGCGCACTTCCACGTCCAGTTCGAAGGCCGTCTCGATATGATCCGTTACGAAGGCCACAGGGATGACGAGAACGGCTTTGCAGCCCTCCTCCGCCAGCTCGGCGAGTTTCTCCGGCGTGCTCGGCGTAAGCCACTCGGCCGGCCCAACCTTACTCTGGAAGGCCACGTGATACGGCCTGTCGCGCCCCCGGAGGGCCATCACCCGGTCCACGGTGCTGTTTACGAGGCAGCAGTACGGATCGCGGCGCTCCTTCATTTCCTTCACCGGCGTGCCGTGCGCCGAAAACACCAGCTGCACCTCTGAGCGAACGTGTTTCGGGAACCGCTGCAGGCCCTCATCGATGCGGTCGCAGAGCGCCTGCACGTATTTCGGGTGGGCCGCGTACTCGATGACGCCTACCGTGGGCCGGGCCGGAATTTCACCCCGCTGTTCCAGCAGCCACCAGTAGTGCAGCGACGAACCCGTAGTGGTTTTGGAATAATGAGGATACAGCGGCAGCAGAATGACCTTGTCGATGCCGTCTCGGGCCATTGCCTCGACGGCTTCTTCGGTAAACGGATGCCAGTAGCGCATCGCGATGTACGTCCGGAACACCACACCGGAAACGGGACCGAACTTTTCGTTCAACTCGCGTTCGAGCGTGGCGGCCTGTTCGCCCGTGAGGCGGTTTATGGGCGAGCCGCCGCCGATGACTTCGTAATCCTTCGAAACCTTTTTAGCCCGCAATCGGGAGATGAGACGGGAAAGGGCGTGACGAAAAAATCCCCCGAACGGGAGATCGATGATGGCCGGGTCCATGAACAGATTGTACAGGAACGGCTCGACATCCTGCGTCCGCTCCGGTCCGCCGAGATTCAGAAGGACGACCCCCACACGCTCACCGGCTTGCACGGGAAGCCGATCCGTTCCATAATACCGCCCCGTAACGAGGCGGTTATCGTACCGGTAGGCCTTGAGAAACTGACGCGGAGTCATATGCTGTATTATCAGTGCGTTGGCCGAAAGTACAGATCCTTTTCAATATAGCAAGGCCACGGGAGCCCGACGCCCTGTTCCGATTGAACTTTTATCTAACTCCGGCGGAAGCGCTCCGGCCCTGCTCATGGATAAGATAATGATGCAGGCATGGCAATTGGGAGTCGATAGAGGGTGTTGTTCGGCTATAGGCGGCGCTCCTAGCGGCGCGCCCGGACCATCCCGTGGAGATGCACCCAATCCCCGTAAGCGGGCGCCACGGCGCACCACCCCGACGGGGAAGGGGCACTCAATGGCCCTCCTGCCGGACTTCGAGGAGCGGGCGGAGCGTTTTCCATACGTTGCCGGCCACGATGCGTTGCCCCTCGGCGGTCGGGTGGATGCCGTCGGGCTGGTTGAGGCGGGCCACGCCGCCTACCCCTTCGAGAAGGAAGGGCACGAGGGCCACGTCTTTCTCGCGGGCCAGTTCTATGTAAATTTCCCGGAACCGCTCGGTGTAGTCAGCTCCCAGGTTGGGCGGCATTTGCATGCCGGTGAGGATGATGGAAACGCCGGAGCTTCGCTCCCGGGCCAGATCTATCATGCGAGCCAGGTTGTCCCGCGTCGTTTCGGTGGGAAGCCCCCGCAGGCCGTCGTTGCCCCCGAGTTCAATGACGAGTACATCCACCGGGCTTTGCAGCAGCCATTCGAGCCTGCGAAGCCCGCCGGCCGTCGTCTCCCCGCTCAGACCGGCGTTGATGACTTCATAATCCCATCCGAGCGAATCGACCCGCTCCTGGAGCAACGCCGGAAATGCCTGCTGCGGGTCCAGGCCGTATCCGGCCGCGATGCTATTGCCCAGCACGAGAATGACGTCCGCCTCCGGGCGTTTCCGATCTATCGGCGGCTGCGTCTCCTGCGAAGGGTTCGGCACGCGGGCTTCGGGCCGTCGGTCAGGGGTTTCTTCTTCGGCTGCGCACCCCCCTTGCAGAACACTGACGGCCATCAATAAGTATAGAGCAAGCGGCCGGACGCACCTGCGGAAAAGCGGTGCGACTTCCGCTCCTGAAAGTAACCTGATCATCGGGATCGAACCTGAATAGCGTATAGCATGACCACGCCTCAAAAGGCAGTCCTTGAAGCAGAAGAGTTAACCCGGATCTACCGGAGCGGTTCGCGAATGCTGACCGTGCTTCGTGAAGTCTCGTTTACCATCGCCGAAGGGGAAACGGTTTCCATCGTCGGGCCGTCCGGCAGCGGCAAAACGACGCTACTGGGCCTGTGCGCCGGGCTCGACGCGCCCTCCTCGGGACGGGTGCGCCTGGCCGGGGAGGATCTGTCGCGCCTGACCGAGAATCAGCTGGCCGACATACGTAACCGGAACGTTGGGTTCGTTTTCCAGACGTTCCAGCTCATCCCGACGCTGACGGCGCTCGAAAACGTGATGGTCCCGGCCGAATTGCGCGGCGACCGCAAGGCGCGCGACCGGGCGACGGAACTTCTCGGCCGTGTCGGACTGGGCGACCGCACCGAACACTACCCGACACAACTTTCCGGCGGCGAGCAGCAGCGGGTGGCGCTGGCACGGGCGTTCATCAACCGCCCCCGCATCCTTTTTGCCGACGAGCCTACCGGCAATCTCGACGCCGAGACCGGCGCCACCATCGAACAATTGCTTTTCGAGCTGAACGAAACCTCCGGCACCACCCTCGTCATCGTTACGCACGATTTCGAACTGGCGGGCCGCACCGGCCGGATCATCCGACTGCGGGGCGGCGAGATCGTCTCGGATCAGCCCACATCCGACGAACCCAGCCGGGCCTGGATTACCTCCTGAATTCCATGTGGATCCTCAACATGGCCTGGCGCGACTCCCGCGGCAGCCGCCGCCGTCTCGCCCTGTTCATCCTTTCGATGGTGCTCGGGGTGGCCGCCCTGGTCGCCATCCGGTCGTTCGGCGAAAGCCTCAGCCGCGCCGTGGACGAGCAGGCGAAAGCGCTGCTCGGGGCCGACCTCAGCCTGGAAAGCAACCTGCCGTTTTCCGCCCACACCGAGGCCCTGATCGACTCGCTCGGGGGTGAGCAATCCCGGCGCACATCCTTTACATCCATGGCCTACTTTCCGGCCTCGGGCGGAACGCGGCTTGCCACGGTCCGCGCCATCGAAGGAGCCTACCCGTATTACGGCGAAGTGGAAACCGACCCGGCTTCGGCGGCCGATACCTACCTTACCGGCCCCAACGCGCTCGTGGACGGCTCGCTGATGGAAACGTACGGGGCCGAAGTCGGGGATAGTGTGCGGATCGGCGCCCGGGCGTACCGCATCGCCGGGCGGCTGCTCAAGACTCCTCGCGAGGCGACGGCCGTGATGCTGTTCAGCCCGCGCGTGTACATCCCGCTCGAACACCTGGACCAGGATCTGCTCGCCACGGGAAGCCGCGCCGAGTACGAGGTGTATTTCAAGTTCCCGGAGGGAACGGATGTCGATCGGGTCGTGGAGAGCATCCAGCCCCACATCGACGAGTTCCGCCTGGGCATCGACACCGTCGATGAGATGAAATCCAACTGGAACGAGGGCCTGACGAATCTGTACCGCTTCCTGAACCTGATCGGGTTCGTGGCGCTGCTGCTGGGCGGCCTCGGGGTAGCCGGCTCGATCCACGTATACATAAAGAAGCGTATCGCGACGGTAGCCCTGCTGCGCTGCCTTGGCGCCAGGTCGGGAGGCACGCTCTGGGTGTACATAATCCAGACGTTTACGATGGGCCTGGCAGGAGCGATCCTGGGTGTGGGCATCGGAGTCGGGTTGCAGGGGCTGCTCCCGGCGGTGCTCCGCGATGTCATCCCGGTCGAAGTTCCGTTCATCGTGAGCACCGAGGCCGTACTCTGGGGCCTCGGCGTCGGCGTGGGCGCCACGGTGCTGTTCGCCCTGTTCCCGCTCGTCTCGCTCCGCAAGGTGTCGCCGCTGCGGGTGCTCCGGTCGGACGTCGCGCAGGAAGGCCGCCCACGTCTGGACGTATTTCAGGTGCTCATTGGCCTGCTGCTCGTTGCGGCCGTGGTAGGCTTCGGCGTGCTGCAATCCCCTACGCCTCTGTACGGACTGGCCTATGCCGGCGGCATCCTGGCCGTATTCGGCCTGCTCGCGTTGACGGCGGCGGCCATCACCTTCCTCGCCCGACGGTTTACGCCTTCCTTCTGGCCCTACCCCTGGCGGCAGGGCCTCGCCAACCTGTACCGCCCGCGAAACCAGACGCGCCTCCTGATGCTCTCGTTGGGCTTCGGGACCTTCATCGTGGTGGTGCTCCTGCTGGTGCAACAAACCCTGCTCTCGCAAATCCTGCTCGCCGACGACGCGGGCCGCCCCAACCTGGTCTTTTTCGACATCCAGCCCGATCAGTTGGAAGGTATGCGGTCGGTAGTGGATTCAAGCGGCGCGCCGGTGCTGGACGAAGTTCCCATCGTCACGATGCGCCTCTCGCGAGTGAAAGACCTCTCGGTGGACGCCATCCGCGCCGACTCGACGATCCCCCTCACCTGGGCGCACACCCGCGAATACCGCTCCTCGTTCCGCAACTACCTCACCCCTTCCGAAGAAGTAGTCGCCGGCGCCTTCATCCCCGCCATGCCCGATTCGGCACGGGCGGCGCCGGTGTCGCTGGAGAAGGACCTGGCGGCCGAGCTGAACGTAAGCCTGGGCGATACGCTGGTTTTCAACGTGCAGGGGCGGCTCATCGAAACGGTCGTCGCCAGCCTTCGGCAGGTCGACTGGCGGCAGATGTCTACCAACTTCTTCGTCATCTTCCCGGAGGGAGTGCTCGAGACGGCCCCCACGACCTACGTGCTCCTGACCCACGCGCCGTCGGATTCCGCCTCGGCCGCTCTGCAGGCGGCTGCGGTACAGGCCTACCCGAACGTCTCCGCCATCGACCTCGCGCTCGTGCTCGCGGTGGTGGATTCGTTCTTCGGCCGCATCGCGTTCGTCATCCGCTTCATGGCCCTGTTCAGCATCATAACGGCCATCATCGTACTGATCGGAGCCGTGACGGTTAGCCGCTCGCAACGCGCCGAGGAAAGCGTCCTGCTCAAGACACTCGGCGCCTCGCGCAGCGTGGTCTTCCGGATCACATTCATCGAGTATCTGCTCCTGGGCGTCATGGCAGCCCTTACCGGCCTCATCCTGGCTTACTTTGCCGCCTGGGCGCTGGCGTACTTCGTGTTCGATACCGTTTTCATCCCTGACCTGTCCCTGATGGCTACGGCGCTCCTGGTGGTGGTGGCCGGCACGCTCGCGGTAGGCCTGCTCAGCAGCCGGGGGATTTACTCACGCCCGGCCCTGGAAGTGCTGCGGGCGGCGGGGTAGTAAGTCCTTGCCCAGAAGATGCGATAGAGCGCTGTACCTGCTTTGAAAGGATAGTTTTTCACGTATTTCGGAAAGGGGGGGGTTCGTAAAGCCCCCGCCGTCATTGATGGCCTTATGCTGCACCGCCACATAATATATTCCTGGCCTGCGCAGGCGCTTGTTTCGCGTGTCGAAAAGCATCTTGTGAACGAGTGAATGCTTGCCGCACGTGATCTGCCAAGCCTTCTGCAGCATGCTATTGGGTCCGACGAGCTTCAGATGTTTCGGTCAGCGGAGAATAAATCGGCTGTTATAGTTCAGCAGCAACGGACGTTGAGTCTGCTGCCGTGGCAGGGACCTTCGCAGCACATGTTTCTTGATCAAAAACATGTACGTCTGAGGAGGTCTTTTTCCCAAACTCCTATATGCAGCAGAGGCCCCTCACTCGGAGGAGCCCCTGCTTGTCTATCCGAAAATTCGGGATGACTCATACTGTTCAAGTAAAGCATGTTTCGTTTACATGACGAGCGCGCTCCAGAGTACACCGGCGGCAATGGCCGACCCGATCACACCGGCCACATTCGGGGCCATAGCGTGCATCAGGAGGAAGTTGCTCGGATCGTACTGCTGTCCCACTACCTGAACCACGCGCGCCGAATCGGGAACGGCGGATACACCCGCCGCACCGACCAGCGGGTTGATCTTGTTTTCGTCGCTCAAAAACACATTCATCAGCTTTGCGAAACCCACGCCCCCGGCCGTAGCCACGGCAAAACTGGCGGCGCCCAATCCGAAGATAAGCAGCGACTGCGGGGTCAGGAACGTCTGGGCCTGGGTGCTCGCTCCTACACAGAAAGCCAGCAGGATCGTCACCGAGTCGATCAGCGCGGTGCGAGCCGTGTTGGCCAATCGCTCCGTGACCCCGCTTTCCTTGAGCAGATTGCCGAAGCACAACATGCCGACGAGAATGAGAGAGCCCGGCGCGATCAGGGCGCAAATGATGAGCGTACCGATAGGAAAAAGGATCTTTTCCCTTTTCGAGACGTGCCTCGGAGCTTTCATTCGGATGAGCCGCTCCTTGTCGGTCGTCATCATCTTCATGATAGGCGGCTGGATGACCGGCACGAGGCCCATGTACGAGTAGGCCGCAATGGCGATCGCTCCCAGAAGATGCGGAGCCAGCTTTGCAGAAAGGTAAATGGCCGTCGGCCCGTCCGCCCCGCCAATGATGCCGATCGATCCGCTTTCGGCGGGGGTAAAGCCCAGATACAACGCCCCGAGGAGCGTCGCAAAAATCCCGATCTGGGCGGCCGCTCCGAGAAGGACTAGCTTCGGATTGGAAAGCATGGCCGAAAAATCGGTCATGGCCCCGATGCCCAGGAAGATAAGGGGCGGGAAAATACCCTGGGATACGCCGAAATACAGATAATACAGCACACTGCCCTGATCGTACACACCCAGGCTCATGCCGGGGACAACGGCCAGGTTGCCGACGACGGCGCCGAACCCGATCGGCAATAGAAGGAGCGGTTCATAGTCCTTAATGATGGCCAGGCCGATAAACACGCAGCCCACGGCAATCATGATGAGATTTCCCGCTGTCACATTGGCGACGCCGCTCTGACCCAGGAATTCAATTAATGTATCCATTATTATTGCAAAGATTAACCAGTCGGTCCGGTAAAGCGGAACGAAGGACGGTTCTCCGGTTCCGGAACGACCGTATGCGAAACGGTTACAGGCAGCCGATACCGATCAACCGATGATCATCAGTTCTTGCCCCTGCAATACGGTATCGCCGGGGTTGACACGGATCGAACCGACGGTTCCGGCCTGGGGTGTATTGATCACGTTTTCCATTTTCATGGCTTCCATCTTCAGGACGGGTTGTCCGGCCGTGACCTGATCCCCTTCCTTGACGAAAACCTCCATGATCAATCCGGGTATCGGCGCCGTGACGCTCCCTGCCCCCACCGCCGCCGGAGCGGGTGCGGAGGCCCGGGGCGAGGCAGCCGGAGCCGAGGAGGCCGGCGCTTTCCTTACGGCCGCGTTTCCGCCGTTATCCGCGAGAATGCGGTCGACGCGGACCTGGTACGTCTGCCCGTTCACTTCCAGCTCCGCCGTCTCTGTCGAGAAACGAAGCACGTTGATTTTGAAGGATTTGCCTCCTACCGTCAACTCGTATTTTCGCATATTTACATCCGTGTAGAAAGGGTTCTCATCTTGCCGGCGACGGCCCACACCTGCTGTTTCTCGTCGCGCTGAATCGTAATGCGCTGGAACTCCGATAAGCTCTGGTTTTCCATCTCGGCCTGAATGACGAAACCGACGGCAGCCAGCAAAGCCGAGTCCAGAACGGCGGTGGCATCGGCAACCACATCGGCTACCGCATGAGCCGGCGCCTTCCGGACAACCTTCCGGCGGCTCTGCTCCGCGAAACGTATGGCCCTCGGTACGATGGCAATGAACATCGTGACCAGCACCAAACCCACGAACACGATGGTCATGCCGGTCAGGAGGAGACCGAGACCATTGGCCTCCTGTATATTATGTATACCCATGGGGTTATCGCGCTGGTAATGTTAAAGCGGAATGTTTCCGTGCTTTTTGGGCGGGTTTTTGTCCTGTTTGTGTTCGAGCATCACGAGCGCCTTGCAAATGCGGAAACGGGTTTTGGAAGGCGTAATGACGTCATCCACGTAGCCTCGCTTTGCCGCTTCATACGGATTGGCGAACCGGGTGGCATACTCCTGTTCTTTCTCGGCGGCGACCTTGCGGCCATCCTCCCCGGCCGCCTTGATCTCTCGGGCAAACAGGATTTCGGTCGCTCCTTTGGCTCCCATTACGGCAATTTCAGCCGTCGGCCAGGCGTAGTTGATGTCGCCGCGGAGGTGCTTGGAACTCATCACGCAATAGGCGCCGCCGTATGATTTGCGCGTCGTGACGGTAACCTTCGGAATGGTCGCTTCGGCGTATGCATAGAGCAGTTTCGCCCCGTTTCGGATGATGCCGCCATGCTCCTGCACCGTGCCCGGAAGGAAGCCGGGTACGTCGACAAAGGTGACTACGGGGATGTTGAAGCAATCGCAGAACCGAACGAACCGCGCCCCTTTCACGGAGGCATTGTTATCCAGCACACCCGCCAGCACCTTGGGCTGATTGGCTACGATGCCGACCGAGATACCCCCGTATCGCGCAAAACCGATGACGAGGTTGGCTCCGAAATTCGGCTGAATCTCCAGGAATTCCCCATCGTCTACCGTATTTAGGATAACCTCCTTTATATCGTAGGCTTCGTTCGGGTTTTCGGGGATGAGTTCATCGAGGTAGGGTACATCGCGCTCGACCGAATCCTGCGTTTCCCTGAGCGGCGTCGTGGTCAGATTGTTCTGCGGCATGTACGAGAGCAATTGCTTCAGCCGCTCGACGGCCTCCGCCTCGGACGATGCAGAAAGATGCGCCACTCCGCTTTTGGCCGTATGCACCGACGCCCCACCCAGGCTTTCGGTATCGACGTCTTCGTGCATCGCGGCTTTTACCACTTTCGGGCCGGTGAGGAACATATAGCTGTTTTCCTCTACCATGACCGTAAAGTCGGTCAGGGCCGGCGAATACACCGCACCACCGGCGCAAGGACCAAAAATACCGGAAAGCTGAGGGACCACTCCGGACGTCATCACGTTCCGGAAGAAGATTTCCGTATACCCCGCCAGGCTCTCGATACCCTCTTGAATGCGGGCGCCGCCGGAGTCGTTTAGCCCTATTACAGGGGCTCCGTTTTTAACGGCCATATCCATGATCTTGCAGATCTTCTCCGAGAACGTCTCCGAGAGGGAACCGCCGAACACGGTAAAGTCCTGCGAAAAGACAAAAACCAGGCGGCCGTCGATGGTCCCGTACCCCGTCACTACACCGTCTCCGGGATATTTCTTTTTTTCCATGCCGAAGTTCGTACACCGATGCTCCTTGAGCATGTCGAACTCCTCGAAGCTGCCCTGGTCGAGCAGTAATTCGATGCGCTCTCGCGCCGTCAGGCGTCCTTTGTCGTGCTGCTTCTTTATCGCTTCTTCCCCGCCGCCCAGAGAAGCTTCTTTCTTCTTCTGGTTGAGGTACTTGAGCTTTTCCTCCATGTGGTTCATATAAGGACCCGGGAATATGCTTTTTTCGTTTTTAGGTCATGGCCGGGCAACGCGGCGCCCGGGACGGGGCAACGAATGCGCAGGCAGACGGTACGGAAGGGACTGATCAGGCGTTGTAGTAAACCTGGTACAACGTCGGACGGCCCAGCAGTTCATCTACCTGATTCTGCAAATGCCGGCGTTCGTCGTTATTGAACCAGGCATTCCAGTGCTGTACACTGGTCCACGTACTGATGACGAGATACTCTTCCGGATCATCTCCATTCATGAGGGTTTCGCCGGAGATGTAGCCGGGTTGAGCCAGAGCGAGCGAGCGAAGTTTTACCAGTAACGGCTTGAGCTCGTTGGATTTTTCGACCGGAACGCGCCTGACGAGGATGACTTTGACAGCCATGGTTCAATCTCTTCGAAATGGGTGGCAATACCGTAGGCAAGCACAGAGGTTATTGAGAAAGCACCATTAATGCTGTGAAGAGAAAATGCGTTTTTACCTGCACCGGGACAAGTTAAAAATTTATATTCTTTACCAAGAATATAGTGCATCCCCGTCGACCCCTTACCCCTACGCGCTGTGTAAGCCGGTCAGACCGGGTATCGACGCTCATGGGGACGGGGACGGCGGCGTCTCTGCGGATTCTCCCCGGCTCTCACGAATTTTCTTGAGGGCTTCGCCGAGGTTGTTCTTTTCCCGCTCCCGGCGGGTCAGTGCATCGGCGGTGGCTGCCGATCCTCCTCGCCAGGTATACGGGGGGGCCTGTTTGAATACGAGCGACGGATTCAGCGCGCCGGGCCGCACGCGTCCGGCCTCGCGATAAAACTCCCCGACGACATGGAGCGCCGTGTGGGCGCCCTGACCCCAGTAGGCCGTGCGAAATGTTACCGCCGGGTTATTGAACCCGACCCACGATCCCATGACGAGTTTGGGGTGCACTAGCATGAACCATCCATCGGCAGATTTCTGCGTGGTGCCGGTTTTTCCGGCCAGATCGCCTTTTGCGCCGAATAACGACCGTATGCGAACGCCCGTACCGTAACCAACCACCGACCTCATCATGTCCAGTACGGCGTAAGCCGTGTGGGGCGGAATGGCGTGCACCGGTCGGGACCCGAAACGGGCGATGACTCTTCCCTGCCGATCCTCGATGCGGGTTATGAATATCGGATCCTTCCGCACGCCGAGATTGGCAAAGGTAGCATAGGCGCTGGTAAGTTCCAGCAGGGAAACGTCGCTCGTGCCGAGCCCGAGCGAAGGAACTGCTTCGAGCGGGCTGCGAATGCCCATCCGATGAGCGATATCCACCACTTTCCGGGGGCCCACATCGGTTATGAGCCGGGCCGTAACGGTATTTTTGGAATGGGCCAGGCCGTTTCGCAGGGAGATGAGGCCGCCGCTCGATCCGCCGAAGTTTTTCGGGCTCCACCGCTGCCCCGTGTGCGGATCAACGTAGGTCATCTGGCCGTCGCTTACCATGCTGAAGGGAGCATACCCGTTTTCCAGTGCGGCGGCATACACGAACGGCTTGAATGTGGAGCCGGGCTGTCGTTTCGCCAGCCCGACGTGGTCGTATTCGTCTATCCTGAAATCGCGGCCGCCAACCCACGATTTAACGTGGCCCGTCTCCGGTTCGACGGCCACGAAACCCACTTCCAGACGCTGGTAACCCTGCTTTAGCGAGTCGGTGAACGCCTTTTCCGTGCGGAGACGCCCGAGTACACTGTCCGGCTCGACGCCCTCGTCGACGAGATCTCTGTACCGGGACGACATCCGAATCAGGGATTGCATAACCGACGGGTTTTCCTCCCAGTAGAAAGCGAACGGCTCGATCTTTTCCCGAGCCTCCCGGTACGCCTGCGCATCCGAGGCGAAAAACGGCTCAGATGCACTCCATTCTACATCGACGACGTCTTGCAGGTAGTCTCCTACCCGATCCGTTGCGGTTTCGGCGGCATGTTGCAACCGGGAATCCAGCGTGGTATAGACCCGCAATCCATCCGTATACAGGTTGTACCCTTTCGAAGCGGCCCACACATCCAACCATTGCCGCACGTGCTCGGCAAAAAACGGAGCAGTGTTTTCGTGCCGGGTGAGGCGCCTGAACCGAACTTCCGTTTTCTGGTCTCGAAGCGCTTCATACTCATCTGCGGTCAGGCTGCCGGCCTTCACCATTTGTTGCAGCACGACGTTTCGCCGCTGATGAGACCGTTCCGGATTTCGTACCGGATTGTAAAACACGGTAGCTTTCAACATAGCCACCAGCGTGGCGCTTTCCAGAACATTCAGATCGGAGGCCGGCTTCTGAAAATAGGTGCGCGCTCCCGCCTCGATTCCAACGGCCCCATACATTAAGGGCACGGCATTAAAGTAAAGCTCGAGGATTTCCTCCTTTGTAAACCGATCTTCCAGACGGAGCGCCGTAAGCCATTCCTTCATTTTGCGATTGCCGATCCAGGCCGTCCGAATGCTTGGATACATATTTTTGGCGAGCTGCATCGTCAAGGTCGAGCCGCCCTGCGGATCCCCGGCCGCCGTGCCGATGACGGCGCCGAAGAAGCGCAACAGATCGATCCCGTTGTGCCGGTAAAACCTTCGGTCCTCTGTAGCGATCAGAGCATCGACTGCCGACGGCGAAATCTCATCGATGTCTACCCACGTACGATTTTCGATGGCGTACCGGGTCAGTTCTTCTCCATCGGAGGTATACGCAATGGTGGCTTCGGAGAGTTTTTGAACATCCAGGCGGTGGACGTTGGGGATTTGCGATATCAGAAAAACCCAGTACATCAGAAACACGAACAGCGCCCCGACGACCCCAAGCAGACCGATCGTAACCGGCCGCGTTTCAGACTCCTGAAGTCGGTCTTTTACGCCCGCGAAGGTATCCTCTGCGTATGCGCGGACAAAAGCCCGTATCCGAGCCTGTATCTGCCTTGCCTTTTCGATCCACTCTCTTGCCGACGGTCGGTGATCGTACATGCAAAATCTCGTTGCCTGATACTGTATTGCTTTCGCTTCTACTCCATTGCACCCCCCGCGATAAGGTCGCTCTGTGATTATTTAAAGAAGATACGAAGTAGAGAATCCGATCTATTGACAAAGGCTCAGGTAACTGCCCCTTCTAAAAGGGGACCGGCAGAACTGACTGAAGATATTATTCTTGCCCGGGGGACATAATGAGCTACGAGATATGCCGCCAGGTTGATCCATACGTCTGCCTGCTCGAGCACCCGGCTACCGGCAAGGGCGCACTCGATACCGATGAGCAGATTGTATCTGTCGATATATAACGTGCGTCCCGCACATGCTGTCGGCGGCGTCTCGTGGGACTTTTGATAGGCCAGCGCATCGTCCGAACAGGAAGCCCGCAAGACGGCCGTACGCTGACGGCCAGCCAGGCGATAGCGGTCGCCCACCAGCTTCAAGGCGCTTTTTTGCGCATAGCCGTGCGAAAGCGGCCAGGAATAATCGGCGGTCGCCCGTTGAAGAGCAGCGAGGTTGGCTAATGAAAACAGCTTCTCATCCTCGGGGTGCGCCCCCCGGTGCGACCGGCGATTCGGTATAGGCGAGTCGGTGCTAACAGTATTCGCTCGTCAGACGCGCCACGCCGGTTTCGATGGCGGCGAGCCGTACGGCGGCAGAGACGTTTTCAACGACCGTAGGGTCGAATACACTGGGGACGATGTAATCGGCAGATAGAGCCTCCTCCGGGATGGTTTCGGCAATGGCTCTCGCCGCCGCCATTTTCATCGCTTCATTGATATCCCTCGCCCGGCATTGCAGGGCTCCTTTGAACATGCCGGGGAAACAGAGGACGTTGTTGATCTGGTTTGGATAGTCGCTCCGGCCGGTCGCCATGACGGCGGCGTAAGGGTGCGCTTCCTCCGGGCGGATTTCCGGGTCGGGATTGGCCATTGCAAATACAATCGGCCGTTCCGCCATATTTCGTATGTCGTTCACATCGATCATTCGCGGAGCGGAGAGGCCCACGAACACGTCGGCGCCGCGGATGATGTCGTGAATGCTCCCATGCTCGTTGTCAGGATTCGTCATCTCGGCATAAGTCCGTTTTTCGGAGTTAAGGTCCGTGCGGTCCACGGTGACGGCTCCCTGGCGGTCGAGACCGATGATGTTCTTTATCCCGAGGTCGAGCATCATGCGGGTACATGCCGTTCCGGCCGCGCCGATGCCCGCTACGACCACCTTGAGCGACTCGGGGGTCTTATCGACGATTTTGAGCGCATTGATCAGGGCAGCAGTCGTTACTACGGCCGTGCCGTGCTGATCGTCGTGGAATACCGGGATGGGTAACTCTGCTTTGAGTCGTCGCTCGATTTCGAAGCAGCGGGGCGCCGCTATATCCTCCAGATTGATTCCCCCGAACGTCGGAGCGAGGGCTTTCACGATCCGAATGATCTCTTCGGTATCCCTGGTATCGAGGCAGATCGGAAAAGCATTGACGCCGGCAAAATCCTTGAACAGCTGCGCTTTCCCCTCCATAACAGGCATGGCCGCTTCCGGTCCGATGTCTCCCAGGCCGAGTACGGCCGTACCGTCCGAAACGACGGCCACCGTGTTGTTTTTGATGGTATACTCATAAGCCAGCTGACGGTCCTCGTGGATGGCCATACATACACGGGCTACACCGGGAGTGTACGCCATCGAAAGCTGGTCTCGGTTGACGATTTTCTGTTTGCCGCTGACTTCTATTTTGCCGCCCTGGTGTATCCGGAACGTTCTATCGGTTACGTCGAGCAACTCGATGCCGTCGAGGCGGGCAACGGTGTCCAGGATGCGTTGCACCTGATCGGTGTCCGATACGGAAACGACGATTTCCCGGATCAGTGAATCTTTTTCGACGGCAATGATATCGATGGCTCCTATGTTGCCGCCGATCTCCCCGATGGCGCTCGTCGCACGGGCAAGGGTGGCGGGTTTGTTTTCGAGGCGGAGCCGCAGCGTGACGGAACTGCTTCCTTTGATGGTAAACATATTTGAAGTCATGGAAAAGGCACGCGTGGTTTTGGATGCGCAAGTTAGTATGCCGGTTTTGCCCCGAGGGCTCATTTCTTTCGGCGCTTCGGAATATATAAACAATTAAGGGCAGCCCCTCGCGGCGGCTGCCCTTAATTGTTTCTTAGCATGGACTATCGAGGATCATGCTTTATCCGCTTCATCCTCCGACTCTTCCGTTGCTTCCCCTTCCACTCGCGCGGTTGCTTTACCGAGTTCGGTTGCTTCCTCCGCCTGTGCGGTATCCAGCACATCGTCGGTGGTTACGGCGGCTTCTTCCACTCCTTCCGGATGGGTGAAGCTCTCGATCTCGCTAACCGACCGGTCGGATTCCGTCGTAGCGACGGGCTTTTCGCCGGCGGCGCCGGTAGCCTGCTCGGGTTCGACTTCGGCTTCCACGACCCCGGTCGTTTCGCTTCCGGCGGTTTCCTCTACCGGCTTGAGCGAAGCTTTCGAAGATTCCGCGCCGGGCAGATCACCCGCTTCCTCGGAACGTTGCGACGTAGCCTCACCGGCCTGCGCGCTCGCGACTGCTTCGTCATCGGATTCGCTGCGGTTCTGCGTTCCGACTTCACCCGACAGGTCGGCGTTGGCGCGTTGCGTAACCGTAGTGGGCTCGGCCGGAACGGCGGCGCTTTTATCTTTTCGCCGGGCTGCTTCTTCCGCCTCCTCCATCTGGGCGCGTAGTTCGGCCAGGCCGCTCAGTTCGCCCAGCGTCGTGGGGCCGGATGCCGGAGTCCGCTCCTGGAACTGCTGGATCTCGCGCTGTTCGCGATCGCGGGTCGTTCGCTTCTCGCGCTGTTCTTCCTCGCGCTTGGTGCGTTCTTCGGCCCGTTGCTTCGCTACTTCGCTGAGCACGATTTCCTTGTTGTTGGCATCGAACCGGATGACCCGCGTCTGGAGCTTATCGCCCGGACGGTAGGCATCCTGAAAACTCTGGCCGTTCTTCAACTCGCCGCTCGGAATGAACGCCTCTACTTCGAGCGGAAGCTCCACGATGAGCCCCTTATCCTCGATGCGCGAGACGGTGGCCTCGGTGTCGGTGCCTTCGGAATAGACCGTGGCGAACTGATTCCAGGGATTCGTCTCGACTTGCTTATGGCCCAGGGAAATCCGGCGCTCCTTCTCGTCGATGTTCAGGATGACGATGTCGAGCTCCTGCCCCTTCTTCACGATCTCGCTGGGGTGCCGGACGCGCTTCGTCCAGGACAGGTCGCTTATGTGAACCAACCCGTCGATACCCGGTTCGATCTCGACGAATACGCCGAAATTCGTGATGTTGCGTACCCTTCCGCGGAGAACGGTTCCCGGAGGGTACCGATCGGAGATACCGTTCCACGGGTCAGGCTGAAGCTGCTTCATCCCGAGCGAGATCTTCTTGCCCTCGTGGTCGATGTTGAGAATCTTCACCGTTACGATCTGACCGAGCGAAACCATCTGGCTGGGATGGCGGATATGCTCCGTCCAACTCATCTCCGAAATGTGAACCAGGCCCTCGATGCCTTTCTCGAGCTCGACGAATGCGCCGTAGTCCGTAATGGATACCACTTTGCCTTCTACTTCATCGTCTTCGTGGTACTTGTCGGCGATATTCTCCCAGGGGTGCGACTGAAGCTGCTTCAGGCCCAGCGAGATACGCTGCCGGTCCTTGTCGTAATCCAGAACGACGATATTGAGCTTCTGGTCGAGACTTACCAGCTCGGAAGGATGGGAAACACGCCCCCAGGAAAGGTCCGTAATATGTAGGAGCCCATCGACGCCGCCCAGATCGATGAATACGCCGAAGTCGGTGATGTTCTTGACGGTGCCTTCGAGTACTTGCCCGGGCTCCATCGTGGCGAGGATCTTCTTGCGCTGCGCTTCGAGCTCTTTTTCGATGAGGGCTTTATGCGAAACGACGATGTTCTCGTTGGCGGGGTTCAGCTTGACGATTCTGAACTCCATGCGCTTATCCAGGTACGCATCGAAATCCCGCACCGGCCTCACGTCTATCTGGGAGCCCGGCAGGAATGCTTCCATGCCGCTGAACAGCTCGACGATCATGCCGCCCTTGATCCGGCGAATGATCGTGCCTTCGAGCACTTCCTCGTTGTTGTAGGCTTCCTCGATGCGCTGCCAGCGGCGGAGCGTATCCGCCTTGGTTTTGGACAGGACCAGCTGCCCCTGATAGTCTTCGATCCGCTCCAGAAATACCTCGACTTCATCGCCGGGAGCCAGGTCGGCTCCGAATTCGTTTCGCGGAACGATGCCGTCGCTCTTGAAGCCAATGTCGATCACGATATCCTTTTCACCGACGCGGACCACCCGGCCTTTGACGATATCCTGTTCGGATACGTTCGTCAGGGTCTGCTCGATCATGCCGAGGAGCATGTCGTGCTGCTGCGTATCCTCTTCTTCATCCTGAAGGGCGTCCAGGTCTTCCAGCCGTACCACGCGGCCCGTGATTTCGCCGGTAAAACCGATCTGCCCGGTCGGGTGAAGATCGGCGGCGCTATCCACGGAGGTCAGGACGGGGCTTCGGTCCTCTTCGTCACGATCCCTGAGGCCGACGGTTTCGGCAACGGTTTCGACGGCGTCGCCCAGCGTGTCCCGCACGCTTTCCGCAACACTCGATACCGTTTCGATGGCGTCTTCGGCCAGGTCGCGAGCCTGTTCGAGCAACGATTCGTTTTTCTCCGGAGCGGCCTCGGACTGTACTTCTTCCCGGGGCATTTCGGCTTCCGGCTGGTCCTGCGTTTCGACTACTTCGGTCGTTTCGGTTAGTTTGTGCTGATCTTCAGCCATAGGATTCTCCAGGCTGCCGCCGGGTCGTCGTCGGGGTAGCGACGGCTATGCCTTTTCTGTCGCTCTTCGCGGGCCGCCCACCCATACCGGCTCCGCAAAGTGATTTTAGGGTTAAACAAACAACGTGAATACTTCGGCGTACGGCTACGAAGCGGCACGGGGCCGCAACCGTACTTTTATGCGAGCTAAACTAAACGGAAGAATCGCTCATCCGTTCCATAACTCGTTCAAAAACAAACTGCACTTGTTCATCGAAAGAAAACCGGCTCGTGTCCAGTTCGATGGCATCCGGAGCCTTCCGCAACGGGGAGTGTTCGCGCTCCTCATCCAGTCGGTCTCGCCGCATCATTTCTTCCTGCACGGCAGCGAGTTCGATCCGCTCGCCCTTCTCCGTAAGCTCTTTCCAACGGCGTCTTGCCCTCACTTCAGGGTCGGCCACCATATAGATCTTAACCTGAGCCTCCGGAAAAACAACCGTACCGATATCGCGTCCATCGAGCACGACGCCCACCCCTTCCCGGTTGAAGAGTTGGGCAAGCCGGCGCTGTTCTGCAACGAGCTTTTCGCGAACCTCCGGCCGGGCGCTCAACCGGCTCGCCAGTTCTCCGATTTCCGGACGCCGTATTTCTTCCGAAACATCGACGCCATCCAGCGCCACGCGCATCTGACCGTCCCGGTAGGAAACGCCTACTTCGAGACCGTCCGGAAAACCGGAGTCCGACGCCGGCCCATCGCTGCGCCGGCGCCCCAGCGCGATCGCCCGGTACATGGCTCCGGTATCGATGTACCGAAACCCCAATCGGGCCGCAACGGCCCGCGCCGTGGTGCTCTTTCCCGAGCCGGCAGGACCATCGATGGCAACGATCAAGGACGAACCAGAGGTTTGGTTATGCTTGTGCAGAAAAGAAAATTACATATCCCGATTCTGCAAAGCAAATTACGAGGGGCGCCGCACCGATTCCCTGCGTATCCGGCCGAATGCTCGGTCCGATAAATCCCTCAACGGGCGCCCACCTGCTTGCGGATGAGTGTGAGCGGCTGCGGATAGCGAATGGGGCCTACGACGGTATCGATGGTAGGCGTGGCCCTCAGCTTGATTTCCACCGGCTCGCCCCCCTGCCCCGATATGCCCAGCGCGATATTCACGAGATCCTGCAGGTTATTCCCGAAGAATTGAATGAGGTCCATCTCGATATGTATGGGGAATGTTTCGCTTATACCTGGCCGAAGCGCGAGTTCCTGATTAAACACACCGCTCACCGTCTCGCGGTCGTCCAGGAATAGTTCCCAGTCCATGCGCAGCAACCGCGCCTGCACGTTGTTCTCTTGCGGGTTTTCGGCCTCCAGGTGAATATCGAACGATACCGGCAATTCACCCCGGCTCAAGGCGCTCCCCAGACGAAGGATGTCCGTAGAGGATAAATCCTGATATGAGCGGAGTCGGTCCACGTCGATGCCGGCCATATTCATGGCGGATACATCGTCGAACGCAAAGCGGACGTTTCGTAAATTCGCGAATTCCTGAAGAGTCTGGCACCCCGACAGGATAAGGAGCAACGCCGGGCCAAAGATAACGAGCGCGGTAGCGGAGAGAAGGGTTTTTCTGAACACGTGGAAAGACATAGCAGGTACACCGATACGAAGGAATGAGAAAGCTAAGGCACGACGAAATCCGGCGACCGGATCCATCCGAAATAACATCTTTACCTCGTCACCCCATCGTCGTGGTACTGGATAACATCCGGTCCTTGCATAATGTGGGTTCCATCTTTCGCACGTCCGATGCCGCCCGCCTTAACCACCTCTACCTCGCGGGCATCACGGGAACACCGGAAAACCACGCGCTGCGCCGGACGGCGCTCGGCGCGGAAGAGGTGGTGCCGTGGACACACGTACCGTCCGCACTGGAAACCGTGCGCCGGTTGAAAGGAGAGGGGTATACGATAGCCGTACTCGAGCTGACCGATGCGCCCACTCCGATCGATGCACTAGCGGCGGAGCATTTTCCCTTGTGCCTAGTGGTCGGAAACGAAGTAGAGGGCGTCGATGAGGCGGTAATAAGCGAGGCCGATGTGGCGCTTGAGATACCGCAGTTCGGCATCAAGCAATCTCTGAACGTATCCGTTGCGTTCGGTATCGCGGCATACGACCTCGTCAGAACCTGTCGGAGTACGCACGCGTCCATTGCCATGTAATCAGCCGAGTACGTCTGCCGCTCGCCGAAGCCGGCGCAGACAGGCATCGCGGCCGAGTACGGCCATCATCTCGAATAATCCCGGCCCGAACGATACGCCGCTCAACGCCAACCGTACCGGATGAATGATGCGGCCGGCGGGCGCCCCATTGCTTTCGGCCAGGCTCCGAAGCGCATGTTCGGCTTCTTCGGCGCGCAAAGGGTGCAGGGGTTCGAGATGGTCCGCATACTGTCGTAGCAGGGCTGCCGAATCGTCTTTCCAGCGCTTTTTGACGGCGGCCTCCTCATACGCAACAGGATCCTCGAAAAAGAACCGGCCGGCAGTCGCCACCTCCGGCAGAAGCGTGATGCGCTCCTGCATGAGCCCGATAACCTGCGCGAGGTAGGAATCATCTACCGCATATCCTTGCTCCGCAACATAAGGATGCACTTTCCGGGCCAGTTCTTCCGGTGAGAGGCGTTTCAGGAACTGCTGGTTGTACCAGGCAAGCTTATCCAGATTGAACTGGACGCCACTGGATCCGACCCGCTCGATGGAAAAGGCCTCGACCAGTTCTTCCAGTGTGAATATTTCCTGCTCGGTGCCGGGATTCCATCCCAGCAAGGCGAGAAAATTGACGAGGGCGCCGGGCTCGTACCCGATATCGCGATATTGCCGCACGGACACGGGAATGCCCAGTTTATCTGCATTCCTTTTGGACAATTTGCCTCCTTCCGGGCTTAGAAATAACGGCAGATGCGCCATCTGAGGCGGCTCCCATCCGAAAAACCGGTATAAAAGGATATGTTTGGGGGTAGAAGGAAGCCATTCCTCGCCGCGAATGACATGGGTAATCCCCATAAGGTGATCGTCCACCACGTTAGCCAGGTGGTATGTCGGCATACCATCGGATTTCACGAGCACCTGATCGTCGATGAGATCCGTATCGATGGAAACCCAGTCGCGGACGAGATCCATGAAGCGCACGGTTTCACGACGCGGAACCTTCAGGCGGATGACATACGCCTGGCCGCCCGCCAGACGAGCCTGCACTTCGGCGTCCGGAAGCGTGAGGCTGTTCTTCATGCTCATCCGGGTAACGGCGTCGTATTTCGGAGCAGCGTTGCCTTCTTGCTGGAGCCTATCGCGCATGGCTTCGATTTCCTCCGGTGTATCGAAGGCGTAGTAGGCATGGCCGTCGTTGATGAGCCGGTCGGCATACCGCCGATAGATGTCCTGCCGCTCCGATTGCCTGTAGGGCCCGCAAGCGCCCTCATGACCCGGTCCCTCGTCGAAAGCAAGCCCCGCCCAGTCGAGCGACGAAAGAATGTCGGGCTCCGCTTCTTCCACGAAACGCTCGCGGTCGGTATCCTCTATGCGAAGAATAAATGTTCCGCCGTGTTTCCTGGCGAAAAGGTAGTTGTACAACGCCGTCCGCAGTCCTCCGATGTGGAGGAAACCGGTGGGGCTCGGTGCAAACCGGACGCGGACGGATATCGGGTTGTCGGATGACGACATGATGCAGAAGAAATCGGCTGTGGGTGCAACAGGATGTCAGACGGCCAAGATAACATGGAAACGGGTTACCAGAATGCCCCAAACGAAAAAGGTGCAGCTCCAATACGGCGCCGCACCCTTTCCGAGTTGGCCGGTCCTTTACAAGGCATCTTCCCGCGAAAGGCGCTCCGTCCGTTTCGCTTCGACGGTTACACCGGGATAGATGACGTACACCATTTCGCTGGAGCTTTGAACCCGATCCGGAAACTCAACGCGTTCCTCGGTGGCCTCAACGCTTCTGACGGGAAAAGGCGGCGGCGCATATACGGGCACCAGCAGGCCCAGAACGAACAATACCACTGCTGCCGCGACAGCCGAGCGAACGGATACGGGCCCCCTGACCAGCCATAGAGGTCTCCGTTCGGCTTCGCGGTCAATCCGCTCTCCGGAGATTTTTCGATGGGCCAGGCGTTTGAAAAAGGCGTCATCTACTGCCGTTGGTACAGCGATGTACTCTTGCCTTCCCGCCCGGCGAAAATTGATTATGCTATCGAGCAGCAGCCGGCAATGCTCGCAGGACGCCAAATGCGCAAACAAAGCGGCTTGCCTGTCGAGCGGCAATTCGCCGTCTACATAATGGTTCAGGGCTTCCTCCAGATAGGCGTGTCCACCCGACCCATGAAATGAATTGCTGTAAGGCACTCCCATATGACCTGCCGTTTTATGTGTCGGACCGCTCCGGCTTCGTACGTTTCCGATCCAGCTTTCCCCTATCCTCCGAACGAAGAACAGGCTCCATGAAATCGACGAGCCTTCTTCTGGCTTTAAAAAGCCGCGACTTTACTGCGCTCAGGGTGCTTCGGGTTACGGCCGCAATCTCCTCGTACGACATATTCTGGTATTCCCTGAGCACGATGACCTCCCGGTATTCGGGCTTGAGTTGCTGCAGGAATCGGTTTACCAGATCGATTTGCTCGCTTTTCTCAAGCTCCGAAATGGGTGTATCCGTACTGGCGCCCACCCCCTCGTCCTCCGGAAGCAGAGGCACCTGCCGGCTGAGCCGCCGAAGCTGATTGAGGCACTGATTTCGGGCTATGGTGAACAACCAGGCCTTGAACGACGCCGTATTGAGCAACCGCTCCCTGTTCTCATACATCCGCAGGAAGGTCTCCTGCATGGCATCCTGAGCCAACTCACGGTCGAGAAGCATTTTCAGACAAAACGAGTAAACAGGCCCCTTGTACCGGTTATACAGAGACACGAAAGCGAACTCGTCTCTGTTCTGAAAAGCTTCTATCAGCGATCGATCGTCGGTATGCATACGGTACCCTCTATAGGGCGGGCGCTGGTTACCCGACTCCGATTCTCTCATCGCAACCCGACGAATGAAAACGGATCGGGGCAGGGCTCTCCATTACAGGACACGAAAACACCATAAAGGTTGCTCTTTCTGATTAACGAAGAAAAGAGCCATCTGGTATGCCGGGCGCGTTCATCACGATATCGGCGCAGAATACGGCTTCTACAGACCGTCCGCCGGGCGTTTCTCCGATGTAAAAGACCTTGCCGATTTGATTTCACCGGCGTCATACAATAAGTTGCGCTGTTTTTCCGTTTGACTTCCCTGAAGGTGTGGCCGCGACCATGTGCGGCCCGTTATACGCAAACCTGTTATTTATGTCGATCTATAAAACGACGCCTGCCCTCCTCTTTCTCTTTTTTGCTTACATATTCGCCGGTTGTGGAGGTGCGCGAGAAACGGTTGTAGGCGAAGCAACACGGGAGGATGCCTCCGTAGTCGCCGAGTATGCCGGACGGGTGCTGCGACTGGACGAATTCGAGGAGCGGTACGCCAGGTCCGTGGGAGGCGTGGACGCAGCCCGAGAAGATACGTTTGAAGAGTATGCCGACTTCCTCGACCGCTACCTGAACTTTCGCCTCAAGGTGCTTGCAGGAGAGGAGGCCGGCCTTCGGAGCGACTCGGCTATTTCCACCGAGATAGAACAATACCGAACCAACATGGCGCGGCCCTACCTGCTGGACCAGGAGGTCATCGAGCCGATGATGCGGCAGGTGTTCGAACGTATGCAGGAGGTCGTGGAAGCCAGCCACATACTCATCATGGCTTCACCGGAAGATACTCCGCAAGATACCCTGGCAGCGCTGGCCAAAATCACCGCTATAGCTGATTCCATAAAGCGGGGGGCGGACTTTGGGGATATGGCCTTTCGTCATTCCGAAGATCCTTCATCAAAAGGCGAAGGCGGCCTCGGTTATCGCGGTTACCTCGGCTTTTTCGGACCCGGTCAGATGGTTCCCGAATTCGAGGAAGCAGCTTATACGACGCCCGTAGGCCAGCTCTCCCCTGTCCTTCGCACCCGTTTCGGCTATCATGTTCTGAAGGTGCACGGCAGGAAGCCTGCGGTGCCCGACGTAGTCGTTTCCCACATCATGGCGG
>CBDUBS010000041.1:0-23952 GCA_965365445.1 uncultured bacterium | reverse complement strand
GAGGAACCGGCCATCACCAAGGAGTCGGTGCACCACTTCGCCAAGGAAGTCTCCGGCAGACCCCTCAAGCGCCCGGCCTGGTTCTTTGATACCGAACAGCAGGGTGAAGGACTCGTGGATATCACCACGCACCTGGTCGATCTCATCCAGTGGGAAGCCTTTCCCGAACAGCCGCTATCTAAATCCGATGTCGAGATCCTGTCCGCCCGTCGCTGGACGACCGACCTGACGCCGGAGCAGTTCGAGCGGGTTACCCATCTTAAACAGTACCCCGATTACCTGCGGAACAGCGTAGAGGGAGACCTGCTCAAGACGTATGCCAACGGTGAGATCGTCTACAGGCTGAAAGACAAAGTCGCCAAGGTATCCGTCATCTGGAATTACGAAGCGCCTCCGGGCGCCGGCGACACCCACTACAGCATCATGCGCGGCACGCGAAGCCGCCTCGTCATCCGGCAGGGGCCTGAGGAAAACTACAAACCCACTCTGTACGTCGAGGCGATGGGGGAGGGGGGCGATTCTTTCGAGCAGGCCCTGAAACAGGCCGTCGAGGGGGATCTGGCTGCCGAGTACCCCGGCCTTCAGGTGGTAGGTATGGGCAACGGTAGCTGGAAAATTGAAATACCCGACTCGTACAAGGTCGGGCATGAAGCGCACTTCGCGCAGGTTACGGAAAAGTATCTCCAGTACCTTCGGGACGGCCGCCTTCCCGAATGGGAAACGCCCAACATGATTACGAAGTACTACACGACCACCGAAGGGCTCAAGAAGGCCCGGCAGGAATAGCCTTTCGTCGCCGGGCGGCGTGTGGTTCAGTTGCCCTCGCCGCGCCCGATATCCACGCGCATCCCCGCGTGGAACGTGCGGCCGGGGCCGGGCTCGTAGTAACGCCCTCCGAAGGCGTTTACGACGACGGAGGTGTTGTACCCCTGATCGAATACGTTGTCCGCCCCGCCAAAGAATGCCGCCTGCATCGGCCCCAGCTGTACGGCTTCGAAGCCGAGGCGAATGCCCACCAGCGTGTAGGCCGGTGAGGAGGCGCGGTTGGCGTCGTTGACGAACATTTCGCCGGCATACCGACCCTCCACCGAAGCAAACCACCCTCGCTTGCGCCGGATATCCATGCCGGCCTCGATGCGGTGAAGGGCGATGCCGGGTATGCGGTTGCCGTCGTAAACCCGCCCTCCCGTTTCGTACTTCCTGAACCGGGCGTCGGTTAACGTGTACCCTGCCCTCATCCGAAACCCCGACGCCGGCGCCCAGTCGGCCCCCGCTTCCACACCCCGATGCACGGCCGAGCCGGCATTGCGGAAGAAGGTCCGCCCCGGCGCCTCGGCGGATTCGAAGGGCACGAGGGCTTTACGGACCACCGCCCGGTACACGGCGACATGGACCCGTCCGGTGCGACCTGCCCGCGTGCGCAAACCCGACTCGAACGACAGCGTGCGTTGCGGATCGAGGTCGGGATTAAAGCCTCCGGTTCCATCCGGCCGGTTCACCAGTTCCGTGGTGGTGGGTGTTTCGAATGAGGTAGCCGCGTTCGCATATACATGCATCCCGGGCGAAGGCAGGAACACGACCCCCGCCGACGGGCTCAAGGCGGTCATGGTGCGTCGGCCCGAATGATCCGGATTGCCCTCGTCGACCAGCCGATCCTCGGCCTCGAAGGTAAATGCATCGAACCGCAAGCCACCCAGGGCGCTCAGCCGCTCCGTAATCCCAGCGGATACCTGCCCGAAGACGCCTCCGTTGACGACCTGTTCGATCTGATCGAGCCGGAGCGCCCCCCGCCGCCCCTGCTCGTTGCCGAAATTCTGCCTGTCGTCGTGCTGTGCGTCCATTTCCGCTCCGAGCGTCCAGCGGGCGAAGGCCGCCCCTGCACCGAAGCCGCCCCGATACTCCATCCGAACGCCCGCGGCCTTCCGGTACAGGTCGATGTACGCCGAGGGGATCGGGTTGTCGATGATCAGCGGCAGCAATCCGTATCCCGATGCCACGAGCTCACCGGCCCCGACCGTGCGGGTCCAGCGGAGCCCTGCCTGTCCCTGTCGTCCCGTTTCGCCCGTTTGCTGCACCCTGTTGAACAGGTAGGCCTGGCTCCGGTCGGCGCGGAGCAACGAATCGGAGAGCGAGCCGGGGTTCTCGGCTTCGTAGCCTGCATACCGGCCGGTCAATTGCCATCCGCCGCTACGGTATCGCCGGCCTATGCGGCCGCCCAGGTACAGGTTCTCGGCTTCACTGAACGCCCGATACCCTGCGTAAGCGAGCCGGGATACGTCGAACGCGTACGTCGTGGAGCCGAGCGTGCCGCTCGTTGCACTTCGAAACCGACGCAGGCCGTTGGAGCCTGCCGTTACCGCGAGGGTCTGTACCAGGGGAGACGAAGGAGGGTCGGGCGACTGGAAGTGAACGACGCCCCCGGCGGCGTTGCCGTAAAGGGCCGAGGCCGGACCTCGGATCACCTCCACGCGCCCTACCGCTTCCATGTCGATGTGCCCCAGCGCCGATTGCCCGTCCGGAAACGTAGCCGGAATGCCGTCGAGCAGCACTTTGACTCCGCGCACCCCGAACTGGGCGCGTGCGCCGAAGCCCCGGATCGAAAGGCGTTCACCCAGGGCGAAATTGTAGCGGTTTTCGATCTGAACCCCCGGCACGGCGAACAGCAACTCGTCAAGGGAAAAGCCGCGCCGCCCGGTCCCGATTTCCGAGGGGCCTACCACGGTGACGGCATACGGCACCTGCGCCGCCGCGCTCGGGGTGCGCAGCGCCGTGATCACGATCTCCGGCAACGAGGCAGCCGCCGAATCCCTTTCCGACTCCTGCGCCCGACAGGGAGCAGGAGTCAGAAAGAACCATCCGACCGCCGCGACGAGCCGCCACGGCCACCGAATGGTTTCCGGATGCCGATTCGGTGTTTTCAACGGCGCCTCGGGTCAGAACAGATAACCGAGCAGCCAGAAGATGACGATAAACAGGATAACCGTCATCAAACAGCCGCCTCCCAACCGCTTGGCGGCCCAGCCCGCGATCAAGGCCCGAAAAATGTTTTTCATGGATTGTACGCGTTATTTCTTGAGCGAAAAGACGGCCCGTTGCCGAGCCGCCTCAATATCATCGCTTTGAAACGCCCCGGTCAATCGGGCGCGCACGATGCGATGTGATATTCTGGACATAGTAAGCCGCCGCCCGCACCGAGCGGCGCTCGGTGCGGGCCTGCTCTACCGGCAACGGGAATGGTCGGCCGATGGATTCCAGGCGGCGTTTGCGTACATTCGGTGAAGTCCGAGTGAATGCACCGCCGGTTTCTGTACCGATTTACTATGTCTACCGTATCGCACTACCTGTATGGCCCCTCGCTTGCCCTCCTGACGGACCTGTACCAGATTACGATGGCCTACGGGTACTGGAAGCAGGGGCGGGAGCGAGACGAAGCCGTTTTCCATCTCTCCTTCCGGCGGCTGCCTTTTTCGGGCGGGTATGCCGTGGCCGCCGGGCTGGCTCCGGCCGCCCAGTACCTCCAGAGCCTTCGGTTTACGGAAGAGGACGTCGCGTACCTGGCTACCCTCACCGGAAACGACGGCAAAGGGCTGTTCGAGAAGGCTTTTCTGAAGTATTTACAGGCATGGCGCCTCGACCTGGACATCGACGCGATGCCCGAGGGCACCCCCTGTTTTGCCCACGAGCCGCTCATCCGGGTAAAAGGCCCGCTGATCGGGGCGCAGCTGCTCGAAACCGCGCTCCTGAACATTATCGGCGCGAACACCCTGTTCGCGACGAAGGCCGCGCGGATAGTACATGCCGCCGGGGGCGAACCCGTGCTGGAGTTCGGTCTGCGCCGGGCGCAGGGGATCGACGGAGGCCTTACCGCCAGCCGCGCCGCCTACCTCGGCGGGTGCGCGGCGACGTCCAACGTGCTGGCCGGCCGGCTTTTCGGCATTCCCGTAGGCGGCACGCACGCCCATAGCTGGGTGATGAGCTTCGAGAGCGAGATGGAGGCTTTCCTGGCTTATGCCGAAGCCCTGCCCAACAACGGTGTGTTTCTGGTGGATACCTACGATACGCTCCAGGGGGTGCGCCACGCCGTCGAGGCGGGAGAAGCGCTCCGGCGGCAGGGGCACAAGCTGGGAGGCATTCGCCTGGATTCCGGCAACCTTTCCTGGCTCAGCCAGCAGGCCCGCCGCATCCTCGATGAGGGCGGTTTCCCGGAGGCCCAGATATACGCCTCCAGCGACCTCGATGAACGAACCATCCAGAGCCTGAAGCTTCAGGATAGCCGCATCACCGTATGGGGCGTGGGCACCCGCCTCGTCACGGCCTACGACCAGCCCGCCCTCGGGGGCGTGTACAAGCTCTCCGCGCTCAAGAAAACCGGGGGCTCCTGGGAGGACCGGATCAAACTCTCCGAGCAGCCGGAAAAAACCTCCATTCCCGGAATACTACAGGTGCGGCGTTTCCGCTGCGACGGCGAATATGCCGGGGACATGATTTTCGATGAACGCACACCGCCCGAAGGCGATGCAGAGTACGTCCATCCGACCGATTACACCCGCCGCAACCGTTTTGCTCACGACACGCCGTACGAGGACCTCCTTACGCCGGTTTTTCGGGGCGGCCGTCTTGTGGGGCCGTTGCCCGGCCTGGAAGACGCCCGCACCCGCGCCCGCGAAGAGCTCGACCGGTTCCATCAGGGCATCAAGCGTTTCGACTACCCGCACGAGTATCCTGCCGGCATCGAGCGGACGCTCTACGAGAGACGCCTGGAGATGATCCTTGCCGCCCGAGGGGCCGCGAAAGACCTGCAAGTCAATTCCTGAGTTTTCCGATACCTCCCCCGGTGGTTGATCTCGCGTTCGGCAATCCGTACCCTGAAGGGACGCTCCCACCCAGACGCCATGGCCATGCGTGCTCTCCTGCTCCTTTTCGTCGGATTCTGCCCCTTCGTTTTCGCCGCCGCGCAGCCGCGCGCCGCCCATGTCGCTATGGAAAAGGGGCGCCCCACGCTGTTCATGGACGGCCGGGCCATGACCCCCCTGTTCTACTCCCTTACCGACACGCCGGGGGGGCGATGGTCGTGGGATGAACTGCCGCAGTACAACCTGCGTCGTTTCTGCGAAGCAGGCGTGCGCCTGTTTCAGGTGGATCTGTTCCTCGAACACGTCTGGATGGAAGACGGGTCGCTCGATCTCACGCTCGCCCGGCGCCAGCTGGAGGGGGTTCGCCGGGCATGCCCGGAAGGCGGGGTCGTCATCCGGTTTCACGTTACCGCCCCGCGCTGGTGGCGCGACCGGCATCCGGAGGAATGGGTCCGCTACGCCGATACCGGATACTACGACGAGGAAACGTACGGCAGCCTCACCCGCATCATCACGTTCGACATCGAAGCGGTTCGACGGGTCAGCCTGGCCTCGGTCCGCTACCGCGACGAAGCCGCTCCCAAAGTCAAAGCCTTCCTGACGGAGCTGGCCGCCGCGCCCGAATCTCATAACCTGATCGGGCTACACCTTTCCGACGGGGTGTACGGCGAGTGGCATTACTGGGGTTTTTTCTACCACGAACCGGATGTGTCTCCGGCGATGACCCATCATTACCGGCAGTGGCTCCGCCGGACCTACGGCGATGAGGCTGCGCTCCGGCAAGCCTGGAACCGTCCGGACGCCTCGTTCGACGCGGCCGAAGTGCCCGATACGTCACAGCGGCGCACGACCGCCGGCATTTTCCGCGACCCCCATCGGGAGCAGCCTGTCATCGACTACTACCGGGCCCAACACGCACTGGTCGCCGATAATGTGCTGTACTGGGCGCGGCTCGTCCGCGAAACCTGGCCCCGTCCCCTCGTCATCGGGACGTTCTTCGGCTACTATTACTCGACCTTCGGACGGCAGGCCGCCGGATGCCACCTCGATATGCTGCGCGTGTTCGATTCCGCCTACATCGACTACGTATCCTCGCCGAACGCCTACGAGCCGGAAGTGAACCGGCCGGGCGACCCCTACCACTCCCGGGGCCTGCTCACGACGGTTCGCCTGCACGGTAAACTGTGGCTCGACGAAATGGACAACGAGCCGGTGCTCCCCATTCCCCGAACGCCCGGCCATCGGATCGCGCTTCGTAATGCCCTGGCCAACGTGCGGCGCAATACCCTTTTCACGGCCGTCTACGGAATGGGCATGTGGTACTACGACTTCGGGGTGGGGGGCGTCGATATGGATAACCACCGTCCGAACTATTACGGCAGCCGGGGTACGTGGGATAACTCCGTCGTGCTGGACGACATCGGCGCCATGAAGCGGATGCTGGACAGCACCCGGACCGGCCCTTACCGCACCGGCGCCGACGTGCTGTTCGTCCACGATACCGAAGCCTACTACCACACGGCCAGCCTGCGGGGGGCCGACCCGGTTTCGCGCTTGCTGGAGGATTACGTTCCGCTGGCCGCCTTTCGAACGGGCGTTGCCTTCGACTCGATCCACCTGCGCGACCTGGAACGCATCGATCTCGCTCCCTATCGCGTGATCGTGTTCGGAAATACCTTCCTGTTGGACGAGCGACAACGAGAGCTGATCAAAAACCAGGTCGCTCGCGACGGCAGGACGCTCGTATGGTTCTATGCGCCGGGTTATTCAGACGGCCGTACCCTGGACCCTCGCGCCGTGTCCGATCTCATCGGCATGAAACTCGCTCCGCTGGAACTTGCACAGACCCCCGAAATCATCGTGGATCTACCCGACTCTTCCGTGGCCTACCGCACCGGCGACCGGCCTTTCGGGCCGCTGTTCGCCGTCGCCGATCCGGATGCTACCGTTCTGGGCCGGTATACGTCCGCCGGTCAGGCCGCCGTAGCCCGTAAGCGGTTCAAGGACCACACCGTCTGGTACGTTGCTCTACCCGGCAAGCGCCTCGAGCCGATGCAGTACATCCTGCGGCAAAGCGGAGCGCACGTATACAGCCCTGCCGGCGACGTCGTGTATGCCGGCGACGGGCTGGTGGTGGTGCACGGCAAGGCGGGCGGGCGGCGGACCATCCAGTTGCGAAACGGCCGGAGCCGCACCTTCGATCTGCCGGAAGATTCGGCGTTCACGCTCGTGCTGGATGCGGAGACGGGCGCGCCGCTGCTGCCGCAATAGCGATGCAATCCGGCAGCGTTCGGATTCATTGTTCCTGGAAGCCCCAGGCTACCCGGCACGAACCGCTCTGGTTGCCGTAAGTGGCTACCACGTCGAACCCGACGGCGGCCCAGTAGCTCGTTTCGGCCCGGTAGGCCCCATCGGTTTCCCGCTCCTCGTTATAGGCGCCGTAACGCTGTTCGTATACCTGTTTCAATCGCTCGTACAGGTCCTGGGCTTCGTTGCACGACAGCTCCTCCAGGCGGTAATAATAGCTGTAAAGGGTATTCCGTTCGAAGTTCAGTTCGAGCACGGCGGGTCGGCCCATTATCTGCACCGGAGCGGTCGCACGCGACAGCTCGCCAATGGCCGTCGGCATCCGCTCGCTCACTCCAGAGAAGCGCTGTTGCACTTCCGAATAGCTCGTACCGATGGGCAGCATGTCGATCAAGTAGAGTTTGCTCGTATCCGGCAGCGTCTGGACCGGCTGGGCCACTTCAGGCGGGCCGATCTCCTGGCCGCCTCCTTTCTGGTCCCCGTGGTCGTCGCCGGATGTGCATCCTGCGAGAAAGCTGCTCATGGGAAGGACAAGCATCAGAACGGCGAATACGGAAACGCGCATGGCAAATGAAGACGATTGATGAGTTAGCGTACCATACCTTGGGCATCCACCGCCAGGGTGGCGATTACCTGTTCGCCGTCGACGAGGTACAGCTCCTTTTGCAGGTTCACCGCGACGCAGGCGTGGTTGGGGACCAGTCGGACGCGGTCGCCGACCCGCAATGTAGCTCCGCCCGGTACTTCCACCCAGGCATGTTCCTCCGAGAGATACGTGATGAAGGCGTGCGGCAGGGGGGTCATCGTGGTCGGGTCATAGAGCAGAATACCGAACCCGTGGGTGTTGAACCCGACGTCCGAGGTGAGCACTTTCGATCCGCAATCCAGGAACAACCGGTCGCTGCCGTCCGGCGTGCGGCGGCGGCTCACCACGGTAGCCAGCACGGTCAGGGCGCACTGCTCCAGGCGGGCCGAGCCGAGCGCTACCTGCATGGCGTCGCAGAAAATGTAGTTGCCCGGGCGAATTTCGCTGATCGAGAACCCGTTCAGGTCCGCGTTCTGGAAATACGTGAGGGAAGGCGTCGATCCGATGCTGATTTCGAAATGCTCCGGGTCGATCCCTTCTATGCGGGCTGCGGCCAGCCTGGAAGCAAATTCGAGCATCCGGTCTCTTTCCTCCAGGGCTACTCGGTGCAGCGCCTCGTCGGGCGTTTCGTCCTCCGCAGGGCCGAAGTAGGCATGTCCCGCATGGGTTAGCAGCCCGGCCAACCGGAGCCCGGGCAAGGCGCTTACCTGTCTGGCGAACTCCACGCTTGCCGTCAGATCCCAGGGCACGCCGGTCCGATGATGGCCCGTATCGACCTCGATCAGGACGTCCGCTCTCAGGGCGGCATCGGAGAAGAACGCGGATGCCGCCCGGGCGCCTTCGGCGGTATCCACACAGAACGATACGGCGGCCCGGTTCATGAGGGCGGCCAGTCGTTCGAGCTTGTACCGCCCCACCACCGGATACGCAATGCGTATGTCGTCGATGCCGGCGGCGGCAAACACTTCGGCTTCGCCTACTTTGGCCACCGTAATCCCGGCGGCCCCCCGGCTGAGTTGTCGCCGGGCCAGCGCCACGGATTTATGCGTTTTGGTGTGGGGCCTGAGGCGGACCCCGGCGGCGTCGGCTCTGGCCTGTATGCGGCTCAGGTTGGCATCCAGGCGGCTGTTCTCAACGAGCAAGCACGGGGTCGGGAGGTCTTCCAGGAGCATACGCGGTTACCGGCTCGGTGGTAAAGGAAAGCCCGCCCGGAACGCTCCGGCCGGGCTCCCGAGGATGGCCTTACGGGTCATTTGCGCGCCAGCACCTGGCTCATGCCGAGGCGCAGCCTGTTCCGGGCCCTTTCGAGCGCCTGTTCGGCGCGGGCCCGGTCTACGTCGTTCGCGTTGCCGTGCAGGCGGTCCAGGGCGCGCTGCTCCGCCGAACGCGCTCGCTCCACATCGATCTCTCCGGCCGGTTCGGCCGTTTCGGCGAGCACCGTCACCCGGTTGTCGAGCACCTCCAGAAAGCCGCCGCTCGTGGCGTAGGAAACCCGCCTTCCGTTGGGGAGCGTCAGGTAGAGCGGCCCAATACCGAAGGCGGCAATCATGGGCGCGTGGTTGTGCAACACCTCGAACGATCCTTCGACCCCCGGGGCGCGCACGCCGGCCGCCTCGCCGCGAAATACGCTGCGCTCCGGAGTGACTACTTCCACGTGTACGGTTCCAGGCATGGTACGGTCGGTCAATGTGGATGAATGTCCAATCAGCCCTCCTGAAGCATGGTCTCGCCCGCTTCGATGACTTCCTCGATGACGCCCTTGTAAGCGAAAGCGCCCTCGGGGATATGATCCAGCTCCCCGTTGAGGATCATTCGGAACCCCCGGATGGTGTCTTCGATCCGTACGTATTTGCCTTCGAAGTTGGTGAACTGCTGGGCCACGAAGAACGGTTGGCTCATGTACCGCTGGGCTCGTCGGGCCCGGTGTACTACCTGCTTGTCCTCGTCCGAAAGCTCGTCCATGCCGAGGATGGCGATGATGTCCTGAAGCTCCCGGTACCGCTGGATCAACTGCTTTACGTCCTGCGCGGTGTTGTAATGTTCTTCGCCCAGGATGCGTGCGTCCAGGATGCGGCTCGTGGAGTCCAGCGGATCGATGGCCGGGTAGATGCCGAGGGAGGAAATCTGCCGCGAGAGCACCGTCGTGGCGTCCAGGTGGGCAAAGGTGGTGGCCGGAGCCGGATCGGTCAGGTCGTCCGCGGGTACGTAGATGGCCTGCACCGACGTAATGGAGCCGCTTTTGGTGGAGGTGATCCGCTCCTGCATCTCGCCCATTTCCGTAGCGAGTGTGGGCTGATAGCCCACCGCGCTCGGCATACGCCCGAGCAGGGCCGATACTTCGGACCCGGCCTGGGTAAAACGGAAAATATTATCGATGAACAGCAGCACGTCGCGGCCGCCCAGGTCCCGGAAGTACTCGGCCAGCGTCAGGCCCGAGAGGGCTACCCGGGCGCGGGCTCCCGGCGGCTCGTTCATCTGCCCGAACACGAACGTGATGTTGCTCTGCTGGACCAGGTCCATCCGGACCTTCGAGAGATCCCAGTTGCCCTCTGCCATCGATTCCATAAAGGCGTCGCCGTACTGCACCACGCCGCTTTCCAGCATTTCCCGGAGCAGGTCGTTGCCTTCGCGGGTGCGCTCCCCGACGCCCGCAAATACCGATTGCCCCTCGTGCGCCTTGGCGATGTTGTTGATCAGTTCCATGATCAACACGGTTTTGCCGACGCCCGCACCGCCGAACAGGCCGATCTTGCCCCCTCGGGAGTACGGCTCGATGAGATCGATTACCTTGATGCCGGTTTCCAGCATCTCCACCGAAGTCGATAGCTCCTGAAAGGGAGGGGGATTAGCATGGATGGGGCGGCGCCCTTCCGCTTTGGGCTGTGGAAGCCCGTCGATGGCCCGCCCGACGACGTTGAACAGCCGACCGCGTATTTCGTCACCGACCGGCATGGCGATCGGGCGGCCGGTGCTGCGCACGGCCGTACCGCGCTGCAGGCCGTCCGTCGAATCCATGGCGATGGTTCGCACCCGGTCCTCGCCCAGATGCCGTTGCACCTCCAGGATCAACGGGGTTTCTTCCCCCCGGTCGATGACCAGCGCATCCAAGATGCCGGGTAAATTATTGGGTGGAAACTGGGCATCGACGACCGATCCGACGATCTGCACGACCTCGCCGACTGTTCCTTCATCGCCGGCCTGTTCCCTGGCGTTTTTTGCTTCCATTACGTTCTGGGTCTTGAAAAAGGATCCGTGTTACTGAGCATTTCGAGGCGCATCTCCGACACGGCAATATAGCATCCTGCCCCGAGAAGCACCCTATAAAAGCCGGAGGATTCCGCGAGGAAGGTACGTAAAAACGCGGAAACGGCTCCGGAGGCGTCACTCCGGCGGTTCCGGTTCGCTGAAATGCCGGTACCCGCCGGCCTGTAGCGGGATGGCGGCCCCTTCGGGAGTCTGGATCACGACGCCCGCCTCGGGCTCCGTGAACTCCCCGACTACCGTAAAGCTCTCCGGTTCCAGCCGCTCGAGGTCTTCGGGCGCGAGGGCGAACAGCAGTTCGTAATCTTCTCCGCCGAACAGGGCGTAGGTATCCACTTCGTCGGCAAACTGGTCGGCTACCTGGCGCGTCTCGAGGTCGATGGGGAGGGCCGCGCCGCGCAGCCGGGCTCCGCACCCGCTCAGGCGGCACAGGTGATGGGTTTCGGAGGCCAACCCGTCGGAGATGTCGATCAAGGCGTGGGGCTGCACGCCGCGCTCCGCCCAGTCCTGCACCGTTTGCAGCCGGGCCGTAGGGGCCAGCTGCCTGCGGATGACGTACGAGAAGGCTTCCAGGGTCGGCGCGAAATCCTCTCCTTCCTCCCGGAGCGCCCGCTGCTGGTCCAGCAAGACCTTCAATCCGGCATATGCTCCCCCGATGTTTCCCGTCACGCACAGCAAGTCGCCCGGGCGGGCCCCGCTTCGGTATACCACGGCTTCTTCGGCGGCCTCGCCGATGACGGTAACGGTTATCATCATCCGGTGGGCGGCCGTCGTGTCTCCCCCGACCACCGTGAGGCCGTACAGTTGGGCGGCTTTTTTCATTCCGCGGTACAGGGCGGCCGCCATTTCGGCGGATACGGACTCGGGCAGCCCCAGCGCAACCGTGGCATACCGAGGGAACGCATTCATGGCCGCAATGTCGCTCACGTTAACGGAAAGCGCCTTGAACCCGAGGAACTCCATCGGCGTGAACGACCGGTCGAAATGGACCCGCTCGATCAGGGCATCCGTCGTTACTACATGGACTCGCCCTTCGCCCACACGGTATACGGCCGCATCGTCGGAAATGCCTGCGAGCAGGTCGTCGTCGTCCGGGGCGCCCAGGATGTCGCTCAACTGATCGATCAGCCCGAACTCACCTATCTGGTCGATCGGGGTAAACGAAGCGTGCGGACCGGAATCTGACATATGGCTTGCTATAGAGGGAGGCAAATCTTGCCCAGTAAAGTGGATCGGCGGGCGCCTGTCACCGACGGTACGTTCGTGGCCGTACCATTGATCGTTTCGTGCGCCAGCACGGCGAAACATACGGCTTCTTTGGCGTCAGGGTCAATTCCGTACTCGGCCGTTGACCGAACGGGGATCGGGGCGAACGTCGAGGCGAGTCGGTCCATCAGGAACCGGTTTCTGACCCCCCCGCCCCCTACGATCAGTACGTCGAGTGCGTCGCGCTCGCGGATGAACCGCGCGTAGGCCTGATATACCGAAAAAACGGTAAGCGCCGCCGCCGTTGCAATCCGGTCCCGGGGCTCCCTGTGTTCCAGCATGGCGGAGAGCCGATCGACGAAGGGGGCCCCGAACCGTTCCCTTCCCGTCGATTTAGGGGGAGGTTGAAGGAAATAATCGTCCATCAACAGGTCGGCTACGACGCCCTCCAGCACCTGTCCCTCCGAGGCGATACGGCCGTCTTCGTCGTACGGCCGCCCGAAATGGCGGGTGGTCATGGCGTCGATGACCATGTTGCCTGGCCCCGTATCGAAGGCATAGACTTTTTCTACGCGGGCCCCTCGGGGCAGTACCGTGATGTTGCCGATGCCGCCGATGTTGAGCAGCCCCCTGGCCTCCCGGTCGCTGCCGAAGCAAACCCAGTCGAAATACGGCACCAGCGGAGCGCCCTGCCCTCCGAGGGCCATGTCGGCCGCCCGGAAATCCCCCACGACGGGTATGCCCGTCAGGTTGGCCAGCACCGAGGGGTCGCCGATTTGCAGGGTCGAGGCGACCGGGCTCCCGGCGCAATCCGCAGGGGTCGGAACGTGATGCACCGTTTGTCCGTGGGACCCGATCAAATCGAGCGCCGTCAGGTCTACGCCGGCGGCCTCGGCGGCTGCTTTCAGCGCCTCCGCATAGGTATGGGCCAGGCGGAAATTCAGCTGCGACAATTCCAGCACGGAGGAGCTTTCCGGGGAGGAGTTTCGGAGCAGCGCCGAGCGGAGGTCCTCTCGGAAGGGACGTGAAACAAACCCCAGGTGCTCCAGGCGCAGCCCTCTGCCGCTGCCCTCCAGTCTCACCAGGGCCACGTCCACCCCATCGAGCGAGGTGCCGCTCATGATGCCCGCAACGATCCGTTGCTTCTTTTCAGCCAGTCGGTTAAACGGATGCATGCCTGTTTTTTTCTGTGCTGCAACGGCCCGAGACGGCGCTTGCTTTCATCGCATCCTTATGCTCCGCCGGTGGAGCGTTGCCTCAAGTCCTCCGCTTTTCGGAGGAACTCGTCCGATCGGTCCGGCTGCTGTTGGGCCAGCCGGGTATAAACCCGGGCCGCTTCTCCAAACTGGCGTTGTGTTGCGTAGATCAGGGCCAGCGTTTCCGAGACCACGTCGTCGATTTCATCGTCCATTTCTATCGGGGCGATGGCTTCCAGATCCGGGGCCGGTACGATCCGGGCTGATGACAGCTCTCCGATGAGCCGGTCCAGTTCGGAAAGCATGTCGGAGGGTTGCTCGCTTTCCGGCCGTTGTTCGTCCGGGGTTTCATCCGGCCCGGTTACGTCTTTCAGGTCCGGGGCCTCCGGCGGCATGTATTCGACGGCCGGCCCGGCTGTCTCCGGATTTGCCTGAGAAGCCAGCCAGACCTTCGTGGCCTTTCGTATGCCGGTCCGTATCGCCGGGCTGTTGGGCAGAAGGAACTGCGCCTGCTGCCACGCTTTAACCGCCTCCTCCCACTGTTCGGCCTGTTCGTAGGCCCTGGCGCGGAGCACCTGCAACGTCACGCAGGCCGGAAACGCCCGGCATAACGCATCCAGTTGCCGGGTCGCCGAGGCCAGGTTGCCCCGCTGGAATTGCTGTAGGATGGTAGATATGTCCTGAACCGGCATAGGCTGCCTGATGCGGCGTCATGTTTGGTAATCAACAAACGGAACCGGCGGCGGAGGCCTCTACCAGTTCGACGTTGCTGCGGTGAAAATGTCGTTGGTGATGTTCACCATGGCTCGTTGCGCTGCATCGATCTCTCCCTGAAGTCCGGCCACGGCGGGCTCGTAATCTCCGAACGACGAAAAGGTACGCTGAAGCACTTCCTTGTTTTCCAGCCGGTCGAAATACCGGACCGAAACCGTGATGGTTACCCGGTTTATTTCCGCCCGCTCCTCGGCGCTCACGCTGGCGGGTGCGTTCTCGTAGCGGTCGATGCGGGCCGTAAGGACCACGTCGGCTTCGTCTTCGTCGGGTTCCAGGGAAAGGCGCGTCTGCCCCACGAATAGATCCGTCAGCAAGCGGGTGGCCGTTTCCGACAGGGCGGTCACCGGGCTCGCGCTGTTGTCTTCCACGATTGGAATGGCAATCGTGTTGAGGTGAGCCGGGATCGAGGCGCCGGTGAAGCTGTAATACCCGCATCCCGACGCCACCGCCAGCCCCGTTATCCAGAGCCACAGCCGGCCCGGAGCCTGTTTTCTGGTCGGGGCGATCACGGCGTTTCACCGAGTTCTTTCAGCTTGCGGTACAGGGTGCGTTCGCTGATTCCGAGGGCTTTGGCCGTCTGCCGGCGGTTGCCGTCGAAGCGCTCGAGGGCTTCGCCGATCAACCGGCGCTCGGCGTCTTCGAGTGTCGGCAGCGGCGCCGGGCCGGCTGTCTGGGCGTGCCCCCGGGCTCCGTTCGACCGGCTTTTTTCTTCTTCGACGGCAATCTCGAACGGTACGTCCTCGATGCCCGATACGTCGTCCTCGCTGCCGGAGTCGCGAAGGATTACAAAATCCCCCCGGGCGTCCTCGAACCCCCGGGGCTCCATGTATTCGCGCTGCCCCGGACCCCGGTACGACCCGGCCAGCCGCCCGACCTGTTGCTGCAATTCCCGCATTTCCATGCGAAGTTCGAGCAGGGCCCGGTACACGAGTTCCAGGCTTTCCATCGAGCCGCCCGCCGATACGCCCGGGCGCGCCACCGGTACGAGCTCGCCTGCGCCCTGCGACGCCGATACGCCGCGTAGAAACCCGCGGATCACGTCGGCCGTCAGGGTTTCTTCACGGGTCAGCACGATGCTCTGCTCGACCACATTGCGCAGCTCGCGCACGTTGCCCGGCCAGTGGTAGCGCAACAGCAACTGCCGGGCGCTTTCGTCGAGCCGCTTGACCGGCGAGTTGTACTTCTGGGCGAACCGGTACAGGTAGTGCTCGAAAATCGGGATGATGTCCTCCCGGCGCTCCCTGAGCGCCGGGATCATTACGATCACCGTGCTCAGGCGGTAATACAGATCCTCCCGGAAGCGGCCCCGTTGCACTTCGGCGCCCAGGTCCTTATTGGTGGCCGCCACCACGCGCGCGTTCGTTTTGCGGGTCACGCTCGATCCGACGCGGCTGAACTCGCCCGTTTCCAACACGCGCAACAACCTCACCTGCGCCGCCGCCGGCATTTCGCCTACTTCGTCGAGGAAGATCGTTCCCTGGTCGGCTTCCTCGAAGTACCCGTTGCGCCGCTCGACGGCCCCCGTGTACGCGCCTTTCTCGTTGCCGAAGAGTTCGGACTCGATCAGTCCTTCCGGGATAGCCCCGCAATTGACGATGACCAGCGGCTTGTGCCGGCGGGGGCTCAGCTCGTGCACGGCGTGCGCCACCAGCTCCTTTCCGACGCCGCTCTCTCCCTGTATGAGCACCGTTATGTCGGTGCGCGCCACCAGCCTTGATCGGTCGATGACGTGCTGAATGACCGGAGACGTTCCGAGAATCCCGAAACGTTCCTGTATGGCTGCTCTATCCATGAAGTCCGTTGCTGCTTTATCCTGCCGACAAACGTAAGATAAGCATGCGGCGGGTGCGCTACCGTGATCTTCTGGTACCCTTCATGCACCCGTTCTTCGGCGGCGTGCTTTCGCCGGGCGCGGCCCGTTCAGGCCGCCACGGTTGACCGGCAGGCCGTTCCGTGTTCAAACGCTTCGGTGGCCCGTCCGAGCAGCGTCGCCGAAGTGCAGTCCGTGATGGTCACCGAAGCGTACTCGCCCGGGCGCAGGTTGCCCCGATCGAACACCACCATCTTGTTCGTATCGGTGCGGCCGCAGAGTTGCTCGTGGCTTCGCTTGCTTGGCCCCTCGATGAGCACCCGGTGCGTTTTGCCGATTTCCGCCCGGTTGCTTTCGAGCGAATGGCCTGTCTGCAAGGCGATGATCTCGGAGAGCCGCCGTTTCTTTACGTCCTCCGGGACGTCGTCGGTAAGCTTGCGGGCGGCATACGTATCGGGCCGCTCGGAATACATGAACATGAAGGCCTGATCGTACCGGACGGCTTCCATGAGCGAGAGGGTCTCCTCGTGTTCTGCTTCCGACTCGCCGCAGAATCCGGCAATCAGGTCGGTCGTAAGGGATATCCCCGGTACGATCCGGCGCGCTCGTTCGATCAGGCCGAGGTATTCCTCGCGCGTGTACGTCCGCCGCATCCGTTCGAGCATGGCGGTGCTGCCGTGCTGAACGGGCAGATGGATGGCATTGCAGACGTTGGGACGCTCCCGATGCACGTGCAGCAACTCATCCGAGCAGTCTTTCGGGTGGCTCGTGGAGTAGCGCACCCGCAGATCCGGAGAAAGCAGGCTGACCCGGTACAGCAGTTCCGCAAACCCGACCACATTCCCATCCTGCTCGTAGCGGTACGAGTTGACGTTCTG
This sequence comes from uncultured bacterium, assembly GCA_965365445.1. Taxonomy (GTDB): domain Bacteria; phylum Bacteroidota; class Rhodothermia; order Rhodothermales; family DASSAV01; genus CBDUBS01. The sequence continues at coordinate 7,081 of CBDUBS010000041.1, read as the reverse complement.
CCCGAGCACCGTCACCTCGCGGTAGCCCTGTTCCACGAGTCCGGCGCACTCGGCCAGGATGCTGGTCGTCGGGCGGCTGCGCTCGCGGCCCCGGGTGAAGGGCACCACGCAAAACGAACACATGTTGTCGCATCCGCGCATGATCGAGACGAAGGCCGAAAGGCCGTTCGTGTCGAAACGCACCGGGGCGACGTCGGCGTAGGTTTCTTCCCGGGAGAGTTGTACGTTGACGGCGGCCTGCCCGGTTTCTTCCACTTCCAGCAGCAGGCGGGGCAGATCCCGGTAGGCGTCCGGCCCCACGACGAGGTCCACCAGGTGCTCCTGCTCCAGGAGCTTTTTCCGCAATCGTTCCGCCATACAGCCCAGCACGCCGAGCGTCAGATCCGGGCGGCTGACCCGCTTGCGGGCGCGGAACTCGCTCAGGCGCCGCCGTACCTTTTGCTCGGCATTCTCCCGGATGGCGCACGTGTTCAGCAGCACCACGTCCGCCTCGGCCGGGTCGAGCGTGAGGCGGAAATCATGCTCCTGCAGGACGGAGGCCACGATTTCCGAATCGGACACGTTCATCTGGCACCCGTACGTCTCGATATACACGCGACGCCTACCGAGCGGGGCTTTTTTCGGGGCTGCAAGGGCGCTATCCAGCAGGTCCAGATCGGTTATCAGGTTCATGGCTCGACGGCGGCGGGGTGAAGCGCCTGAATGGGGGGGGGAGGAGTGGTTAAAATCCCGAAAATAGAGACGTTCGGCTTCAACCCCTTTCCCCGGCGCAGGCTCCCGGTTTGCCGGTTGTTTCAGCCGAAGCTTCGGTTAATTCTCCCGCCAGCCCTCTCCGGCCGTCAGTCGTAGAAGTAGCCGCGCTCCTCATCCCGGATACGGACGACATCGGCTACTTCGTCCATGTTCAGGGCTCCGTGGCTCATGTGCACGATGAGTTGCGCGATTTGCCGGTCCTTCTGGGGGGCCTGGTTCCACTCGGGGTGGGCCTGCTCGATGATGGCAATGAGAATGCGAAGGTAGGGGTAGCGTTTTTCCGGCGTCTCCAGTTCGGCGATAGCACGGCTGAACAGTTCGGCGTTCCGGCCTACCTGTCGATCAACGATCTTGCTATCGTAATACATCATGGCTATCCCAGACAGGATTGTATGTGCGGTTACGGGCGCCACTGTCCGGAAAACAAAGATATAGCCGGAAACCATGACGAGGGCGGCGGGGGTGACAAAATAAGAAGCCCGTATTAATAAACCAGCGACAAGGCACAAATAAAGCCGGGTAAGACACTGTTCGGCTCAGGACTATATAATCCCGAACCATTACTGAGTCGTCAGGCCCGCGTAGCCTGTCCCCGTGCAGGCGGGGAGCGGGAATCCAGCCGCCCGACCCTTCGGGAAAACCGGCGACCACCGATTTCATGGACCATCCGTGCACTCCGCCCTCAAAAATCATATCTTGCGAAAAATCGTAATAACATCTATTTAAGGTTCATCGGTTCAGCGAAGATGCGGGGTGTCGGGGGGCGTTTGTAGCTCGGCGCGGCGCCACGGACCTTCGGGAGCGGAGCGGCGTACTACGCGCCCCGACAGGCAATCATGGAACATGGCTACTCGAATCGTACCTGACAGAATACCTTACCGATTGGAACTTTTGCCCGTCGTGCCTGCATTCCACAGGCGGGCCCGGGTCGGCAAAGAGCTTCAGCACGGCCAACTGGTCTATTACGGGCCTATGCCCAGTTACTATGGCATCGGGGAGGTCAAGCGCATCGTAGGGCCGTTCGTCGCGGTCGATTTTCGGGGCACCGGCCATCTTGCCGTTCACGAGGACGTATTCGAACAGCAGTATCTGATACCCATTCCGCAGGGGGCGATGGCGCTGCTCTGATCGATCCGGCGGGATGTTGCTTGCGGGCTGCATCTTCGTCCGACGCATCTCGTATCTTAACCGAGCCGGGTCCGGAGAGGCCGCCTGCGGGTGGTTTTTTCCTCCGAACGTGTGTAGCCTGGCGAAGCGCTTCTTCCCATTCAGGACACCAACCATGCCCAGTCTGACGGTCGATCACGCTACCAAACGATACGGAGCCCTTACCGCCGTCGATCATGTCTCCTTCTCGGCCCAGCCGGGCCGCATCCTCGGGCTTCTTGGCCCCAACGGCGCAGGAAAGACGTCCACGATCCGGATGATTACGTACATCACGGTCCCGGACGAAGGCCGAATTCTGTTCGGTGAAAAGCCGGTAGGCCCCTGGAGTCAGGAGCGGATGGGGTATCTGCCGGAGGAACGGGGCCTCTACAAGAAACTGCGCGTCGGGAAGCAACTCGTCTATCTCGGCGCCCTCAAAGGGCTGCCCCCCTCCGAGGCAGGACGCCGGGCGAGGTACTGGCTCGACCGGTTCGACGCGCGAGATTATGCGGGCAAGAAAACCGAGGAGCTCTCCAAGGGGATGCAGCAGAAAATCCAGTTCATTGCTACGATCCTCCACCAGCCCGAACTCCTCATCCTCGATGAACCGTTCAGCGGCCTCGACCCGATCAATACCGGTTTGCTCAAGGAAATCATCGTGGAGATGAAAAACGAAGGGCGGACCATCCTTTTCGCTTCCCATCAAATGGAACAGGTCGAGCAGATCTGCGATGATATCTGCCTGATCTCCAGGGGGCAAATTTTGCTTCAGGGGCCCCTTCGCGATATCAAAAGCCGCTTCGGAAAAAACACCATCGTGCTGGAGTTCGAGGGCGATTCCGGTTTTCTCACGGAGATGGAGCGCGAGGGGCTCCTCCGCGTCGTTTCCAGGACGAACAACCGCGCCCAGCTCCAGCTTGTGCAGAATACTTCCGCGGTTCGGAAGCGTGTACTTCAGACCGCCATCGAGCGCACCACCGAAGTGTTTCGGTATGACCTCGTCGAGCCTCCCCTGAGCGAGATATTCATCGATGTCGTCACCCGGAAACAGCACACCAACGGCACGCCCGAGCCGGCCGAACGGCCCGTCGTCCGCTAGCCCGGGATGCCTGCACCCCGAACCGAACAGGATCAGCACCGATGGATAAAATCTGGATCGTTCTTCAAAGCGAATTTCTCCGCCGCGTACAGTCGAGGTTTTTCGTCCTGACTACGCTGCTGGCGCCGATCCTGCTCATCGGCATCGCCGTGGTGCCGGGTATCATGGCCGCCGTAGCCCTCGAAGGCAACGAGCGGACCGTGGCCGTAATCGATGAAACAGGCGCCCTGTTCGACCGCCTCCAGTCCGCCACGGACGAGCAGTTCGTGTTCATGCAGACCTCCGCCCCCGCCGAATCCTTGCGTGCGGCCGTGCAGGCGGGCCGTTACGACGCCTATCTCCGGTTGCCGGCGGGCCTCGAGGAGGGAGCGGGCGAAGCCGTTTACTATTCTTCCGAAGGGGGCGGCCTCTCCGCTCGTTCCCGAATCGAGGAGGCCGTCGATCAGGCCGTCCGGCAGCACCGCCTGGATATCCGGCAGGCCCCTCCGGAAGTGCTCGAAGTGCTCCGCAGCCGCGTGCCTGTCCGTATGGTCAAACTCACCGACGAAGGCGAAGCCGCCGATAGCTCGGTTACGTACTCTGTTATCGGCTACATCCTGGGGTTCATTTTGTACATGACCATGTTCATCTACGGCTCCTTCGTCATGCAGGGCGTCATAGAGGAAAAATCCACGCGGGTCGTGGAGGTCATGATTTCGTCGGTCAGGCCTTTCCAGCTCCTCATGGGAAAGGTGCTGGGCATAGGGGCGATGGGGCTGCTCCAGATGGCCATCTGGAGCGTGCTCATCCTGGCCGGGATTACGTTCGCAGGCCAGATCATGGCCCTCTTCATCGATCCTTCCGCGTTCGATCTGCCCGTGGACGCCTCCCGGCAGGAAGTGCTTCGTGCGGCCGACCTGAGCATCCCCGACATCTCGCCCATGGTGTTCGTCTGGTTCATTCTCTTTTTCCTCGGGGGTTATCTGCTGTATTCGAGCCTTTTTGCCGCCATCGGCTCCGCCGTCGAGCAGCCGCAGGATGCTCAGGGGCTCATGCTCCCCGTCTCGATGCTCATCATCATCCCCATCCTGTTCATGGCCTTCATCATCGAAAGCCCCAATTCTACCCTTTCTATCGTCCTGTCCATCATTCCGTTTTTCTCGCCCATCCTGATGGTCGTAAGGTATACCGTGACCGAGGTGCCCTTCTGGGAAATGGCGCTATCGTTTTTTCTTCTCGTCGGGGCATTCATCGGCGCCGTATGGATCAGTTCACGCATCTATCGGGTGGGCATCCTGATGTACGGCAAGAAACCCGCCCTCAAGGATCTCATCCGGTGGTTTCGGTATGCCTGATTCCTTTTTGAGGCCGAGAGGAACCTGTTCGTTTTCAGGCGCTTGAATTAAAAAGCCGCCTCTGTTCGGATCCATGGCGCTCGCAGCCCGGCGACCGCCCCCGTTTTATGAAGAATACGCTCGTCGCCTTCAGGTTTTACATACTGCTGGCCCTCGCAGGGATGCTGGCGGCGGGAAATCCGTGTGAGGCGGATGGGCAGTACTTCCGCTATGGGAAAAACAAGGTGCAGTACGAATCCCATGAGTGGTTTTTCCTTCAGTCCGAGCATTTCGACGTTTACTACTACGAGGGAGGGTACCACCTGGCCGATTTTGCCGCCAAAGCGGCGGAGTCAGCCTACAGGCAGCTTACCGATCTGTTGCAGTATCAGATCGCCGAACGGATCCCCTTCATCGTTTACCAGAGCCACAACGACTTCGTGGTTACCAACGCCGTCGATCTGCCCATTTATTCCGAGGGCATCGGAGGCGTTACGGAGTTGTTCAAAAACCGCATCGCCCTGCCCTTTACGGGCGACTACCGCGATTTCCGGCGCGTCGTTCACCACGAGCTGGTTCATGCCGTCCTGAACGACATGTTCTACGGCGGCTCCATCCAGTCCATCATCCAGAACAACATCCGGCTCGTCCTTCCGCTGTGGTTCAACGAGGGCCTGGCGGAATATGCCGCCCTGGGGTGGGATACCCAGTCCGATATGTACGTCCGGGAGGCCGTCCTGGAGGACGACCTCGCCCCGATAAGGCGACTGAACGGCTATTTTGCCTACCGGGGCGGCCAGAGCGTGTGGGATTACATCGTCGAGCAGTACGGTCGGGAAAAAGTCGCCGAAATCCTCCAGCGCATCCGTGTATCGCGTTCGGTCGAGGCCGGCTTCAAGCAAGCGACGGGCCTGTCGCTCGATGAGCTTTCGGAGCGATGGCACCGGTCGTTGAAGGAGATTCATTATCCGGAGCTGGCCGCCCGCGAAGATCTCGATGCGTTTGCCCGGCCCATCATCACCCGCGAAAAGGGCTTTTACTACAATGCGGGGCCGGCGCTTTCTCCTCAGGGCGACCGCGTTGCGTTCGTAACCAACCGGGGTGCGCTGTTCGACGTGTACATCGCCGACGCCGCCGACGGCAAAATCATCAAGAAACTAGTCGATGGGCAGGATAGCCGCCGCTTCGAAAGCCTTCGCATTCTGACGCCCGGCCTCTCCTGGAGCCCTGACGGCCGGAGCATTGCCATGGCGGTCAAAAGCGGGCCCTCGGACGCCATAGCGCTCGTGGATGTAAGGTCGCGCCGGACGCGGCACTACCGCCTGCCCGGCATCGACCAGATCAACACGGTTGCCTGGAGCCCCACCGGCGACCGCATCGCTTTCGAAGGATCCCGGGACGCCCAGTCCGACATTTTCGTGCTCGACCTCGATACGCGCACGGCGGTCAATTACACCAACGATGTTTTCAGCGACCACGAACCTTCCTGGAGCCCCGACGGACGGAGCATCGTTTTTCACAGCGACCGGGGGGCCCATACCCTGTTGCATCGGTACGCGCCCGCCGACCTGGATATGTTCGAGCACGACTACCGACAGATGGACGTATACCTGCTCGAACCGGGCCGCCCGGAAGTCCGCCGCCTGACCTCCGATGCACTCTGGGACGACGAACACGCCCGCTTCGCCGGCCCGGAGCGCGTGCTTTTCATTTCCGACCGCAACGGGATTCCGAACCTCTACGAGAAAAACCTGGCGACCGGGGCCGAGCGGCCCCTCTCCGACGTCGAAATCGGCGTCACGCAGCTTTCTCTTTCCGCCGACGGCTCCCGGGCGGCCCTCGTCAGCCTGAAAGACGGGACGCCCTCCATCTTCGTTCTCAACGCGCCCGCTTCGCGCAGCACCGACCGCGAAGTGCTGTTGCCCAACGTATGGGCCCAGCGAGCCGCCCGATACACGTCCGGGGAGGCGCCCGCCGTATCACTGGCTCGGGACGCCCTGCGTCAGGGCAACCCGTTCATGCGCGATGCGGTTGACGGAGAGGCGTATGCCGGCAAGCGGGATCGCCCGGACGGCTCGCTCGCCTCCCGGTCGTCGCTCCTGAGCGCCATTCTCGACGGTAGCCGCAAACTGGCTCCGGACGGCAAAATAGCGGCCCGGGAGGAAAACGCCGCTTCCGAAGCCGACAGCACCACCTACGGAGGGGTCCGTATCGATCTCCGCAGTTACGTCTTCTCCGACGAGGCGCCGTCCGCACGGTCGCTCTCCGACGGCTTTCTTTCCCCGCAGGACAATACCACTCCCGACGGTCGTTACAAGCCCCGTAAGTACAAGCTTACGTTCTCTCCCGACCTCGTTTACGGCACCGCCGGTTACGATGCGCTCTACGGCGTGCAGGGCGTAACGCAGATGATGTTCAGCGACATGCTGGGAAACCACCAGATTTTCGTCGCCACCAACCTGCTCATCGACCTTCGCAATTCGGATTATATCCTTGCGTATAACTACCTGCCGCACCGGGTGGACTGGAGTATTTCGGGGTTTCATATGTCGCGGCTTTTGCCGGATTACGACCGCTATACGTATTTCCGGTACCGGCAGTACGGCGCCGGCATCGCCATGAGTTACCCGTTCGACAAGTTTCGCCGGGTGGAGGTCGATGTATCCGCCCTCGGAGTCAGCCAGGCCGACATCAGCGACCCCACCGTTCCCCAGGTGACCCGGTCGCTGCTGTACCCGTCCGTTACCTATACCTCCGACGTCAGCACGCC
>CBDUBS010000040.1:0-23994 GCA_965365445.1 uncultured bacterium | reverse complement strand
CCGCCGATCTACCGGCAGAATTTCTCCGGGTTTATCCCCGGCCTGTCCGCTCTGGATGCGTTGTTCAACCTGGGGCCGGCCGCGCCGGGGTTGCTCCGAACGGATGGGGCCTGAAGGCAACGGCCGGAACGCCCGGCTTCACCAAATCTGCATCCGGCAACAGGCTGCGGCGGTTCGCAACACGGCCTGTACCCTGTGGAAAATCGGGACGTAGGTAAGGTAAAGTTTCCACCGACATCCCGTCCACCAACCGCCTAGAGGCGCCCTATGAAACCCGTTCTCATGACCATCGCCGCACTGTTCATGCTCACCCTCGCCGTTACGGATGCACGCGCCGAGGGCGAAGAATCGGCCTGCACCGTCAACAGCCAGGTCATACTCGACAACCTGGACGCGCAGCTCGCCAAAGCGCTGGATGCCCCGCAAATGGAAGCGCGCACCCGGGCGATACAGCACGTCATCCACTTTTCCACCTCCTGCGGGCATAAAGTCGCGTTCGAAAAGGTGGTTCCGAAACTCGTGGAGATATACGCTACGTCGGACGATGCAGCCCAGCAAGCGCTGGCTATTACGGCCTTGCAGACGGTAGGGGAGGGGTACGCCATGCGCCACCTGATGGAGATGTGCGGGCAGGACAGTACGGTAGCCGAGCAGATGCGCCGGGCGCTCTCGACGCGCTACCGCGAGCGCCGCGCGGCAGCCGGGTACGGCGACGCTACGTTGTAACCGGGCCAGAGCCGGGAGGACTCGACGCCTCCCGGCTTTTTTCATGCCGTAACGTCCCGGGGGCCGCCCTTTTCGTCTATGGTATGGAGCGTAATGCGCCGCCGCCACACGCGACGGATGTAGGCCAGTACTTTCTGCGCGCGGACCGAATCGAGGCCCCGTCCGTCGGTTTCGTGGTGATGCCGGAGTACCAGCCCGCCGTCCGGCTGTATTTCCTCGACCGATATGCGGGGAGCCCCGAAGTTGAAGCGCGGAGCCAGAATGGTTTCCCGGAGATCGTCCAGGGAGGATTCAGTAACCCTGATTTCGCCCTGATCGTTCTCGCGATAGGCGAACAACTCCAATTCCCGGGCGAGGTCCTCGTCGAGGTAGTTTCGAACGAAACTGAAATCGTCTTCCTGCTCCATGATGCGGCGGGCCTGTTCCACCCCGTCGCGGGTGATGAGGCGGTCCCACAGGCAGAACCCGACGTGGTACGGGTTCAGGGCGAGCGAGGCTTGCTTTGCGGCGGCGTAGGGCCGCACCACGTCCGAGTGGGTTTTGAGCGCATCCAGGTATAGGTCCTGCGGGAGGAAGTCGGCGTTGCGCAGCAGATGGGCGTGCCAGTACGAGGCCCATCCTTCGTTCATGATCTGGCAGGCGAAGATGGGGTAGAAGTAGAACGATTCTTCCCGCACGGCCAGGAAGATGTCCCGCTCCCATCCTTCCATCTCCGGGGCATACTGTGCGATGAACCACAGCAGATCCGCCTCCGGACGCGGCGGCACCGGCGAGCGGCGGCGTTTCCGGCTGTAGTCGGAAGGGTGCTCCGTACCGACGAGCGTACGGAATCGGTCCATGAACGCGCCGGAGGCGGCCTCGGGTTCATCCGGAAGGTACTCCGGGTACCGGGCGCGTCGGACGCCGGCGTTTACGTCGATGTGTTGTTCCAGGGCCAGCGCCGCGTCGAGCACCATTTCCACCCGGCCCTGTCCGTATTCAGAGATGGCTCGTTCGATCTCGTGCGCCCGGGCGGCTGCCAGCTCGACGATCTGCTCGCCTACCTGGTCGGCCATGCGGCGGAACAGGGCGTTGTTTTTCGAAAAGTCGGCGTGGCCTAACACATGCGCCGCCACCAGGGTATTTTCGGCCAGGCTGTTGCCGGAAGCCAGGTAGGCGTGTGAGGGATTGCCGGGGAACACCACCTCGAACAGCCTGGAGTGCCCCATGCGGTGCTGGATGAGCTGGTAGAAATACCGGACGCCGAACGACCAGTGCGGCATACGGACGGGCAGGCCGTACACGGCCACCTCGGTCATGAAACCGGGAGGCACCAGTTCGAAATCTACCGGGTGGTAATCCAGTCCTTCGCTTCGGGCGAGCGCTTCGAGACGCTCGGTGATGGTTTCCAGTTCGGTCATGTCATGTCGGGTTGCATCTGAGCGTGGAAAAAAGACCGAATGGCGGCCCATACGTCATCATCGCCCTGGAGGGTGTATGAGGCCCACGGAGCGCCTGCCTCATCGAGTCCTGCGAAAACCTGTGCCGTTTCCGATTGCCGAAAACCTACCGGCGACCGTCCGGTTTGCACGAACCCCGTGAACCGCGCGTACCGCCCGATCCGAACGAGTGCGTCTACGGCCGCTTCCCGGTCTTCGGAATAGTTTTCGCCGTCGGAGGCGTACAGAAAGTAGACGTTATAGGCGTCCGGGTTGTACCGCTCCTGGACGATCTGATCGACCAGTGTGAATGCGGTAGAAGCCACCGTCCCGCCGTGGGCCGTCACGCGGAAGAACTCCTCCTCGGAAAACTCCCACGCCCGGGTGGTATGCGCCACAAACACGGTTTCGAGGCGGGTGTACTGCCGCCGCAGTCCCTGCAACGCCCAGAAGAAAAAGGCTTTGGCGAGCTTCCGATCCCGCTCGACCATGCTGGAGGAGGCATCGAGGCCGAGCAGTACCACGGCCTGCATCAGAGGGCGGGGGCGCTGCACCAGTTGCCGGAAGCGCAGGTCTTCGTTGGAGAAAGCCGGACCGTCTGGCTGGATGAGCCGCCTCCGGACGGCCTGCTTGAGGGTGCGCCGGCGGTCCAACCGGGCGCGCGGGCCCGTTTTATCCCATCCTTCGCGCGAGTACACCGTGTCGTCGGAGGGGCCGGTTTTCGGCTCCAGGTTGGGCAGCTCGAGTTCTTCCCAGAGCCAGTCCACGATGTCGTTCACTTCAAGCTCTACGAGAAACTCCGGGCCGCCCTCGCCCTCTCCTGAGCCGCCCCGGCCCTTGCCGGGTTTCGGCCTGCCGTTCTGGAGCACGTCGCCGGGTTGAACGTCGCCCTGGCCCACCCCTTCCCCCTCGGACGGGTCGCCGAGGCGAAACCGGTAGTGCTCCAGCATCCGCACGGGCACCTGCACCTTCTGCTTCCCGTCGCCGGTTATGAGGTCGCTGCCGGCGAGCAGGTCTGGCAGGCGCTTCCGGACGGCGTCCTGAATCTTCTCGTTGTGACGGAGCCAGTCTCTGGCGCCCCGGGAGAACAGGTCGTACCAGCCCGAACCCCGGTCGCCGGTTGCTGAGAACGATGATGTGGGTCGGATCATGATGGCCTCATCCGGTGTGGCGTGCAAGGATTAACTGATGGGTGATGAAGTGCTCTCCACCGCAGAGCCAACCGCGCCGGCCTTGAAAGAAATCGGTCTCGTGATCTCCCCCTTTCGAAGGGGGAGTACCCGAAGGGGGAGGGGGTTGCCGCTGGGACGTATCGGACATCTGGAAGGCAACCACCCCCGGCCCCTTCCCGAACCGGGTGCGAGGCAGACTCCGGGAAACGCGGCGCGTCTGCGCGTGACTGCAATCAGGGTGGCGTGGGGTTCGGTCATGAGCGGAGGTTACTCCTGCGAAAGCAGCGTCGTGACGTAGTTGAGCGCTTCGCGGGCGCCGTGGTGGTCGTAACCGTACTCCCGGACGAGGCGCTCCTGCACGGCGGAAATTTTTTGCTGGACCTCGTCGTCGGGGCGGGCGGAAGAGGAGACGAGCCGGAGGACGTCGCGCCGCTCGTCGAACAGGTACTGCTCGACGGCTTCATGAAGCCGGGCGTGGCTATCCAGGCTGAATTTCTGGCCGTTGCGGTAGGCGATCATGGCCTTGCGGACCACCTCCTGCCGGAAGGATTGTTTGCCCGACTCGGAGATGCGGATTTTTTCCTCTACCGATCGCAAAAATCGTTCATCGGGTTTGCGCGACTCGCCGGTAATGCCGTCGAGGATTTCTCGCTGCTCCAGGGCCGCCTCTACTTCATCGAGGTACTTATCCAGCAGGGATTGCGCCTCGTCCTCGAACGATGCGAACAGCGCTTTGTGGATGTCCTCCTTAACCCAGCGGTTGTAGAAATCCTTCCGCGTGGCGACGAGGAAGTCCACCCACAGGCGTTTTTGTTTTCCGTCCATGCGGGCATCCGACTCGATGGCGTCTTTCAGGGCCAGCAGCACTTCCATACTGGTCAGGCTGCGGGTTTCGCTCCGGGTAATGGCGTTCGAGATGGCGTTGATGACGAACCGGGGGCTGACCCCGGCCAACCCTTCTTCCGGGTGGTCGGACTTGATGCGCCCGACATCCTTATCGGAAAACCCTTCTACGTCCTCGCCGGCGTACAGCCGAACCTTTTTGGAAAGGTCCAGGCCCTCCCGGTCGGGGCGTTCGATACGTGTCAGGATGGCAAACACGGCGGCGGCCTTCAGCGCGTGCGGGTCGAGGTGCGTATCCCGGAAGGCGGTGGCGCTCGAAATCAGTTTCTGGTAGATGCGGGCCTCGTCCGGGTAGGAAAGCGTGTAGGGCACCTGCACGATGACCATGCGGTCCAGAAGGGCCTCATTCTCCTGCTCCCGGAGGAATTTGCGGAACTCGGCCAGGTTGGTGTGCGCCAGGATGGTCTCATCGACGTAGATGAGCGGGAAACGGGACACCTTGACGTTTTTCTCCTGCGTGAGTGTCAGCAGAAGGTACAGGAACTCGCGTTTGACCTTCAGAATCTCGATCATCTCGAGCATTCCGCGGCTGGCGGCGTACACCGCCCCGGACCACGACCAGGCGCGCGGGTCGCCTTCGTCGCCGTATTCGCCCGCTCTCGAGAGATCGACCGACCCGACCAGGTCGGCGATGTCGGCGGTGGCCGGGTCGTGCGGCGAGTACGTACCCACCCCGACCCGTCCGGCTTCGGTGATGAAGATGCGTTCGACGGGGAAGCGCATGAAATCCCCCTCGAACTCGGTTTCGAGGCGCACCCGGCAGTACGGGCACAACTGCCCTATTATGCCCAGTTCGTAGGTTTCACGGAAGCCGGCCCGTAAGGTATGAGGCACCAGATGCAGCGGCGACTCGTGCAGCGGGCAGCCTTGAAGGGCGTACAGAGCCCCTTCGTCGGTGTGGCTGTATTCCTCCAGGCCGCGCTTGAGCATGATGGCCAGCGTGGACTTTCCGCCCGACGGCGGGCCGAGCAGCAGCAGCAGGCGTCGCCCGACCTCGGTGCCGGCGTTGGCGGCCTTGAAGTAATCCACGACGCGGGCCAGCGCTTCATCGATGCCGAACAGCTCGTCGGTGAACAGGCGGCCCGCTACGTCGGCCTCGCCGGTCTCGCCGGAGCGCCGGCCGTGCCAGCGCAGCATATCCCAGATGTACTGGTGGCTGGTCCGTGTGTAGCGCGCCGGGTCTTCCGGCAGGATGGTTTCCAGAAACTCCGAAAAGGCGCCCTGCCAGCGGCGGGTTCGGTGGGCCTGTGCAAACGCGCTGAGGGATTCGATGAAGTCGGAGGTGTTGCGTTCGGAAGATCGGTTCGGTGCGGACATACAGTAACCTCGCGTAAAGACTACGGTTATACACAGTGAATGCCCCCTTGCTTTTTCAAGGCCGGGTGTCTCCGGATGTTCCTGTACCTCTACGGGTTAGTCGTTATCGTTGCGCCCATAGAAGGGCCTGCCTACCGATACGGTAACCGGTAGCGACAAAACGGTCAAGTCCACTTTTTTTGCCGGCCGGTAAGCCTGTGGGGTTATGGCGGACAGGCCGTATCTTGCATTTCCGAATGCACGGGCGAAAACGGGTCGGATGGGGATGAAGAAAACAAAGCGCTGGCAGGAGCGGATCGAACAGGGCCTGCGTCTGGAAGAAGAACACCGGACGGAAGAAGCGGCCGAAGTGTACGAAGCCATGCTGGCGGAAGGGTGCGATACGTCTCTGGCATACGAGCGCCTGGCGCTCATCTACCGGCAGGGGGGTAACTTTGCCGGGGAGGTTCGCGTGCTGGAAGCGGCCCTGCGGCTCGTAGGGGATGAAGCCGGGCGTTTTGCCCCGTATGAGCGGCGGCTGGAGCAGGCGCGGCGACTGGCAGGTCCGGCGGCGGCCCCGCCCGTCGAAAAGGCTCCCACACCGTCCGGACCGCCCATCGGCTGGATCGTCGGCGTGGCGGTGTTCCTGGCGCTGCTGGTCATCCTGCTGGTTTATCTGCTCGGGTGAGGGCGTCGATGGATCTGAAACAGCTCGAATGCTACGCCAGTGAACAGTTGGCCCGGCATGGACTGACCGCTCGGGGCTGGCGTTTCGCTTTCGACGGGGCGCGGACGCGTCTGGGGTCGTGTCGCTACCGCAGCCGGCTGATTACGGTATCCGGCGTGCTGGCCGGGCTGAACGACGAAGAAGTGTGCATCGATACGGTGCTTCACGAAATTGCCCACGCGCTGGCCGGGCACGAAGCCGGCCACGGCCCCGAGTGGAAACACATCGCGCAGAGGCTGGGCGCTCGCCCCGAGCGGTGCACGTCGTCGGAGGAAGTAACCCGGCCGGAGCCTCCATACTGGGCGATCTGCCCTACGTGCGGGCGCAAATCGGCCCGGTACCGCAGGCCGCGTGCGGCGCGGGCCTGCGGTGACTGCTGCCGCGCCCACGCCGGAGGTCGGTACGATGCCCGGTACCGGCTCCAGATCGTGGCCTCCGGTAGCGGGAACGCCGCCCGGCCGGCAGCCGGGAAGAGCCCGTTATACGCAGCCGTGTGTCCGGGCTGCGGACGCACGCACCACTTCTTCCGCAAGCGCAACCGCGACGTAGCGTGCGGCCCCTGCTGCGACCGGTTCGCGGGAGGCCGTTTCGATCCGCGCTTCGCCCTCCAGATCAAACGCCTGCGCTGATCGAGAAGGATTTCCGTATCCCGGGAATAAGGGCGCCGTACGACGGGTCTTTCCGGTACCCACCATCCCGAGGACGGAAGATGAAACTCCTGTTCGCCCTGCTCGTCGGTGTAACCGTGTGGACGTCCTGCCAGTTCATCTCGCACGACGCGCCGGAACCCATCGACTTCAAAACGCTCAATGAAACCCCACCGCCGCGCATGGGCGTGGGCACGCTCGTCATACGGGATACGACCGCCTGGAATGATGCCTGGAGCGCCCTGATGGACCGCATGATGACCATACGGCCTCAACCCGCCCCGCCCGTGGATTTCAGCCGGTGGACGCTGGCGGCTATCTTCTGGCCCGAAACTTCCGGCTGCTTCAGCGCCGTCGAGGCCGTTCGGGAGGTCGTGCGGAGATACGGGCGGGTGGAAATACGGGTAGGGCCTCTGCCGGACCTCGGGCCGTGCGACGCCGTGCAGTCGCCCTATCAGGTCATCGTGTTCGAGAAGAACGGCCTCCCGATTTTGTTCACGGGGCAGTCGCCTCGCCCCTGACCTCTTGCGGAATACCGGGCCGGATGGTACTATGACCGTAATCCATTGCCTCAACCTCCGGTATCTCCGGCGCCGCCATGCCTGAAGAAGTGTTCGTGCTCCTCATGATGACCATCCCTCTGGTTGCGGTGGTAGCCATCTTGAAGTACAAACTGGAAGTGGCGCGACTGCGGAACGAACCCGCCGTGAAGCGCGGCGATACGACGGGTTCCAGCCTGACGACCAGCGAGCTCGAGCAGCTCATCGAGCGGGCGGTATCCGAAGCCGTTGCCGGTCTGGAGGAGCAACTCGATGAAGCGAACGCCCGATTGAAGCGCATCGAGAAGACCGCTCCGGTGGATACGCCCCGCCTTTCCCTGCCGACCACCGAATACGAAGGAGAAGCCTCTGCGGTCGCTTCCGAACCGGTCCGTACCCGTTAACGGATGCAGGATCGGGCCGGTTGCAATTCTCCGTTCCTGTAGCGGAATGGAGCGGCCGCTCTCCAACCCCGGCGCCTGTCGGGATGATTCCTCCCTTTCCTCCTCGTGACCTGCCTTTATAGAGGAACAGGTGCGGGCGCCGCATTTTCCTACAGGTCGGCGCAATCCACAGGACAACTTACTATGCGCCTGCCGGATTAATTCCCTGCGCTTCATCTATACTTCACCTTGAGTTAATTTTATCTTCAAAAAGGGCAACTCCTCCGTACCATTCACGTATCGGTGCCCCACGCAGCCCACCACTTTGCTGGGTGGGTTTATTGTTTCCAATCCTATACGTGACTCGTATGAAAGCACATCGGTACCATTACCTCACCCCCCTGCTGGCCGTTCTGTTCGGGATGGCGGCCGTGGCCCCGGCGGCAGGTCAGCCGGCCATTCAGCGGGCGGACCAGATCTCGGAAAACTTGCTGGCTCAGTTCCCGAATGCCCTCGCAATGCAGAACAAAGTACTCCGTAAGGTGACTACGCAGAGTAAAGACCTCATTTCGGGGCAGTGGACGAACTCCACGGAAACGCGCTTCACCCATGTGGGCAATCTGATCGACAAAACGACGAGCTACACCTGGCAGAATGGGGCATGGGTTCCCGTCATGCTCTCCGACAACGATTACCAGGGCAACCTGCTCACGTCTACGATCATCCAGAGCGCGGTGAACGGACAACTCGGCAACAGCTTCCGTACCCTGTATACGTATACCGGGGGGTTGCTTACCGGGTTGCTCGAACAGGAATGGCGCAACGGCGCGTGGGCCGACGTCGAGCGCACCACGAATACGTTTCAGGGAAACCTTCTAACGGGTGGCCAGACGGACACCCTGCGCAACGGCGCGTGGCAGCCGTCGAGCCGATTCACACTCGTGCAGGAGAACGGGGGCGTGACCGAAACCACACAGGAATGGCGCAACGGAGCCTGGGAGAACGATACCCGGACGATCTATCCCAACCTGACCATCCAGCAGCTGTACGATCTCCTTTCGAGCACGCTCAACGGCGATGTATTCCAGACCGGTTCGGCGTTTGCGTTCCTTTTTCCCAATACAATCGAGCAGGAGTGGAAGAACGGGGCGTGGGAAAACGAGTCGCGCATCACGACTACCTTCAGCGCCGGGAAAGCCACCCAGATCTTGTTTGAGGACTGGGAAACAGACAAGTGGGAACCACTCCAGCGAACCACCGCGACGTACTCGGGTGACAGAATCAGCACCGTAAAGATAGATTTGTACGACGACGATTCATCCGCCTGGACTACGTTCACCACGGAAACCCATTCCTACGATGCGGAAGGATACCTCGCTCAGATATTAAACCAGGTGAGCATCCTGGGCTTCCTCATGGAAAGCCGGTCGCTGTTCGAGTGGGGCAACCCGACGACGGCGACCGACCGACCGGAGACGCCGACGGCGTACCGGCTCGATGCGGCCTATCCGAACCCGTTCAACCCGTCTACCCGGTTCGAATACCACCTCGAATCGGCGGGCGCGATTGCCATACGGGTGTTCGACCCGCTCGGACGGCAGGTAGCCACCTTGTTCGAGGGCACGCAGCCGGCAGGGACGCACACCTTGCAATTCGAGGCGTCCGGACTGCCCAGCGGCACGTATTTCGTCCGGCTGGAAGCCGCCGGATTCAATCAGACGCGCTCGGTTACGCTGCTCAAGTAAACAAAAAAAGGCCCGGGGGTTCGCTCCCGGGCCTTTTTTGTCGCTCAGGCGTTTCTAGAACGCCACCACGCCCTCAATCATGAGTCCGTTGAACTTGCCTTCGTGCAGGATGTCGTTTGCGGGGAAATCGTTGTACGTCTGGGTGACGTACTCGAGTTTCAGCAGAATATTCGGCGTAGCGAACCACCCGCCGCCAATCTGGATACGATCTACCGATACGTCGGCGCCGCTGCCGATGAGCGTGCCCGAGACGGTGTTATACCGGGCCGCTACGTACAGCTGCTCGCGTGGCATGAACCGGTAGACGCCTTCCACGGCGTACTGATTCCACGTGCGGTTATCCGTTTCGCTGGCTGCCCGTCCGGACGCTTGCTCGATGACGCCGAAAAGCTCCAGGCCGCCGAATTTGATGAACGGGTTGAGCATGAAAGAGGTCACTTCGTCGCCGAGCACCGGATTCATGCGGCCCGAGCGGAACTGCGAAGCGACCGCCGCCTTCGTGTTTTCGAGCACCAGATAGTACCGCGAGCCGGCCCGGTCTCCGGCGTACAGGGTATTGTTGATCGAGCTGCTCGTGGTGTAGACCGACCCGGTGAGGCGGAGACGCAGGGCGTCGGAGAACTGGTTGTCGAAGCCGAGCTTTCCGTACAGCGACGGCGAGCGGTCGTCCGGCCGGGTTACGTTGCCCTGGATTTCGCCGTCGGTGATGCCGACCATGCCGAGCAGCGCTCCGGAGCGCACGTATACTTCCGCCCCGATCTCCGTGGCAAACGAATCCATGATGTAGTTTCCGACCAGCGGGTTGTACATGGCATTGCCGTTATCGGTGCGGCGGAAGTGCGCGTCGCCGTAGTTCACTTCCATGTGGCCCACGCGGAGCGTGACGTAGTCCATGATCCGATCGACGGCGGCCGAGCGGAAGAACGGCAGCTCGTCGGCCTGAATGTACCCGGCCTTCACCCACGTTTCGGGGTGGTGCCGCGAGGAGAGGTAAGCCGTAAGGTTTACCCGCACCCCCTCGGCGAGCTGGGCGTCGAGATTCAGATTGGCCGTCGCCAGGTTGAACCCGGCGCCGATTTCCATCAACTCATTGGCGTTGTACGTCGAGCCGGGTTGCGTATCCGGCAGCATCCGGGGGTTGGCCGCGTTTTCGTGATCGAGCATCTGGAACTGCTGTGTAAACGCCGCGCCGAGGCGAAGTTTGAACCCGTCGTACGCCACGGTATCCAGTTTGGTCGCTTCGAACGTGTTCAGGCCGTACTGGTCGTACGGGCGAAAGTACTGTATGGGAATCCAGGGTTGTGCCTGCCCGAGGTTGGGCAGCCCTGCAAGCAGGAGCACAAAGAAAAGCGCGAAGATGGTAGACGTGTTTTTCATAGACGTAATTGTGGGATGATGAGGATGAACCTTCTGTGGGTGGGAAACTTCGTGATGTGTTGCGAGCGGGGGGCGCCCTCACGGCGCCCCGAGACATTCCTCCACGGCCCCCGCCGGGAGGTCGCCGACGGCCAGCATGTCCGTATTGCACTCCTGCGCCGTCAGGTCGAAGCGAACTACGATATCATCTCTGGCGCGAACCATTCCGAGCAACGCCGTAGGCGGCGTGACATCGAAATCCGTCATCTTCAGCGGCGCCCGCCCGCGCACCCGGTACAGGCCGTTTTTCAGACGGCGGCCCTCGGCGGTCAGGCTGACGGTGCGCCAGGCGCCTTTGATGGCAATCTCTCCGGTGACCTGTATTCGCTGCCATTCACCCGCCCACCCGTCGCTCACGCCGGCGCCGAGCAGCCGGAACTCGATGTACGGGTGCCGTTTCGCGTCGAGCGCGTCGTATAGATCGCTGTTCATGCGTCCGTTGCCGCAGTCGAACAGGCGCACCGGGGCCGAAAGGGCCGGCGCGTCGGCCAGGCCCGCCTTCATGATCGGCGTGTCGGGTAACTGAGCGGACCCCTCTATCGGGCCGGCCTCGCAGGTAAACGAGCTGACGTTCGAGGCGCCGTCTATCCAGATGCGGCTCTCGGGTTGCAGGGTAAACAGACTCTGTGCCTGTGCGGGCCAGACCCATACCAGCGCCGCCAGAAACCATATGCAGCGTGTCATGGATGTATCCGGTTACCGACCTTCCAGCGCTACCGCCAACACGTCGAACGAAACGGTTACCGTTTCGCCGGTGCGGATCGTGCCCAGGGCGAAGCTGGGTGGATCGACGTCAAAGGTTTTCATGGAAAACGAGGCGTCGCCGACAAACCGGAGCTTGCCGTCGGGAAGGCGGGTTGCTACTACATCCATTGTGAGCGGCCTGGACACGCCGGCTATGGTGAGCGTGCCGGTGGTATTCAGCTTCTGCTTTCCGTCGGTGACTGCACCGGCCGCCGTGGCTTTCTGAAGCGTGTACCGGATTTCCGGATGCTTTTTCATCTCCAGGGCGCCGTACATATTCCTGTCCATCTTTCCGTTGCCGCACCCGAGCTTTTCTACCGGAATGACGACCTCCACCTTCCTGAGGTCAGCCGGGCTCTCGCCGACCGCTTCAAATACTCCCTCGAATGTTTCAGCCGTGCAATGCCAGTCGTGCAGCGTGCTGGTTCCTTCCACTCCCAGCGTGCTTTTCGGGGCTACCCGGTAGGTGTTGGGGGGAAGGACGACCCACGCCGCCACAATCAACAGGAACGGGACGATTACGCTCATCCATCCGGCCGCTCTTTTCATACGTCTAACCTCCATATTCTCCTGGGAGAATGTATAGCTGTTATAACAAATATCAACAGCAGTAAAATAGGTTCCGTAGGGGGCCTTGCTCGTAAGAAATGCCTGTTGTAACACGTAAGGGATAACTGTTGCAACATGTAAGGGAAAACCTCACGCGATCAAACTTCACACACTTAAAGGATATGAGCGGCCCAGAGGGAGCCGGAGATTCGCTGGTGTGAACAAACCGGGGTCGGGCGCGAGGCAGGGAGGTGCGCCATCCCGAGATGCCGGGTCGTCGTTCAGGGTAGTGAAGGGAAACGGCTTCAGGGATGTGTCCGCCCCGGGTGGTTCGGCAGCCTTGCCGGGCCGCCCAACCGTTCAGCGGTGTTTTGATCGGCGCCAGTGAACGAATCGCGACCGATAAGTTATATAACTAGTAAGTATTGTATGTAATCCGAGATGTTATGATTGATGAATAAGGGGCCCATGAATAATGCCGGTATACATGAAACTACATTCTAAAAAGGGAATATAATGGGCTCATTCCAGCGAGATAAAACCAGGAGGGTATGTCATGGGTATGCTTTCGGAAAAGGATCGGCAGTATGTCGAAAACATGTTTCAAGGGATCGAACACGACGTTAAACTGGTCGTGTTCAGCCAGTCCACGGAGTGTCCGTACTGCCGCGAGACGCGTGAGATCGTGGAAGAGCTGGCCGGGCTTTCCGGCAAGGTGGCGTATGAGGTGTATGACTTCGTAGAAGATAGCGGGGCCGTCGAGCGGTTCGGCATCGAGCAGATCCCGGCCGTGGCGATACTCGGACCTGGAGAGGAGGATTACGGCATCCGGTTTTACGGCATCCCTTCCGGCTACGAGTTTTCCTCGCTGCTGGAGGCCGTGCTGATGGTGGGTAAGGGAACCTCGGGGCTGGCCGAAGAGACGAGGAGGGCGCTGGCCGATGTATCGGAGCCGGTGCATATGAAGGTATTCGTCACGCCGACGTGTCCGTACTGCCCGCAGGCCGTACACCTGGCTCATCAGATGGCGTTGGAGAACTCGAACATTCGGGCCGAGATGATCGAGGCGATCGAATTCCCGCACCTCGCCAATCGGTACAACGTGCGGGGGGTGCCGCGTACGGTCATCAATGAAGAGGTGCACGTAGAGGGGGCGCTTCCGGAACACCCGATGCTTCACAAGGTGCTGGAGTCGGTGGGGCTGGTCCACCGGCACTGAACCGCAGGGGCCCCGGCAGCGGGGCCCTTTTTTAATGCCCGGCGATCAGGGCGGGGTGGTCGGGGGCTACGGCGTGGGCCATTCCGTAACCGAGCGTTCCGAACACGACGGCCAGCACCATTACGTAAACCGCTACGAATGCCCATGTGCGCGGCCGGAGCGGCCGCTCGGCATCGGGCCGCCAGTCATCTTTCAGCATATCCATCGTGGTGATCGGTTTGTGTATGGGGTTTACGACAGACGCTGCGGCAGGATCATGCGGATGATGTAACCCCATGTGAAGCTATGGCAACAAGCACCGTGCAGGGTCGTACGGGCCGCCCACAGGCCGCTGAATCCCCCGAATCCGGCCTTCCGCTTGAAACCCCTCCCGCCCGAAACAGTGTATAAGCCGGACGTTGGATGAAAAGGGAGGAGAGCGTGGAACTTGCATGGAGGCGTTACCTCGTCGGGTTACGGAACCGGCTCGGCCGGCCCGAATTATCGCTGCTGGTGCTCATCGTACTCATGACGGCCGGAATATGGGCGTTTGCCGCCATAGCGGGGGAGGTGGTGGAGGGGGATACGAAAGCGCTCGACCAGACGGTGTTGCTGGCCATGCGCAACCCGGATGATCTATCCGATCCCGTCGGGCCGCGCTGGGTAGAGGAAATGGGGCGCGACTTCACGGCCCTGGGCGGGGTGGCGGTGCTTACCATGATTACGCTCATCGTGATCGGGTACCTGCTGCTCCGACGCTCCAACCGGGCGGCCCTGTTTGTGTTTGCCGCCGTTTCGGGGGGGCAGCTTCTCAGCTTTCTCATGAAGGCCGGTTTCGACCGGCCCCGTCCGGACCTGGTGCCGCACGGCTCGATCGTGTATACGGCGAGTTTCCCGAGCGGCCACTCGATGATGGCGGCCGTAACCTACCTGACGCTCGGCGCGTTGCTGGCCCGGACGCACAAGGGCCGGAAAATGAAAGCGTTCTTTCTGGTCGTACCCTTGCTGGTGACGTTGCTGGTAGGGGTGAGCCGCGTATACATGGGCGTCCACTGGCCTACGGATGTGCTCGCCGGATGGATGGCTGGGGCCGTATGGGCCCTGCTTTGCTGGATGCTGGCCCTCTGGCTGCAACAGCGCGGCTCGGTAGAGACGGCAGTGGATGAGGGGGATAGTGAATGAATATGAAAGAATGATTTGACCCGGCCGGGGGGTTGATTGCGGGCCGAACGTTTCGGACGTTACGGCATCCGGTAAAGCAACCTGCCGCCGAAAATGAACCTCTTTCTGCGCATCCTCATCGGGCTGGCCGTCGTGCTGGCTTTCATCCAGATCCTTCCGTTCGGCGCACTGGATAACCCTCCGGTTGAAACGGAGATGCCTGCCTCGGATGAAGTGCGGGCCGTTATGGAGCGCTCCTGTTACGATTGCCACTCCAATGAAGCCCGTTGGCCCTGGTATGCCCACGTGGCGCCGGTATCGTGGCTGATTGCGCACGATGTGGAGGAGGGACGGGAGCACGTCAACTTTTCGACGTGGAACCGGTACGACGAGGAGGAGCGGGAGGAAATTCGGGAGGAATCGCTGGAGGAAGCGGAAGAAGGAAAGATGCCGCTGCCGATATACCTGACGATGCATCCCGACGCCCGGCTCTCGGAGGCGGACATCGCCGTGCTGCGGCAGTGGGCGGAAGCGCCCCGCTGAGCATCGGGGCCTGCGGCCCAATGCGATTACAGATGCATCCGGTAGAGCAGGCGGAGGTTTCGTCCCGGCTCGGGCATGACCGACTTGACGCGGGAGAGGTGGTTGCGGTACGCCGTGTCGGTGATGTTGTCCAGCACGAGGTCTACCGTATGCAGCATACGGCCCGTCGAGAAGTAGTATTGCACGAACCCGTCCAGAACCCGGTAGCCGTCGGTAGGGGCTTCGAAAGGGCCGAGCCGATGCTGGCGCGCCGCCACACGGAGCGACAGGCCCGCGGCCAGACTTCCCCTTCGGTACCGTGCGCCTCCTTCGCCGGTCAGGGGCGGTATCCAGGAGAGCGGCTCGCCGGTTTCGATAAGGAGCGCCCGGACGTACCCGGCTCGGGCCTCAACCATGAGTCCAGCGCCCAGCGGCCACTCGGCCGATCCTTCCCCCCCGATGAACCGGGCGCCTGAGCCGGTGTATTGGTATTCCGGGAGCAGCGTGCGGGCGTTGATCCGGCCGGTATGCCGGGGGTAGATGAATCCGGTAAACCGGGTCAGGAAAACCGCTGCGGAAACGGCCCGGCCGCCGGTGCGGTATCCGGCCGTGAGT
Organism: uncultured bacterium; assembly: GCA_965365445.1. Taxonomy (GTDB): domain Bacteria; phylum Bacteroidota; class Rhodothermia; order Rhodothermales; family DASSAV01; genus CBDUBS01. The sequence goes on along the minus strand of CBDUBS010000040.1, from coordinate 8,233 downwards.
TCTCCGCCAACCCCTTTTTCCAGCCCGAGATCCGGGTTGCCTATCTCGAACGAGTACGCCGCCAGATGCGGCCCCTCGGAAAACAGCTCCTCGATGCCGGGCAGCCGCACCGACCGCATGACGGAGGCCCGGAGATTCCAATCGGCCCTTTGCACCCCGGCGGAAGCCGCCGCCGACCACCCGATGAATGTACGGTCCCGCACCCGGCCGATGCGTTCGGAATCGTACGAACGCTCCGGCAGCACGCGCCGCAGGTCGTAGCGTAGGCCCGCCTGCCATACCACCGGACCCGTGGTGGTTTCCTGAAAGCCGTATACGGCAGCGGTCTGTTCGGTGGTTGCGGGCGTAAAGGATAGGCCGCCCGACCGATGGCCGCGTAGCTCCGTCCATACCCCTACGGCTCCCTGTTGCAGCGGCCCGATGCGGCCCGTGTAGCCGGTCAGGGCGGCGGCGCCGGTCAGGATGCCGTACTCGATCCCGACGAGGTCCTGCTCCCGGTCCTCGAACTCCTGGTGGAAATACCGCAGAAAATCCGCCCGGGCCTCCACTCGGCGCAGCGTTTCCGAATGGGTGGTATAGCGCCCGGCGAGGCCGATTTGCGCCCGGCTGAGTTGTACGCTCACGCCGTTCGGATGGGCCCCGACGAACCCGCCGGGGATGCCGTACTCGGAGGAGTACAGGCTGCCGCTGATACCGGCATATCCATGCGGGTTCACCCGGCTCATGCCGAACGAGCCGTTGTACGTAGAGAGGCCGGTGTTATCCAGTTCGCCGAGCGGGGTGTGCATCTCGCCCGCCTGCCTGGCCGAGCCGTCCAACCGGAAAGCCGTCCGGCCCGAGCCCCACAGGGCGGATACACCCGCCGCATACCCCCGGTTGACCGATTCGCCCTGCATACTCACCCCGTAGCGGTGCGCCGCGGACGTGGGGATCTGGCCGCGAACCACGTTTACCACCCCGCCGAGTACGTTGGGGCCGTAGACGAGCGCCGCCGGTCCCCGCACGATCTCGATGCGATCGGCCGTCATCGGTTCGATGGCTACGGCGTGATCGGTTGAGGTGGCAGACAGGTCGCCGGTGCGGCCGCCGTCCTCCAGAACGAGCAGGCGCTCGCCGCCCAGCCCGCGCAGCACCGGCCGAGCGGGGGCGGGACCCATCGAGCGCATGGCGATGCCGGGCTCCCGGTCGAGCGTTTCCGCGATGGTCATGCCGAGGTTCCTTCGGAACTGCCGCCCGTCGAGGCTGAGCGCCGGCTCGCTCAACTGCTCCGACGAGCGACCTTCCTCAACCACGATTTCGCCGGTGGCAACCGGCGCCGCCGACAGGCGCAGGGTAAGCCGCAATGTATCCCCGGCGGCCACCTCGATTGGCAGGGCAGGCGTTTCGTACCCTATGCGGTAGGAGTGCAGCGTATACCGTCCCGCCGGTACGTCATGGAAATGAAAGCGCCCCGCTCCGTCGGCTACCGTGGACCGACCGGCTTCCTCAAGGAGCACCTGCACCCAGCCAATCTCCTCGCCCGTATCCGCATCGCGAAAGAGGCCCGTTACCGATCCTCGCCGCTCCTGCGCGAGCAGTGAGGCGCCCGGCGGCAGGAGCAGGAGGAAGAGAAACAAGAATCGCATGGCCGCCTCATGGAGTCACGAATATCGGAATGCCGGCAGGGGGCGTTTTCAGGTCGTCGTGCCCGTTGTGCAGCAGGAAGATCCGCACCGAGGTGCTGTCGGCTTTCAGGCCTTTAACTAGCAACGCCCACCGGTTCGCCGCATCGGGGCGGACTTCCGCCACGGATGGGTTCCGGATTTCCCACCGGAGCGTAAACTCCGGCCCCAGTCGGGATTCCGGTATGGATTTTCCGTCGTGGTCCGTCAGGGTGAGCAGCAGCGGTCGGGTTTCCGCACCGGCCTTTACGTCGATGCGGCCCGTGACGCGGGCATCGGCCAGACGGGCTATCTCCGCGCCGTCGCTGGAGAGGACGTACCCTTCCGCTTCGGCGTGTTCGGTTTCGTTGTCGTCCACCCAGTCGCAACCGGATAGTGTAAAGGCTGCAATCAGGGCAGCCAGAATGGGGCGTACGTACATGGCATACCTTTCGTCGAGAAGAGAAAACGGCGTTCCGCTGCGGAGCCCGTGTAAAGGCTCACACGCCGGAACGCAGGGTTTCAGGACGAAAGGGCGGGCGGTCCCCGAATGGAAAAAGAGGGGAGAGGAACCGGGCGGGGTGTGGCTTCCCGAGAAAGGTAAAGTGGTGCGGAAGCCCGGTGCACCTCGATCTGTACATGGGGCGCCGTGTGGAACACCGGAACGAACGCACACAGGGCGCAGGGCGAACCGTCGCCGGGCCCGTCATCCGTACCGAATCCGACACCCGCAGCAACCGATGCCGCGGCACTCAGGTGGCCGAACCGATGCAGCGTCGGCCCCAACACGCCTCCCAGCAGGAAGACGATGAGGAGCACGCATATACGTCGGTGAGCTCGCATCGAACCAGGCGGTAGGTGGGGTGGCTGCTGGTACCTTCCGGGTACGGCATTGTCCCTTTTCAACCTCCCGTTGCAGCTCACCGCGGGCAGGGGCGGCTGGATGCAATCATTACGGGAGGCCAGGTTACCGGGTTTAAGCATACATCGACACAGGGGTTCCCCCGGCCGTCAGGGACGGCATATTTGAAATTTGCGCGTTCCGCTTGCAACCTGTTGTTACATAAGTATCTGCAACATAATATCGGCCCGTCGCCGACGCACCCCTTTCCGGAGCGACGCCGGCCTGAACCGATGTGCCTTTCGTCATGAAAAAGAAACCGACACCCAAAACCTCTGCCGATCATCGTATCGCCGCTCAGCCGGCCGGTTCCGACCAGTCCGGCGCCACTCCGGTCGCCTTTTATGTGCTTGCCGCCGCTCTGGCGCTGGCGCTCATCTATTTCGCTCTGATGCCGTTCCTGCCATAGTAAGGGCCGGCCCGACGGGGATCCGTTTTTTCGATGTACGTGGGGGGATTCCTGAATCTGCCAGAATCAGGAATCCCCCCTTTGGTTTTTCGCCGGGTGAGGAGGCCCGGATGATCCTTTGCTTACACGAGCCGCCGCTGCGCGCCCGGAATCGTATGGGGAGCGGACAGAATTTGATTACATGACAGGGTCGTATTTGCTTTGCGTGCGGGGAGGTCAACCACCTTTTTTTCGCAATCGGGTAAACTTCTTCAAGGTCGTGCGTTTAATGAAGGAGTATTTTTGATGAAGGGGAGTAGCTCCTGCGCCTGATGCAGGGGTCGGTATCGTCAAGACGTTCCGCAAGGAACCGGTGCCGGCTACTAATGCGAGACCTTCACTGCCTGCGGTTGCGGGTGGTGGAGGTCTTTTTTATTGACATGACCACGTACGCGGCATGAACCCGAACATAGAATCCCACCGTTCCGATTGGCATACCGAACCCGTCGAAGAGGTGCTGGAGGCGTTCGAGAGCTCCGCAAGCGGCCTCTCCTCCGAAGAAGCCCGCCGACGCCTTGACCGATACGGGCCGAATACGTTGCCCAGGGTAGGGGGCCCGGGCATCTGGTCGCTGGCCTGGCGACAGATCAACGATCCGCTGATTTACGTCCTGCTAGCCTCGGCCGTGCTTGCGCTGGTTATGGGTAAGGTGGTGGACGGGCTCGTCGTGCTCGGCGTGGTCATCCTGAACATGATCATCGGCTTCGTTCAGGAATACCGGGCCGGTAAAGCCATCGAAGCGCTGATCGATCTGGTGCCGAATACGGCCGCCACCTTGCGAAACGGAACGCAGGTGAACCTGCCCGCCGCTGAACTGGTGCCCGGCGATATCGTGCTGCTGCAATCGGGCGATAAGGCGCCTGCCGATATGCGTTTGCTTTCGGTTCGCAACCTGCTCGTACAGGAAGCGGCGCTTACGGGCGAATCGGTGGCGGTTTCGAAAGGTACGGCCCAGGCCCCCGCGGAAGCCGCCCTCGGCGACCGCACGAATATGGTATACAGCGGCACGCTCGTTACGTCGGGTGTGGGGAGGGCGGTCGTCGTTGGCACGGGCGCCCATACCGAGCTGGGGCGCATCTCGGATATGCTCCGCGAGGCCACGGATATCGAGACGCCGCTGACCCGGCAGATTGCTAAAGTCGGGAAGGCGCTTACCGTGGGTATCTCCCTTGTCGCCGTGCTGCTGCTCCTTGTGGGGCTCGTCCGCGGGTTTGGACTCGTCGACGCCGTGCTGGCGGGCATTACGCTGGCGGTGGCGGCTATCCCGGAGGGGCTGCCGGCCATCATTACGATTGCGCTGGCCATCGGGGTGCAACGCATGGCCCGGCGGCGTTCCATCATCCGAAAGCTGCCTGCCGTCGAGACACTCGGCAGCACCACGGTCATCTGCTCCGATAAAACCGGCACCCTTACCCGGGGCGAGATGACCGTGCAGGCCCTCTGGGCGCCCCAACCCGGCCCTGCTCGCCTCACCGGCATCGGGTACGAGCCCGAAGGCCGCCTGGAGACGAGCGGCCGGGAGGGGGCGAACGACAGCCCGGGCCGCTACGAAACCCTGCTTCGGGCCGGTGTGCTCTGTAACGACGCTTCTGTCGGGCACGAGGAAAACCAGTGGACCGTCTCGGGCGACCCTACCGAGGGAGCGCTCATCGTGGCGGCGGAAAAGACCGGAATCCGGGCGGAGGAAACCCGGCGCAGCTGGAAGCGCCTGGATGCCGTACCGTTCGAGTCGGAACGCCAGTATATGGCATCGCTCCATCATGCGCCCGAGGGCGACTCGACCCTGTATATAAAGGGAGCGCCGGAGGTCATCATCGGGCGGATCGATCCGACGTCGCTGGGAGCCGACTTGTCCGCCCGGTCCGTCCACGAAGAAGTCGAACGGCTGGCATCCCAGGGCATGCGCGTGCTCGCCTTTGCAGAGAAGCGCGTACCGGCCTCCCAGGGGCGGATAGAAGATGCCGATCTCAGCGGCGGGTTTACCCTGTTGGGGTTGCAGGCCATGATCGACCCGCCGCGAGAGGAGGCCGTCGCTTCGGTGCAGGCGTGCCGGCGGGCCGGGATCAACGTGAAGATGATTACCGGGGATCACCGCCTGACCGCTCAGGCCATAGGCAGGCAACTCGGCCTGCTCGACGAGTCGGACCGGGTGTACGTCGGCGAGGAAATAGAGGCTATGTCCGACGAGGAGTTGCGTGAAGCAGCCCGTTGCACGGGCGTGTTTGCCCGCGTGGCTCCGGAGCATAAACTGCGGCTCGTCCGCGCCCTTCAGGCCGAAGGGCAGGTAGTCGCCATGACGGGCGACGGCGTTAACGACGCCCCGGCGCTCAAGCAGGCTGATATCGGCGTGGCTATGGGCATCACCGGCACCGCCGTATCGAAGGAATCGGCGGATATGGTGCTCGCCGACGACAACTTCGCCAGCATTGCCGCCGCCGTGGAAGAAGGCCGGCGCGTTTACGACAACCTCATCAAGTCGCTTGCGTTCGTCCTCCCCACCAACATCGGCGAGGCGCTCATCATCCTCATTGCGGTGATGTTCGCCCCCATTGTCGGGGGACACCCGCTCATGCCGATGGAGCCGGTGCAGATCCTCTGGATCAACCTCGTGGCTACCGTGGCGCTTGCCCTGCCGCTGGCCTTCGAAACCATGGAACCCGGCTTGATGGACCGTCGCCCGCGGGACCCTGCCAAACCCATCCTGAGTCCGTTCGTACTGTTTCGGACCATCCTAGTGGCGGTGCTGATGGCTACCGGAGCCATCCTGTTGTTCCTGTACGAATACCACAATCAGCTGGCCGAGGGTGTACCCCTGGCTACGGCGCTCATCCAGGCACAGACGGTCGCCGTAACTACGGTCATCCTGTTCCAGATTTTCTACCTGATCCAGTGCCGCTCCCTGCGGGATTCTGTGTTCCGCATCGGGCTGTTTTCAAATAAATACATTTACGTCGGCATTGCCGCCCTGCTGATCCTGCAAGCGGCGTTCATTTACGTGCCGTTCATGAATACCCTGTTCGGTTCGGCGCCGCTTACGGCCGAAGCCCTGCTGAAATCGCTCCTGGCTTCGCTCATCGTGCTGCCGGTGATAAGTTTCGAGAAGTGGCTGCGCCAGCGGCGCTACGCTGGGCGTCTGGAAGCGAAAAACCCCGTTCCCGCGGTACTCGAGAACTGCGCCGACAACCCCACATCGGCGGAGGAAAAGCGGCAATACGACATGGCAACCCATGAGTGAGACTCCCTTACGGGCGGGAAGGGACGGAACCGTCCGGGGTTCCACGATTTTAATCCGGCAAATTTTAACCGATACCTTGATGGGATAGCATTTATCCCGCCGATGCCGTTTATTTACGGCTTCATTTTTGGAAAGGCCCGGACTGCTCCGGGTGCGGCTCCGCCGGACGGCCGGCCGCCGCCATGTTGAACGAACCTATCACGCAAGATGCGTATCTATCGGCCTACGGAAGGCCTGCACGTTGCCGGCACGCGCAACGTCCTCTGGTTGTACATTCTCCTTCTTGTTCTGGCGACCCTACCGGCATTCATCGGTTGCGCCCATTACGAACCCACTGCCCGGCACGTAATGCCGCTTCCAGTACTGAGCGCTTCCCCCGTACCGTAAAGACGGCCGCGTCCTTGCAGGTCCCTTCGGCGGTAATGGCAGCAGAGCAGCTGCTCGAAAACGGCATCCCTCTGTCGGGATAGCCCTTCCGGGAGAGTCCGGATAACGCTGCGTGGGCGGCTTTCGCACAGGCCGGGAGTATTTCCTGCCGTGGACGTATATTGCCGGTAAAACGCACAGCCCGTCCCGGCAGCAAAGGAAAGCGCCCGACCTGCGTGGTTCGGGCGCTCCTCGACGGTTCTAGAGGCACGGGCCGGGGCGTTCCCCTCCTTACATGGATCTGATCATCTTCCTGCTGCTCGTATCCGTATACGTATACAGCCTCGTATACGTCTATCGGGACGCCCGGCGGCGCAACAAGGGCGGCGTCGCCGCCGTACTGTTCGTCTCCCTGCTGTTGTGGCCCGTCAGTCTGGTGCTCTGGCGGATCATCAGCCGCCGATAGGGCAGTTACACCTGCGGCCAGGCATATTCCGCCGCGCTTCTTCCCGGCAGCGACGGCCCCCGCCGGGGAGCCCGAAACAGCACGCTGTCGTCGTATAACCATTCGATCCGGTCGGCAATCGTCTCAACCCACTTCGTCGTGAACGATCCCCAGCCCCACGGTCCGCCTTTCCCCATGTGACGCGAGAGTTCCTCAGAGGGCAAGCGATCTTTCAGGTGCACCACGATTGCATCGCCGAACTCGAAATGCCGCCCCCAGATCACCCGGTCTTTCGCATCCGAATAATCGAAAACGAGTTCCTCACCCGCTTCATAGCCGACGTAGTTCTCCATATCGCCTCCTCCTTGTTCTTTATGGAAATGGGTTGCCGGGTCAAAATAATTAAGCAGAAATAAGGAGTAAGCTGTTAAAACTGATGTTACCACTTCGTAAACAGCACAAAAGGGCGAGCCGCTGATGCCGCTCGCCCTTCAGAGTGACCGCCGCAGGGTCGCCTAAAACGTATACTGCGTCAGGCCGCGCACGCGCAATTCGTTTTCTATGGCGCGCATGGCATCCTCGAATTGGTCCCGCATGGCGGTCGTGTATTCGGAGGTCGAGCGCAGCAGCAGTTCGTAGGCGTGCCGGTAGTCGATCAGGGTCCGTACCAGCACGTTATCCGTGAGCAGGGGAAGGCCCCGCGGCATATACTCGTTGATAGCCATATCATTCGCCGGATTGGGGTACAAAAGTGGTGAACCAGCCACCTGTCTACGGCGGAAAATGGGCAGGGTTCATGTAACGAATTGCTTGTTACGGCTACGTTACGGCCATAAGATATCCCGGCTCCCCGAACTTTTTCCGCTTACTCAAACCGTCATCCGCACCCCCCTGCGGGACAGGCTCGACGCGGGATCTGTTCAATTGTGCAGCATCCTTTATGATACCCCGACACAAACCCGTCATCCCGCACAGCGCCCGTCATTCTGCACCCCGCAGAGCGGGACAGGCTCCCGCAAAGCGGGACAGGTCTGATGCGGGATCTCTTCAGGGCTTCATCTATGCCTTCTGAGATCCCGACTCGAGGGCCGGGATGATGTGGTTTTTGTGAGGGAGGACGAGTAAGTACGGGGCCGGGATGAAGTGGTTTTTGTATGGAATGAGGTCAATAACCGGGGCCGGGAGGTGAATTGTAGCG
>CBDUBS010000039.1:0-25077 GCA_965365445.1 uncultured bacterium | reverse complement strand
GAAGACAGGCTTTTTCCTTGTGCCACCCTCCCGCGGAGATACGCATAACATGTCCACGGTTCATGTTGCGTGATTTTTACGGCACCGATCTCCCGTTCCTGCGTGTATGTATGCAGAGCGGGCTATCCGTTCAACCTATCCAATATTGTCGTTTTACATAAACTTGCTGAGGTCTTCCATGAACCCGACGGACCATATCATCGATTGGCTGCGCGATGCCCATGCCATGGAAAAGCAGGCTATCGAACTGCTCGAAAAGCAGGCGAAGCGTACGGAAAACTACCCCGAGATGCAGATGCGCGTCGAGCAGCACCTGCAGGAATCGAAAATGCAAGCGGAACGGTTGGAAACCTGCCTTAAGCGATACGACAAGGACGGCTCATCCGGGATGAAAGACTTCCTGGGCAAGCTTACGGGCAATTTTGGAGCGATTACCAACGCCATGTCCGATGATGAAGTAGTCAAAAATACCCTCGGAAACTTCGCCTTCGAGCACTTCGAGATCGCATGTTACCGCTCGTTGATTGCCGCAGCCGAGGCAGTGGGCGACACCTTTACGGCAGATGCCTGCCGGGAGAATTTGCGCGAGGAAGAGGCCATGGCCGCATGGGCCGACCAGAACATCGAGGCCGTGACGCGCATGTTCCTGCAACGCGACCAGGCAGGGATGCCGGCAAAACACTGACCTGAATCAGCTTGTATGGACAGGGCCCCGGTACGATCATTTATGGTATTTGATCGTATAGGGGCCCTCGTTTTTATCGGTCCGAGCGGCGCTTGAAGGAGATCGGCGCACTCCCCTCCCCCGCCGGCGGAATTTTGGTTTCCCCATATAGCGGATATCTTCTTTTTACAGAGCGGCGGCCTTCGTCTCTCTGTCATCACCCGTTATAAAGAACACCTTCATTTGTATGCGTACCCATTTCAATCCAACCTCGATTTCCACTCCGAGCCTTGGCGCCATTCCGGACAGCGGCGATACATGGTTCCGTGTGTGGGCCCCCCGGTACGAGCGTGTAGAGGTAGAGATTTACGCGCCGGGCTACGCCGTTGGGAGATGGGAGGTTTCTCGAATCCTTGAGATGCAGCCTGAGCCGGAAGGTTACTTCGTGACCTACGGAGAAGGCCTGAAGGAAGGGGCCCTGTACCGGTTCAGGCTGGACGAGCGCGATGTATTTCCCGATCCGGCTTCCCGGTTTCAGCCCTACGGGGTCCACGGACCTTCAAGCGTGGTAAACCCCCGATCATTCGAATGGAACGATGCCGACTGGCAGGGCATAGCCGCCGGTAATCTGGTTTTCTACGAGCTGCATGTCGGCACGTTCTCCCCCGAGGGCGACTTCGAGGGCGTGCGAAAACGCCTGCCCTATTTGAGAGATCTCGGCATAACCGCCATCGAGCTCATGCCGCTGGCAGATTTTCCGGGGCGCTGGAACTGGGGGTACGACCAGGCCGCTCTGTTCGCACCGGCGAGCGCCTACGGTACGCCGGACGATTTGCGCCGGCTGGTCGATACGGCTCACGTGGAGGGTCTCGCCGTTTATCTGGATGCCATTTACAACCACTTCGGCCCGGATGCCGCTTACGCAGCGGCATTCGGCCACTATTTCACGGACGCCCACGAAACCCCGTGGGGACAGGCCATCAACCTGGACGGAGAGCAGTCCGAGCCTGTACGGCGCTTCTTTCTGGAAAACGCCGCCCACTGGTTACTGGAGTATCACTTCGACGGATTGCGTCTGGATGCTACACACGCCCTCATCGATACGTCCCCCCGGCATTTCCTGAAGGATCTGGCCGACATGGTCAAGGGATTGCCGGGTCCGGAGCGCCTGTTGTTTGCAGAGGACCACCGCAACCTGCGCACACTCATCGACCCCCCGAAGGAGGGGGGGTATGGTTTGGACGGCGTATGGGCCGACGATTTCCACCATCAAATCCGAAACCTCGTTGCCGGAGACCGGCATGGCTACTTCGCCGATTTCGCAGAGACTACGACCGGGCAATTAGCCCGGACGCTGACGCAAGGCTGGTTCTTTTCGGGCCAGCACTCGGCGAACATGAAAAAGAACAGGGGCACCGATCCGGCGGGTCTGCCCCTGCACCAATTCGTGATTGCCATTCAAAACCACGACCAGATCGGCAATCGAGCTTACGGCGACCGCCTGCACCACGGCATCGAACCGGCGGCCTACCGAGCGGCCACTGCGGTGCTGTTGTTTGCGCCGGAGACGCCGCTGCTTTTCATGGGGCAGGAGTGGGCTACGTCATCCCCGTTTCAGTTTTTCACCGACCACCACGACGAACTGGGTGTACTGGTCAGCGAAGGCAGGAAGAGGGAATTTGAAGCGTTCGAGGATTTCAAGGGCGCCGTGCCCGATCCGCAGGACGAGTCTACCTTCCAGCGCAGTAAACTCGTCTGGGAGGAAATGGAGCAGCCGCTGCACGCCGGAACGCTCCGACTCTACCAGCGGTTGCTGGCTATCCGGCGGGACGTAACGGGCCGCTTCACCGCAGAAGGCAGCCCCGAGGGGGGCCTCTCGATGCGACGCGGCCTGTACACGCTGCTGGTTGCCTTTCGGCCGGGTATCGTACTTCCCGTGCCCGCGGCTGCCCGGCTCGTCATGCATACGGAGCAACCCGAATTTGCCCCGGACGGCCGGGCTCCCTCCATCCACGAGGGAAACGTTGAGTTCCATACCCCGGCGGCCGCCCTTTTCATTGAGGAACAGGCGTGGTAACGGCGCTCCGTTGAGGGAACCGACACTATGCTTGCTCTATGGCCTCGAATACGACGATCGACTGGGGAGGGGTCGGAAATTGTCCCTCGGGTGGATACTCCGGATCGGGCACTTCGTCTGCCTGGGTAGCAAGGACTACCTTCCAGTGATGCAGTCGCTCGATGTGAGGAAGCTGAAAGCTACCCTCACCGGAGGCATTGAAGACGACGAGGTACGTATTCTGAGGGATGACCCCGCCTGATTCGTCTACGGCATCGACCGATTCACCGGAAAGCAGCATACCGAGCGTTTGAAGCCCGGTGTTCTGCCAGTCATCGTCGCCTATTTCGCGGCCGTCGGGGTGCCACCACGATACGTCGCGGAGGCCGCTTTCACCGGCCTGGCCCGTCAAAAAATGGCGGCGACGGAACGTTGCCGTCTCTCTCCGGAAAGCAATCGCCGCTCGGGCAAAGTCGAGAAACTTCTGCTTGCGTTCATCGAGATCCCAGTGGTACCAGTTGATCTCGTTATCCTGACAATAGGTGTTGTTGTTGCCTCCCTGCGTGCGGGATAGTTCATCGCCGCCGAGAATCATCGGAACACCCTGAGACAGCATAAGGGAAGTGAACAGGCTTCGCTTCAAACGCTCGCGGCACCGAAGCACGTCCGGGTTGTCCGTAGGACCTTCATGACCGCAATTGGTGCTCCGGTTGTCGTCGTGGCCGTCCCGATTGTCTTCCCCGTTGGCATCATTATGCTTGTGCTCGTAGCTGACCAGATCCTCCAGCGTGAATCCATCGTGAGCCGTCAGGAAGTTCACGGAAGCGAACGGGCGTCGCCCGCTATGATTATATAAATCAGCCGATCCGGACACACGCGTAGCCAGCTCTCCCAGGTTGGTGCAATTCACACTCGTCCAGAAACTCCGGACGGAGTCCCGGTAGCGCCCGTTCCACTCGGCCCACTGCCACGGGAAAGCCCCTACCTGATATCCTCCCATGCCCACATCCCAGGGCTCGGCGATGAGCTTCACCTGGCTGAGGACGGGGTCCTGCTGAATGACCTGAAAAAACGGGCTCAACATATCGATCTCGAACAGTTTCCGGGCCAGCACCGAGGCCAGGTCGAAACGGAAACCATCTACATGCATATCGACGGCCCAGTAACGCAGGCTATCCATGACGAGTTGGAGCACATGCGGATTACCAATATCGAGCGTATTGCCGGTGCCGGTGAAGTCCATGTAGAACCGCTCGCTTTCGGGCGCTTCCTTGTAGTAGGAACGGCTGTCGATACCACGGAACGAGAGCGTAGGACCGAGCCGGTTGCCCTCGGCCGTATGATTGTACACGACATCGAGAAACACCTCCAGTCCGGCCTGATGCAGTGCCTGCACCATTTGCTTGAACTCATGCACGGCGCCTACCGGCCCGGCCGCCGCGTAGGACGGTTCCGGCGAGAAAAAGTTGAGCGTGTTGTACCCCCAGTAATTGCGTAAATCTTTCTCGATCAAATGCCGGTCCTGCAGGAAGGCATGAACCGGGAGCAGTTGTACGGCGGTTACCCCGAGCGACTTCAAGTGATGAACGATCGGTTCGGAGGCGACGCCCATGTACGTACCGCGCAGGTCTTCCGGCACCTCCGGATGCCGCATCGTAAGCCCTTTTACGTGCGTCTCGTAAATGATGGTATCCCGCCAGTGGACATTCGGGCGTCGGCTTTCCTGCCAGTCGAACCGGGGATCGACAACGGCGCCAAGCGGAGCGAAGGGAGCGCTGTCCGATGCGCTGAGCGAAAGGTCCTCTTCGGGATGCCCCACCTCGTAGCCGAACAGGCTGTCGTCCCACCGGACGGCTCTCCCGATGGCTTTGGCATACGGATCGAGTAGAACTTTATTCGGATTGAAGCGCTTGGCTTCCATCGGATTGTAGGGGCCGTGAACCCGGTACCCATACAGTTGACCGGCCCGTAATCCCGATATGAAAATGTGCCAGATAGGTCCGGTACGTTCTCTGACTTCGATGGGCTCGGACGGCTCGGCATCCGGGGCGTCGAACAGAACGAGCTGTACGCGCTCCGCGTACTCGCTGAACAGGGAGAAGTTTACACCCCCTTCCATCAGGGTTGCACCGAGCGGAAAAGGTTTACCCTGCGCCAACCGAAGTGTATCCAGTACCTGTGTTTCCATAAGCACGTATGGTCTCCGTTAAACTTGTTATCTATGGTTCTTTCCCCGCGCGTTCGAGTTCGAGCGGCTGTTCTTGCCCTCACAAGGGCCTCCCCTTGAGTGCGATCACCATACGAACGGCCCGAACCGGTAAACTACTCACCTGCATTGGCCGTCCTTTGAAAGGCTATGGGGGCCGTTGAAGGGTAAAGCGCATTCCGAACTTGAAGCATAAATCGGCTCGCCGTGTTCCTCTCCCGGTAGTCGGATCGAACACTGAATATCCAGGCCAACCCCACCCCGCCATGGCGTTTTTCATCCATCAGAGCACGGACCACGAGGCTGAGCGGTTTTACACGAACCTCATTTGCAGCGGGAGCGGAGGATTTGCAGCGCGAGGCGCTTTGTGCCAATCTTGCAACAAGAGGGCAGGAATGCCGGGGCCATCCCACCCGCTCTCCTGTCGACCTTTTCGGAGTGCAAATAACTTCACATGGCAATTATTGAGCTATTCGTCCGTCTATTTGGCGTCCCATACTCTGTACCTGATTCGATGACATGAAACGGCAAAATGGGTTCGGCTTCGGCGCGATGCGGCGCCCCTGACGGGTCGCTTCGGCAATGTTGTACCTGCCGGATTGCGATCTCCTGATTGCCCGTCCTTCTGCTCGTCTATATTTGTCAGGGAAGAAGTGCGTTCTATTATGTGTTTGAGGTATATTGATATTTTACCCTGGCAGCATGATGCATCGGAAAGCACCGGCCGGCTGCTCAGGTTTGCGACGGCTACCCTCAAGGGTAAAGAAAAAATGAACGAAGAACCGCGAATCGTCACTATCGTCCTCGCTGAAGATGACCCGGACGACCAGCTTCTGATTATACGGGCAGCCAAAGCCAATAGCCTTCCCGGGGACGTAACCGTCGTGCAGGACGGGGAGGAATTGCTCAACTACCTCACCGAACGTATCGAAACCGGTGAGAAGACGGCGTTACCCCATCTCATCTTGCTGGATTTGAACATGCCGCGTAAAGATGGAAGGGAAGCCTTGCGAGAAATCAAAAATCACCCCAGCCTGCGCAGCATTCCACTCATCGTGCTTACTACATCGACGGCGCCCGAAGACATCGCCTTCAGCTACCAGCACGGCGTCAATGCGTACATTGCAAAACCGGCCCGCTACGACGACCTGCATAACGTGTTGAAGGCCGTAAAGGACTTCTGGTTCAACACGGCGCGCCTCCCCACGTTGACGTAAGCGAAACGGCCCGATCCTACGCCCCGGCGCCATCCGAACCGGGCATAAACGCGTCTATACGGGTACCGCCTATTCGCCGGCATCTCCATCTACTGCGAAAGGACCCTACAGACGCGTAAGAGAAAACCCTATCTCTGGTTCAGCATTTTGCCTATACGTATGCGTCAAGAAATGGTATAGGTTCATGCATGAGTGTCCCGATCCGTTGATCCGCCATGCATACCAACCACTTCCTGCCGAAAGGGCTACCGCTCCTGAGCGACCACGTACTTCTTAAGACCGTAGCTCAATACAGGAACACCTACGATCTTCTTTCCCACCACTATACGGAAGGAAGCCGCCACGTTCGCACGTACATCGAGGAAGCCCTTGGGGTGCTAGAAGGAGAGTTGGAAAAGCGGGGCGTAGCAGTGGACAAAGTCGTCAGGGATTCGACGAGCTGACGAGCATCTGAGCGATCAATTCCAGCAACTCGTCTACTGCAAAGGGTTTGGACATGTATGCGTCGAACCCCATATCTAGGAAACGTTCCCGATCGCCGGGAAGCGCATAAGCCGTCAGCGCCAGGATGGGCGTTCCGGCATATTCCGCACTTCGGCGATAGGCTTTCAATACGTCCGCACCCGTCAGTTCGCTGCGCAGATTGATATCCACGATAACCAGGTCGTACGATCCTTCGCGCGAGAGTTCGATGGCGCCTTCGGCTGTTGAAACGGCCGTAACGTCATACAAATCCTGCAGAACATGTTCCATCAGGAATCGTGTATCGGCGTGATCCTCTACGTAAAGTATCCGCGCCCGGGGCGACCGATCAGTCATATTGGGTGTAGTTAAACGGTTCCTCGCCGATTCCTCTGTGGGTCGGACGTCGCACTCTCCTACCGATAACGATTTACGAATATGCGCAATCACGACCTCGACGCCCCCCTGCCTGGCTCAATAAAACGTTCGCTTCGTGTCTCTGTGTGGTTCGGGTTTTGGTAGCGTAACGGCACTACCATGAATCACCCTCGCTCAATCTTGCCCATCCATATCAGCAGTACGTCAATCAACTGCGGTGGTTGCCGTCCGCGGAGCCAATTACTTTTCCGGTAAGCCGAGACGCCGCAGCGGCCGTTAGCCCTCCCAGGAGGTACCAGGATAGCGTCATGATTTGCGTCTGCCGGGTTTTCCAGACAGGCTGCTGCCCCAGACCCAGATACGGAGGCAGCACAACGGCTCCGACGCCGGCAACGAGCCCCAGAAGCGTCCCTCGCAGCCACACCCCCGCGCCGGAGCCGACCAGGCTGTAGAAGGCCGCATTCGATACCAGGTCCCCCACGAGCGCCTGACGATGCAGGTTGCCGTCCTGAGGAGGGGTAAGGTTCAGCTTGTCGTACGACCTTACGATCGCACGCATACCCAGCACGTCCATCCGGGGAGCATTCTCGAACGTCTTACGCGCGGTTTCATGGACGAGCGTCAGGGCAACCGCACCCGCTGCCCCTCCTGCGAGGGCTTCAAGGACACGCATGGTTTTCTTGGTTTAACATCGGATCCGCCACCCCTTACCGAGGCGCTAATAAAGTTTCAGTACAAATGCTTCACGGTACCGGAGGACAACAGCGACGTCATCCCCGACCCCGGCGTCCGGAGCAGGCTGCTCGGGAATGACGATGTATACGGGGTTTTGCCCTGTACAGCCCTGAACCAGATAGTCGCTGAATGCTCTTGAACGCTCTCCCAACCCCCGATCATTCCACCATATCGTTCCGGGAATTACCTGACGTTCGCTGCGGCCCAATCGGTGGGCGACTATACGCCGCCGGGCGAGCCGGTGAAACGTATTCTTCGTCTTCCTCGACCTGTGCAGGCCGGTGCGTTTCCGGTGGAACACCCCGCCTGTACGTAACGAAATTCGACCGACCCATCCGGCGTGGACGGGAAAGACGCGTGCCACGGAGCAGAACCGCGGCAAGGCCCACGCCGACGAGAGCCGTAAGGACGAGCGACCACCGCACCCCTCTTCTTTCTTGCGATGGAGGGAGCAGCGCAACAGGTGCTCTTTCCTGAAGGGCAAGACGCAACGAATGTTCCAGAGAATTGCTCTCTGAAAATCGCCGCTCTACAGCATCTGCAAGCTCGCGTATGAACGCCTTATCCAGGCGTTGCGTGGGTATCTGGGTCATCGCAGGAACTGCCTCGTCAGGAGTGCGAAAGAAGCCGGGGGTTCACTTCTCAACAGCAGGTCGGGAGAGGCGGTTTCCCGGGACCGGAAAGCGGCAAGACTTTCACACCCACTGCCACCCCCCTGACCGGAGCAGGGATATGGGAAGGGGGAAGGAAATCGAATTCCTTCCCCCTGTACCGTTCTACGAGGTTAGTACTGGACGTCTACGTCCACATCCCGGGGCCAGTTGATGGCCTGGAACGAGTTTTCAACTTTCTCCCAGCCCGCGACGAGATCCCTGCGCATTTCGCGCCACTCCTCCTCGGAGGCATTCTCTAGCCGCTGAAGATCCTGCTGGAAGGCTTCTCGCTGTCGCTCCATTTCGGCGATTTCATTATCCAGCGCCGCGCGTGCATTTTCGTCCAGATTGGCCGCCTCATTCCGCAGCTCGGCGATTTCCCGGTCCAGATCGGTCATTTCATCGTTTACCACCATACGGAAATCATCCCGGGATTCCGCTGCTTCCATGCGGGCTTCTACGATCAAGGCATGGAGATCCCGATACTCCTCACGCAGTTTGTACCGGATCTCGGCGCGTTCTTCATCGGTCTGAGCGGCGGCGTAATTATCGCGCAGCGCGATGATGTCCTCGCGCTCATCACCGGCTTCCTCGAGGGCGTCATTAACGTCTTCGCGGGCATCCTCGGGCAACGAGGCCACTTTTGCTTGGAGCTCTGTGACCGCCTGATCGAATTGATTCAACTCGGCCTCAATCTCTGCGCCAACTTCGCCGCCGACGGCCTCTACTTCGGCGCCTGCTTCCAGATCGGTATCAGGATCGGTGTTGCAGGCAGCCAGGCCTAGTCCAGCCATTACCATCAGTCCATAAATTGCTTTCTTCATTTCGTTTCTTGCCTCCGGTCACTTGTGTATGTTTTACGACGTAGGTGCGTTTTTCAATCAAACCTGCACGCAGTAAAGACCACGGACTGATCTCGTTCCCACGAAGGCCGTTCCACACGCCGTGGGAGCGGGGTATATTTCACGATCGTAACCCGAGGTGCGGACGGGATAGGCAGCAGAAGAATCTCACGGGCAAAACGGCAACAATCCACGGGCAGCGAGCCACGCTTCGAGAAGGTCCGACCAGGAGGATAAAACGGGGTCCAGCGGAGCCAGCCCTACGCCGTGCCGTCCATGCTCGAATACGTGCAACTCGGCAGGAACTCCAACTTTTCGCAGCGCTCCGTAAAACAGCAAGCTGTTTTCCACCGGCACCCCCGGATCGTCTCCCGTATGAAACAGGAATACGGGCGGCGTGTCGGCCGTTACGTGTTTTTCGTTCGACAGAAGATCGACGAGGGCTGGGGCAGGGTCGTCGCCCAGAAGGTTACGACGGGAACCGCTATGGGCGAACGTCCCGAAGGAAATAACCGGATAGGCGAGGATGGCAAAATCCGGGCGCGAGCTCATGCGGTCGATAGGGTCGGCGGCGGCGGCATTCCCTTTATCGAAATGCGTGACTACGGTAGATGCCAGATGCCCTCCTGCCGAGAATCCCCAGATGCCGACGCGGTCCGCATCGAGCCCGAGGCCCGCCGCTCGGGAGCGCACGTACCGGACGGCTCGCTGTGCATCCAGGAGCGGGGCGGGATGCCGGTCCCGGGGGCCGAGGCGGTACTCGAGCACGAAGGCGGCCACACCGCGCGCATTGAGCCATTCGGCAATCTGTTTGCCTTCGTGATCGAGCGCCAGGTGGCCGTACCCACCTCCCGGCGCTACTACCACGGAAGTACCATTGGCGCGCTCGGGCGGCAGATACATGGTCAGGGCAGGCCGGTCGGCGGGCTCAGACCCGATCGCCCCCGGCGCTCCTTCGGGCCATAGCAAGATGCGCTCCGGCGTACGAGATGCCTGTCCGTAGGCAGCGACTGCAAAAAACAGAGTAAGGCAGCTCAGAAACATTCGGTCGGTCATGGTTGACTCCAGCGAGTTGATCGGGCACGTTTGTTTTCAGTTTAGCCGCAATCCTCCGCATAAGCAACCGTGCCGGCGCTTCGATCAGGCAGCCTGAGGAGCGGGTATGCCTTCAAGCAGCAGCGAGCGCACTTCGCCGGGCGCGCGAGCGGATCGGATGCGCTCGACCAGATCCTGCCCCCGAACGAGGTGCGCTATCCGGGCAAGGCTCTGCGCGTACTCCTCAGACTCATGCGGGAAGGGTAACGCGACGGCCATGATCAGATGGATGACGTGCGCCGTTCGCGGCAGGTTCAACCCCTCTTCGCTCACCCCGATGAACAGGTGGAGTGATTCAACCGAAGGAACCGATGCGTGCAGCAAAGCCGCCCCCGGAAGCATCTCGAACGAATAGTCTGCTTCCACCTCAAGCCACAGGCGCTGCATTCGGGCAGCCATCGCGGGGTTCCATTTCGCACCCTCGGTCAGATTTTCCAGGACCGTTTCCCAGGTCTCCCCCGATACGTCCAGGACAATGGTCATATCCACATCGCGGGGCTCGACGGATGGGAGAAGGGCCGGTTTGGATGGAGCGGTTTTCAACGTATAGGCCACTTCCGAAGGAAACGCGATGATCTGGCTTATGTCCGGAAATCGCTTGGTGAGGACGCGGGGAAGCTTCTTCAGGCCGGGACGCCACGAAACGGTGCCTTCGCGCGCGCTCACGACGATGAGCAGGTCGGTAGGCTCCAGGATATTCTGAAGCTCATTCACCATGAGACTCCAGTTTTCTATCCGGGTGAAGCCTGTGTTTACGTCGGGACGTGTAGAGGCCGCCATGCTTTCGATGGAATCGGCATGAGCGCCCCCGGCTACGATATGCAACCCGGCTCCGAGTTGATTGGCGAGCAGTTTAACGGCGCGGAGCAAGAGCGGGAAGCCAACCTCCCGCCAGGCATAAGGAGAAACGACGACCACCACCCGCTTGTGCGTATTGAGGGGGTGCGGGGTCCGGGTAACCCATACCATACTATCGGATGATTCGAGCAGCGCATCGATCACGCGACCGAATACGTAGTGTCGGGCCGTGTTTTCCCCGTTCCACCCGAGGAGAACGGTCGTGATGCGTTGTTCCGTCACCGCCCGCAAGATGCCGCTCGCCACGTTGTAATCGATACGGGTAAGCGGTACGACCGGGACTTCCGCCGCAGCGGCATGTTTTTCTGCTTCTTCGAGGATTTTCTCGAACCGCGCCACCTCGGCGGCAGCCCCGGATCCCTCCCCGGCAACCACCAGCGGGTATACGGGCTGGTCGCTGCGTCGATCACGCACCATAAGCGCCAGTTCCACCAGGGGCACTACCGTTTCCGTATCAACCAACGGCACCAGGATGCGCTGCGGCGCTTCGGAAGGCTCGTAGGGTTTTTCTTCTTCGAGAACGGCCACTTCGCGCCCGTACTTCTGCGCCACCCACGGGGCTACGAAGCAGGTGACCAGAATCATCAGAATCGTCCCGTTGAGCACGTTGGTATCGAACAACCCGAGCCGGTATCCAATCATGACGGCGGCGAGGGTAGCCGCTGCCTGAGCCAGCGTCAGTCCGAAAATCAGCCATGCCTCTTCTCGGCCGTACCGGAACATTCCGCGAGTAAGGAAGGCCGAGATCCCTTTCGATACGAAAACGGCAATCACCATGTACCCTGCCACCAGCCACGCCTGCACACCACCGACGAATACACTCAGATCGACCAGCATCCCGACGGATACCAGGAAAAAAGGAACGAACAGAGACTCGCCGACAAACTGGATTCGGTTCATCAGCGTACCCTGTTCGGGAACGAGGCGGTTCAGAGCCAGTCCAGCCAGGAAGGCGCCAATGATCGGCTCGACACCGGCCACTTCCGCAAGGAAAGCGGTCGTAAACACGGCGGCCAGTACGAACACAAACCCGGCGGCTCCATCCCCATGCTCCAGACGCCTGAAAAACCAGCGGCCCAGGCGCGGAAGTACGCCGAAAACCAGCGCTACGAAAGCGGCAAACATCAGCGCAAACCGAACCCCGAACGCAGGGGTCAGCTCGCCTTCCGCCGAAACGGCGATGACAGCCAGCACGAGTAGCGCCAGAACGTCCGTCAGGATGGTCGCCCCTACCGCGGTGGTGACGGCCTTGTTTTTGGCAAGCCCCATCCGGCTGACAATCGGATAAGCCAGCAGCGTGTGGGACGCAATGACACTGCCGAACAAAATAGACGTCGGCCAGCCGAACCCGAGCAGGGTACGAGCGATAACGGCTCCCACAACCTGCGGGATAATGAACGTAACAGCCCCGAAAAGCAGGCTACGCCGGCGGTACTTGATAAACTGGTTGAGATCGACTTCGAGCCCGGCCTGAAACATGAGGTAGAGTAACCCGACCGTACCGAGCAGAATCATTGTCTCATCCCGCTCGAGGACGCCCAGCGCATGCGGCCCGACGAATACACCCGCCACGATGAGCCCCACGATACCTGGCATCTTCACGCGTTTGAACAGGAGCGGCGCGATCAGAATGATGAGCATAACCAGCGCGAACACCAGAACGGGGTTCTTGACCGGAAAACCAAACTCGATAGTGTGCATAGGCGCAGCGGCCGGGGGTAGAGAAAGTGTAAGAACGGGAGCAGGTGTAAAACCGGTGGACTGCCGGTTGCTTCTCACCCCGACCGACGCACGGGTTGCCGTCTCGCCGGGTGAAGTCGCTCCGAATGGCCGTCCGGGCTCGCGGGGTGTCACGAAAAGCAAATCGGAAGGATGCACCCCCGCCAAACTATAACAAGAACCGCAAAACAGCCGTCGGCGTGATTCGTGACGACTTTGTTGAGGTACGACAGAATCCCCACCGGCGCCGGAGGTACAACGACCAATCAAATAAGGCCCGCGTTGGTTTGCCGGCCGGGTTTATTGTGCCTTTCCATTTAAAACGTACAGCCCGAATGAACATGAAGCGATTTATCCCTTTCCTCAGCCTATTCGTTTTGTTTGCTCTCCCCGTGTTGGCGCAGCGCACGGCCGGATCGGTCGGCATCGGCGGGCAACTTGGTGACCCGAGCGGCCTTACGCTAAAGTTCTACAACCCCCGGGTATCCTACGACTTCCTGGCTGCGTGGGACCTGGATGAATTTTTCTTCCTGAACGCTCACGCGGTATACGACCGCCACCTCGGCAATACCCCCAACGCGCACTTCTTCTACGGTCCGGGAGCCTTCGTCGGCATCCACGAAAACCGAAAGGACGACGACATCGAGGCCGGCATATCGGGTACGTTCGGGATCGATTTCCTGATCGAACGGGTAGAGATATTCGGCCAGCTCACCCCGCGGTTCAGCATCGTGCCCGAAACGGACGGCGACCTCGGCGGAGGGATCGGGCTGCGGTACTATTTCTGAGCTTCGGAAGCGGCCCCGATTCCCCTGGGAATCACTCGTCGAGCCCGGTAATCTTGAACGTATACAGGTGCCGGGTCGGGAGTTCGTCGGGAAGGATGGCGGGAACGTCGATGACGAGGGTGTTCCCCGAGCGCCTCGACTTCAGAGGCCGGTCGTATCCGAGCAGGGAAACCGTATAGCCGGAATCCAGACGCACATCCTTGACCACGAGCCGGCGCCGTGGGAATACAGGCGCCATGGCATACAGGACGTTCCCTTTGCGGGTGAACAACAACTCCTTGCGAGCCATACCCGGATCCGGCTTGACGAGCATCTTGAGGATATCGTATTCGCCGCGGTATTCTTTACGCTCGGGCTCCCTGATCTGCCCGGCGGTCCACTGAGAGGTGTTTTTCCAGGTGCGGGTTCCGTAAATGGCTTCGCCGTTTACGTCCAGCCACTCTCCAATCTGGAGCAGGCGCTCCTGCATGATGACGGGGATACGACCGTCTGCCGTCGGGCCGATATCGAGCAGGAAGTTGCCGCCCCGGCTGACGATATCGGCCAGCATCAGGATGAGTTGTTGCGCCGTGTTGTAATCATCGCGGTTCTCGGTACGGCTGTAGCCGTAGGAATAGGCCATGCCCCGGCTTTCTTCCCAGGGGTTGGTCGCGTCCGGCAAACCCGAACCGTATTCGGTGGTATAATAACCACCGTGGTGGTGGCGCGTCTCTTTCCCCCAGCGGTCATTAACGACTACCTCGTCCTTCACCGCCGACTCGTTGAACAGCCATGAAAGCACCTCCGTGCTTCGCCACGTAGAGGAGGGATGGTCCCACTCCCCATCGGCGAAGATCATGGCCGGCTCGTACCGTGTGACTACATCCTTGAACTGAGGGATGAAGTGTTTTTCAACAAACAGATCAACGTCCGTCTGGTAGAGCGGGTTGAACCACTCATACAGGGAATAATACAGGCCCATTTTGAGCCCGGCATTCCGCACGGCCCGGCTCAGATCACCGACCAGATCCCGCTGCGGTCCCACCTCTACGCTGTTCCACGGGCGTCCCCACGAACGGTTGGCTTCCGCGCTCGGCCAGAGGGTAAACCCGTCGTGGTGTTTGGACGTGAGCACGATGTACTTCGCACCGGAGCGCTTGAAGACGGACGCCCACTGGTCGGGGTCGAATAACTCCGCATCGAACATCTGGGCAAAATCGGCATAGGCGAAATCCGGCCCGTAATTGGCATTGTGGAAAGCCACATAGTCCTCTTTGCCCTGCATCAAATACCGCTGGTACCACTCGGC
This sequence comes from uncultured bacterium, assembly GCA_965365445.1. Lineage (GTDB taxonomy): Bacteria > Bacteroidota > Rhodothermia > Rhodothermales > DASSAV01 > CBDUBS01. Next base: position 10,116 of record CBDUBS010000039.1, on the reverse strand, counting down.
ATACTCTCCTACTTTTGAGAAGGCCGGTACGGAATAAACACCCCAGTGGATGAATATGCCGAACTTGGCGTCATTCCACCAGGAAGGCGTCGGGCGTTTGTCGATAGACTCCCACGAAGGAGTGTACTGAGCGTACGCAGGAACAGTCAGGGCAAGTGCAACGGCCAGGTAGAGCGACGACAGCGCGGTGATACGTTTCATCCGGTTTCGGGAAAGGAAAAACTTATGGGGCGGGTGGCGCCGGAAGTATATCGCATGACCCGGAAACATGCCATTCCCGAGCGAGCCGTTCCGAAAAAGAGCGCCGCTGCCGATAGCCGAAGGCCGGAGGGGGCTATGCCCGGCCCTCCTGCATGAACGCCTCGATGTTTTCGAGCGGGGTTTCCAACGGCAGATCGCATCCGGTGCTGAGAATGAAATTCGGGTAAGGTTCCATGGCGGACAGCAGCCCGCGCACCGCCTTTCGGACGCCCTCGGGCGTCTCGTTCACCATGACACGGACGGGATCGACGTTGCCGATCAGCACGATATCATCGGGTACGACTTTGGCGGCCCGGGGAAAATCAACCGCTGCATCGAGACTTAGCCCGTCCACTTCCGTTTCGCACATCGCGGGAATGAGCCGGGTCGTATTGCCGCAAACGTGCAGAATTATCGGCACACCGATAGGCTTTGCGATACGCTTTAGATACGCTCCGGAAAACTCCGCAAAAGCCGCCGGGGAGAGGAAGCTGGCGGTCGGCTCGAGGATGGCTACGGTCTGCGCTCCGGCATCGACCAGGGCCTGCGCGTAAGGGCTGATGACGCCCTCTGCAAACCGAAGGGTTTCATGCACGAGGTCCGGGTCGTCAAGCGTAGCGACCGCCGCCTCGGTAGCCCCCAGCATCAATCCGGCCAGGGTAAACGGCCCGATGACGTAGGCTCCCCGAATTACGTCCGGCAGGTTTTTCATCGCCCGCATCGTCTCGATGAACGACACGACACGTGCATCCCGCAGCGGATCGAGCACCCGGTAGGCATTCAGATCGGCCACCGCCCGAACCGGATGTTCCTCCACGGTCGGCGACTCATTCAGGGGATACCGCACCGGAAGGCCGACCGCGCCGGCCTCGACGGACAGATCCATCATGAAGAACGCGACGTCCGGACTGTATCGCTCCACGAGCGCTTTCACCGAACGGAAGTGCAACTCCGAATTGAATCCGTTCTGACGTAACGTGGAACGCGTCAATACAGCCCCCGGATAGCCCATCAACGGGGCTGCCGGCCGGGAAGGTTTTGCGGTTACAATGTCGATCAACCGTTGGCGGGGCATGGCATCCTGATCGTCTGGCTATTGTAAGGAACGTCGCTTCGTAAGAATGGCGAGCGCTACGTTTACCTCATTCGGGTCTATGCTATTATATTGGTTGACCCGTACAATTCCCAACGATACAAGCGGGCTTATGCCCTCGATATGTCATGAAAAAGACGATTTACGGCCTACTTTACATCCTGTTGCTCTCCATCTGGGTTCAGCCCGCCGCCGCGCAGGAAAATCCGGACCCTCATCGGTTCGCCACGGAAATAGAAGCGTTCAGACAATGGGATCAAAAAAACACGCCCTCTGACGGAGCGATTTTGTTCATCGGCAGCTCGAGCATCAGGATGTGGCCCACAGCCGAAGCCTTCCCGCAGCTCCACGTAATGAACAGAGGGTTCGGCGGAGCGCACCTCTCCGACGTCCTCTTTTACCTTGATGACGTGCTGTTGAAATACCGGCCCGTTCTGATCGTGCTATACGCCGGAGACAACGACATCCACGCAGGCAAATCTCCGGATCGGATTCTGGACGATTACAGGCTCTTCACCCGAAGGGTGCACAACGCCATGCCCGGAACGCCCATCGTGTATTTATCCATCAAGCCAAGCCCGAGTCGCTGGGACTGGTGGCCGCGCATGAAACAGGCCAACGAACTCGTACGCTCCTATTCGGAAACCCGCCCGGATCTCTTTTTCGTCGATCTGGCTGCGCCGCTTACGGGAACGTCGGGAGCCCCGGAGGCCTCCCTCTTCATGCAGGATCAGTTGCACCTGAACCCGGCGGGCTACGCCCGGTGGACGCAAACTCTCGCGCCGATACTGGCATCCATCCTGAAGGATCTCAAACCGGCTGCCCCCAGACCATGATCGAAATGCAGTCGTAGGGCCACCTTTCCACATCGACCCCGGCAACCTCGGCCGAAAGCTCCCACTGCTGATCGGCAAGGGCGGCGGGTACGGCATTGATACGGCGAGGCAGGTAGCCCAATTTGTAGCCCTGCCGGGTCCATACCTCGATGGCTCGTTCGTCGTACGGATTGGTCGGTTCGCGGCGAAGCACGAGCCGCTCTCCAGGCCGCAATCCGGCGATACGGCGGCGGGTTCCGTCATAATAGACCAGGCCGTTGATCGTAGTAACGATCAATCGAACACGATGATGCGGTGCAGGCTCCGGCCGCGATGGTCCAGGTAGGCCAAGAAGACCGAAAACGCCGAAGAACGAACGACGGGTAAGCACAACACTATCCTCCTGATATCTGGTTAACGAGGTACAGGAAGAAAGTATCGCTCGCCGACGGATGGACGGACACAACCCGTCCGAGCGCTCAATGCGCCAGGCGTGCAGCCCGTACCAGCGCGTCGATGTTTTCCGCCGTCGTACCCGGAGAAAGCCCTCCCCCCGCAGAGAGAATGAATCCCCCTCCCGGTGCAGCCTCCTCGATGCACCGCCGGGCCGCCCGTTCCACATCGGCAGGTTCTCCGCGTGCCAGCACGTCGAGAGGGGCCACATTACCCAGTAACGCCATACCTTTTCCCACCGCCCCCTTTACGTCGGCTATGCCCATTTCGTGACTGAAATTCCAGACCTCGCAGTGCAACTGCCCGATGTGCGGCAGAAGGTGCCTGCACGGGGTATCGTTATGGTAAATGCGGACCATACCCTCGAACGGCTCGAAAACGCGCTGGAGGTAGGGCAGCGCAATACGGTTGAACGCTCGCGGCGACAGCATTCCGGGGATGTCGTCCAGGACCAGAATTCCGACGGGCTCGCGCAGGCGCTCGATCTGCGCCCTGAGAAAGGCAATCACCGTGTCGGTAAATACGTCGAGCGCTGCGTGCACGGCCTCCGGCTCGGCGGCCGTGGCCTCCAGAAAGGTCGTCGTTCCAAGAACGTGCGATGCCAGAGCCAGCGGGCCTCGGGCGGCGGCGAAACGGATCCGGTGCGGTTCGGGCAACTCGCCGGATTCCAGGTTCTCCAGCCGCCGCAGCACCAGCGGCATCAAGCCATCGGTTTCAGGATTCGGGCGCGATAGCTCCACCCATGCCTCGGGAGGAAGCTTCAGATGTCGCATTGCCGGGGGCGCGTCCGGCCTCCACAGTATCGGCGGACCGAAAGCGCTGGGCTCGTTCGCCATGCCGTATTCCACCCAGAACCCCGGAAGAAACACCACATCGGGAAAGCGTTCCTGAACCTCGAGATGCGACCGCAGCCACTGATCGGGGTAGAGGAAGAAGTCCAGGGTATTCATCCCGGCATAGCCCGGCAGCCAGGGACTATCGATGATCAAAGCGACCGGAATCCGGTCGGGGATGCCGCCACGGGCGGCGGTCAGAAAATCGTTCCAAGGCTGGGGTAGCGACATGGGTCTACACGAAGGAGGCCAGCCTGACTAAGTACGGTCGGATAGCCGATTTACTCATCTTCTCCCAATGCTGTGTTCGGTTCCAGATCATCCCGTTAGGAATGGAGGTACCTTTCTCGATGGCGTCTTCATCGTATCGAACAGACTTTGATGGATTGCCCGGCTACCGTTGCCGGTCTGCGGCCGGTTTCAAATCAAGGTCCTGAAAATCGAAGCTGAAGTCGGTAGCGGGCGATACGGGCTCCATGGCTACGGATCGGATGCTGCCGTCCGGATTCAGCGAAAACGTGACGAAGGCATCGGCTCGGACGGCCCGGTCGTCCCAACGGGCGACGAAGGTGTCGTATTGCCAGGGCAGGAGGTCCCCGATGAGCCAGGGCGTATGCGCGAAGCGTATCCGCAGCTCGTCGTTTTCCGGGTAAACGACGACGTCTCCATACCAGGGGTCAGTGTAGACACCAACGTATGACGGCAGGCCGAGGGAGGGCCGGGCGGTGCTGTCGCGGGCGGCCGCGATGGCGGCCTCGACTTCAGCCATTCGACGCAGGTAACGTTCGTTCCGTTCGCGCATCACGCGCAGCCAGTCCACTTCGGAAGCGCCGAGATAGGCGTCCAGTATTTGCTGCGTAATGGTGGTAAAGGCGGCCCCCGATTCCTGGTTGGTGAGTACGGCTATCCCCAGCTTCATCTCCGGGACCAGCGTTACCTGAGAGACGTAGCCGGGCAGGCCGCCGGTATGCGTTACGATTTTCTTCCCCCTGTAGTCCTTCACGAAGAAGCCCAGGCCATACCCCGAGAAGTTCGGCGTAAGGACTTCGAGGCCGGGCGTGGGATCTCCGATGGGCAACGGGGTGACCAGCGACCAGAGCGCTTTCGTCGTACCGGGAGTGAAAAGCCGCTTCTCCGGGCTTACCCTTCCCGAATCGAGCAGCGCGATCATCCAGCGAGCCATGTCGTCGGCGCCCGCATACAGCCCGGCGGCGGCATTGGCATTTTCGCCCATGAAAGGGGGAACCCGGCGCACCCGGCCCTCCACCGGAGCGTGCGGCAAAGCCACGTCGGGAGAAGCCAGCGCTGCGGTCGGCCCTATTTTCACACCGTCCATTCCGACGGGCTGCAGGATGTGTTCGGCAACGAACTGTTCCCACGTCCGGCCGGTTACCTCCTGAATGAGCATCCCCGCCGCGACGTACAGCACGTTGTCGTAGGCATAGGCCGACCGGAACGAAGTCGAAAGGGGTACATGCCGCAAGCGAAGCGTTATGTCCTTACTGCCAAGGTCGGTGGCGGGCCACCAGAGCAGGTCGCCCGCGCCCAGGCTGAGCCCGCTGCGGTGCACGAGCAGATCGCGTACGGTAAGCTCGCGGGAAACGTAGGGGTCCGATAGCTGAAACCAGGGCATGTAATCCACTACCGGGCGGTCCCACTCCAGCTTGCCCTGCTCTACGAGGATGCCCAGGGCGGCGCCCGTAAAGGCCTTCGAGTTGGACGCGATGCCAAAGAGGGTTTCGGAGGTCACCCCCTCCCCCGTGCCCACATCCTTCACCCCGAACCCCTGTGCCAGCACGACCCGGCCGTCCTTGACGACGGCGAGCGCAAGGCCCGGTACTTCAAAGGTGGAACGGACCTCGGTAATGAACGGCTCGATATCCCGAATTGGCTGCGAAATCGCAGCCGGAGCGAACAGCAGGAGAGCGAGAAGGACTAAGCGTATACGAGCGGCCATGGAAGTAATCGGCGCCGGTCAGAGGAAAGTAGGCGGTGTAGGATAGTGACGCGCAGCGGTCTGGCGCAATCCCTTACGGGGCGCAGGGCAGATCGCAGCGCAATACGACGCGCCGGGGTTAGCGAAGGGTAAAGTCATCCACCCGGAACCAGGCATACCCCTGCGCCTCGAGCGGGAAATGCACCCGGCCGTTTTCGGGAATGGCGTAGCGCGCGCCGCTGATCTGGTCCACCAGCGTCCCCTTGTCCTCGATCTCCAGTCTCATCTCGTGGGGACGTTCGTCGAAGTTGTGCACCGTGATGAGGGTGCGGTCGTCCCACCGGTAGTGCATGGCCAGCGCCGTCGGACAGGCCGGATCGAGCATCTTCCAATCGCCCCAACCAATCTCCGGGCTTTCCTTGCGGGTGCGCAACATCCCCGCCATCCAGTTAAGCAGTGAATCCTTGTCATGTCGCTGCGCCTCGACGTTGATGTGCCGGTAGCTGTACACCCCCTGGTCGATCACGGGAGCGACAGGGTCGTCGCACGCCGTGAAGCCCGCATTCGGAGCATCGGACCACTGCATCGGAGTGCGGACGGCCTCCCGCTCCTTGAGCGAAAGATCGTCGCCCATACCGATTTCCTCGCCGTAGTAAAGCACCGGCGAGCCGGGGAGCGAGAACATGAGGCTGTAGGCCAGCTCGATGTGCCTCCGGTCGCCCAGCATCGGGGCGAGGCGGCGGCGGATACCCCGGTCGTAAAGCTGCATCTGCGCTTCCGGGCCGAAGCGCTCGAACACCCCTTTACGCTGGTCATCGGTCAGGCGGCCCAGGTCGAGTTCGTCGTGATTCCGCAGGAACTGCGCCCACTGCCCGGTTTCGGGGATGCCCCGGGTTGCGTCGAGCGCCTGTTTCAGCGGTCCTATGTCGGACGTGGCGAGGGCATAAAACAGGTGCTGGTTGACGAAAAAATTGAACATCATATGGAGGCCGCTGCCCGAGCCGGCCCCGAAGTACTCTTTCGTTTCCTTCGGAAGCACATTGGCCTCTCCGAGCAGAACGGCATCGCCCACGCGCCATTGAAGAAACTGCCGCATCGCCGTCAGATAGTCGAAGTGGTGTATGCCCTGGCTTTTTCCGGGCACCGTGGACTCGATGACGAAGGGCACCGCATCGACACGGAAGCCGGCCACCCCCAGTTCGAGCCAGAACCCCATGATTCGGCGCACCTCCCGCCGTACGTTGGGGTTATCCATGTTCAGGTCGGGCTGGTGCTCGTAGAAGCGGTGGTAGTAGTAGGCCTTTGCTTTCCGGTCGTAGGTCCAGGTAGACTCCTGCACGCCGGGAAACACCATTCCCTCGTTCCAGTCCTTCGGCCGCTTTTTCGACCAGATGTACCAGTCATGGAATGGCGAATCCGGGTCGCTGCGCGCCTCCTGAAACCAGCGGTGGTCTACCGAGGTGTGGTTTACTACGAGATCCATCACCACCTTGATGCCCCGGCGGCGTGCCTGGTGCATGAATTCCACGAGGTCGCCGGGTGAGCCGTACCGGGGATCGACGCCGTAATGGTCGGATACGTCGTATCCGTTGTCGCGCTGCGGGGAAGGCTGAAACGGCCCCAGCCAGAGCACATCGATGCCCAGCGAATGCAGGTAATCCAGCCGGTCGGTCAGGCCCACGAAGTCGCCTACGCCGTCGCCGTTGCCGTCGGCGAAGGTCTCGACATCCAGGCTGTAGAAAGCAGCGTTCTTGTACCAGAGGTCCTCTATCATCGGGCCGGGGGCGAAGTGAAGAAGTGCCGTCAATCTACCTGCCAGGCGCCGGCCGGGTTGGGAAACGGCTGTAACGCCCCGGAGAACCAGGGGTCATTTCGGAGCCCGGGAAGCATCAATGTTTCTGAAGCAGGGCGAGCAGCTTGCGGTCCAGCGCATGGCCGTACCAGTTTTCGTAGGCGACATCGGCGCGGCCGGAATCGAGGACGCCGAAGGCGCCCCGAAAATTCCAGAGAGCATACCCGATGCCGTTCTCGGTCAGGATATCCAGTACGTCGCCGAACCAGGCCAGAAACACATCATGCGGCGTAGCGCTCCAACACCCGCACTCTCCGCAATGAACCCCGACGCCCTGTCGCATGAGTTCGATCCAGGGTTGGTAGAACCGCTCCAGGTCGGCGCGGCCATACAACCGGCCATTCATCTCACCCGGCCACCGGGGCAGGGGCGATTCCTCGGGGTTTTTGACGGCCCACGGCGCCCGGTAGTGGGAGATCAAACCTGGATAGTAGCCACGGCAACTCTGACCGATATCCAGATCCGCTATCTCCGGGATGGGAACGGCTCCGACGTCGTTGCCATCGGCAATGACCCGATGATCGGGGTTGTGCTTGCGGATAGCCTCGAGCGTATCCGCGGCTACCTTGCGGTACACGGCGCCCGGCACCGGTTTTCTTTCGCTGTGCTGATCGTTCATGTCCGCTCGGGCGCTCGGCTCGTTCACCAGGTCGAAGCTGATCTGATCGGGAGTCAAGTGTTTGAAGCGCTCCGCCCACATCGACCAGTGATGCACGAAGGCCCGTTGCGCCTCGGCATCTTGCCACAGGTTGAACGGCTCGGTAAAACCCGCATTGACACAGTAGCCCGGCGCCCGGTGCAGATTGATGCTTACGTGCAGCCCGTGGCGGTTGGCGCGGTATACCAGGTTTTCTATTCGTTCGACCTGCTCCGTATCGAACCGATACACTTCATCGATGGTGATGGGGCGGGACGGGTCGTAGCGCACATAGCGAGGATAGGCCATCGGGAGCCGGACGAAATCGAAGCCCCAATCGGCTATCCAGCGCAGATCGTCGTTGGTCGTGGCGCTCCGATCAGGAGTACCGGGGGCCCGGGCGGAAAAGAAATCCAGCAGATTGAATCCTCTCCAGTGGGGCAACGAATTGCCGAATGGCCCGGCAGCCCTGCGCCCGGTAAGCGGAGCGGAGGAGAACAGGACCGTAGCGGTACGGAGAAAGGCTCTGCGATCTATCGAAGCGGGCATAAACTTCTTTCCGTATATAGAACGGTTCATGGTTTGGGAGGCGTTCGGGGCAATTTCTGGTTGGGCAGTTTCACCCCCGTTTCCCGGTCGAATTCGTCCGGGGTGCGCTGCGCCGGCATGATATCGCCGGTTTGCCGTTGCCACCTGTCCAGCTCGCCGCGAAGTCGCTCCAGCACGGAAAGGTAAAAAGCATCCCCCGCCAAGTTGTGGACCTCTTCAGGGTCTTCCCACAGGTCGTATAGTTCCTCACGAGGTCGGGGAAGGAGGAATATGGCACGTTGGGCTTCCGTCAGAGCGCCCTCGTCCCGCAGCCGGCGCATATCGGCGAACGTCGGACTACGCAATGCATCGGCGGGGGGGCTATTCGTGATGTCCAGGTAATCGTTGCGTATGTACTTGTACCGGTCCGACCGGACCGCGCGAACCCGGTCGTCGAAATCGTGCCAGTTCTTCTCCGCGAAAACGAAATTACGAACCGGCTGCGATCCTCCGTAGAGCAGCGGCGTAAGGCTGCTTCCCTGGAATGCAGGGGGCCGGGTCAGTCCGGCGATCTCGGTGAACGTCGGCGCGAGGTCCACGGTGCTGACCAGGGCGGCGGAAACGCTCCCCGGCCGTATGCGGCGGGGCCAGCGGGCAATGAACGGGGTGCGGATGCCGCTGTCGTAAACCGAGGTCTTGGCCCGGGGAAAGGGCATCCCGTTATCGCTGATGAAAAGGACCAGCGTATTTTCGGCAATATCCTGCCGCTCCAGTTCGTCCAGCACCCGGCCTACGTACATATCGAGCCGGGTCACCTCATCGTAGTACAGGGCAAGGTCGGCGCGCACCTCCGGTGTATCGGGAAGGTAAGGAGGTACGAAAACGTCCTGCGGCCGGTAGGGGTCGGCAATGGCGTTCGGTGCGTACGGCCGGTGTGGATCGAAGGAGGCCAGCCAGAGGAAAAACGGCTGGTCGACAGGCCGCTCCCTGAGCAGATCCACCCACTCCTCCGCTCCACTGGAATCGCCTCCGCCCGGCATGGTATCATTGGGACTCTGACCGGATTGTTTCCCGGCCGAAGGTTTTCCCTCCTTGATCACGTCGAACCGGTCCCGGATTTCGTCGCCCAGATGCCACTTCCCGGCGGCAGCCGTCCAATAGCCGGCTTCCTGCAACAGCTCCACGAAGGTGGTCTGGCCGGCGGGCAGCGGCCAGTGCAATTGCTCGGCTCCGGTGTTGTGCGGGTAGCGGCCCGTGATGATGCTCGAACGACTGGGACTGCACGAACTCGTCGTTACGAAAGCGCGATCGAACCGGATGCCTTCGTTGGCCAGGCGCTGCAAACCGGGTGTGCGTGCGGTGGGGTGGCCGTATACGCTGGTAGCATCCCAGCCCATGTCGTCGGCAATGATGAGGATGATGTTGGGCCGTTGGGCCGCGACCGGCCCAACGTATATCACCGATAGAACGAGCAGTAACAGCAACGATACAAAGGGCTTCATAACCGTACAGGAAAAGAATGGAAAGAGCGTGCAGCGTGCGTCACGTCCCGGAAGCAAGGGCGGGTTGACAACAACGGCCCGAGGATATAGCTTGAAACGGCTCGGCGGATGCACTCAACCCTTCCCCGACCGCAGCAGGCGAAGCCGCCAAACCAACCGATGCGGAAGCCCTGACGAGGCCTCTACGCGACAGGCATTTCTGCCCTCGGAACGGCCTCGACCGGAGG
>CBDUBS010000038.1:0-25211 GCA_965365445.1 uncultured bacterium | reverse complement strand
AACCTACGACAACGGTAAACCGGCCGTTACCGAAAACCGATTGGGCAGAGGTACGGCCGTGATTCTCGGTTATGAGGCATCCAGAATGGCGTACCCGCCGGGAAAGGATGAAGCGGAAGCGGCGCTGCTCGATTTTGCACTCGGTTCCCATGTCTCGCCGTTTGGCAGCGCGGAAGCTATCGTATATCGCCTGGCCGCTCTCGGGGCCGATCATTACTTCCTCATCAACGATGGGCCGGCTACACGAGCGCACCTGGATACCGGCGGGTATCGATACAAAGGGGTTACCGATGCGGTAACCGGAGAGACGCTGAAAATCGGGGAAGCAATACCGATCGATGGGTATGACGGCCGCTGGCTACGCTTCGAGAAGTAGCCGTTCGGTGAGCGGGCATAACTCAACTCCGGCGGCCTGCACGAACGGGTTTTGCAGGCCGCCGGGGTCTTTCGTCCTCAACAATCGGATTGTTCAGGCCCGGCCTTTCAACATGCCATGCCAGTACATATTGGGGAGCATGTCCTTTTTTAGCAGGTACATCGAGTACCGTTCGCGGGTCGTGTCGAACGGAAAGCTCGGAAGGGGGCGGTTGTTGTAGTCGAACTCTGCCAGCAAGAGCTTGCCGTATCCTGTAACGAGCGGACAGGACGAGTATCCATCGTACTGCTGCGGCTCCAGGATTTCGCCCTGTTCCCGGAGTTGCATGATATGCCGGACGACCACCGGAGCCTGTTTACGGATGGCCGCACCCGACTTGGCATTGGGCGTCGATCCGGCATCGCCCAGACCGAATATGTTCTTGAACCGTCGGTGTTGGAGCGTTTGCCTGTCAACGTCAACCCATCCGGTCTCGCCGGCCAGGGGACTTTCCCGAATGAAATCCGGCGCGCTCTGCGGAGGTACGACGTGCAGCATATCGAACGGCACGACCTGTTCGGTTGGAGAGCCGTCGCCGCCGGATACGCGAAATACGGCCTCCTGCTCGGGTCCTCGTACTTCGATGAGTTCATGCCCGAAGTGGGTTTGAATGCCGTATCTGGCTACCACCTCCTTGAGCGTTAGAGCAAACTCCGGCACGCCGAAAATTACCTGGCCCGGAGAGTAGAAGTGCAGCTCGGCATCGCCAAGGCGTTCCTCCCGGCGCAGGTAATCCGCTGTCAGATACATCACCTTTTGCGGAGCGCCCCCGCACTTCACGGGAGTGGGAGGTTGTGTGAACAGGGCTCGTATCGGCCCTTTTTGTACGGCAAGGCGTTGAACGGTTTTCCAGGTATACTCTACGTGGGCATAGGAGTAGTTTGAGCAAACGCCGTTCTTGCCAATGGCCCCCTCCAGGCCGGGGACGGCGTTCCAGTTGATTTGTAAACCCGGACATACGACGAGGATATCGTACCCGATGACGCTCCCCCGACGTGTCGTTAGCTCGTTTCGTTCAGGTTGAAAGGATACAACTGCATCCTGAATCCACTCGGCGCCGCGAGGAATGAAATCGGCTTCGTCTCGTTCCGACTCCTCGCGTGGATAGACGCCCGCTCCAACCAGCGTCCAGAGCGGTTGATAGTAGTGTTTGGTCGACGGCTCGATGAGCGCCACCTGTGGCGGCGACGGCTCATTCAGCAGTTGGGCAGCTACCGTAAGTCCGGCTGTCCCGCCGCCGACGATGACCACCTCGTAATGCGTGTGTTGAGGGATTGCTTCCATGGTATTGACCTCGCGGCGGAGTATTAAGAAACCGGTCTCGTGGTTCGGGATGCGCCCGATAGAGCGCTCCCGAACTGTTTACCGAAAGTGACCAGGAACCCTATCGCTCGCTGGATGTCGGGATCCCGCATGGCGCGTAGCAAGCCTACCGGCCCGATCTCGGTGACGGCGCCGTTGGTGCTGCCGGCAAGGGCTTGCCCGGCGCTGCCGATGACGCTCAGGGCCGCCGGGTCGAGCACCCCGGAATCCAGGAGGGCCTCGATAGACGACAATTGTGACGGGCCGATAAAAGAGCCGAACTGCAAAGCCGCTTTGGCTCCCTGTAGAGCGCCTTTTTCCAGATCGAGCCCTTCTTCCAGCGCCCGTTGTGCGATTTCATCGACCACGTCCACTATCGTGGCGATAAATCCGGGCATCTGGTCGAGCAATTCGAGGGTCGTACGCAGTTTATGGCTGCGATCCAGAAGTTGCTCGGCGAGGTCCATCATCTGGGGATCGGTCAGCCGTTCAGCCAGCATCATCAGGCGGCGGATACGGACCTCCGGATCGATGCCGCGGGAAACCAGAGCCTCCGTTTGCTCATCAACGATATCGGTAAGAGTGGCAATGAAGCTTGGCGCAACCTCCATCGCTGCCCGGGCTGCTTCAGCGGCCGGCGTAACGGCATCAAGCTTTTCCTCGATGTGTGTGAGCCGAGCCAGAATGGAGCGCAACAGATCCGAGTCGGTAGTGGCCAGATCCCCGGCGCGTTCCGGAGATGGCGCATCATCGGATAATACCGTAGGCGGTACAGATTGAGATGTTTCCATGGTTTGGCCGGTTCAGAAAGATGATGAAAGCGCTTTCGGCATGAGCAAAACGACGAAAAGCGATTGTTCGTACCTGGCGGAGAGGTGTCCGGCGCCGTTTCACAGCTACACCACTCCACCTGAGGGTAGTTTATCGTGTAGCCATATTAAAACCGATCATCCCACAATATGTTACAATTCTTTCTCCTACCCGGCGGGGGAGCGGTTTACGTCTTCAGGCGAAGGATTCGTTAAGTCAGGTAACCTGTTGAGGTTTTCCGGGCGTCCTATTACCGTTAGTCGATCACCCAGTTGTATCTCGGTATTGGCATCTGGAATGAATACGTGCCCCATTCGGGCGATCAGCGCTACATGGACTTCTTGGGGCAGCCCTAGTTGAGCAATCGACCGGCCAACGACGGGCGAGGCGGCCTGATCGCCGACCTCGACGGATACGTATCGATCGGATGGGAAGAGCGCTTCTTTCAATTGCTGTTCGTCCTCGGCCGAGCGCCAGCGCAGCATGAAATCCGGGTCGGCGATGCGGTTAGAGATGTTCGCAAGAATACGTAAATGCCGGCCGGGAAAGCGGTCGTCGCTGACGAGGAACAGGATGGCGTATACCCGCTCCTGATGCGCGATGCCGTCGAAATACGAGGCCATTTTGAGCCCGCCTCGACACCGTACGAGAACCAGGCCGGGGGCGCCGATATGCTCCAGGCGGCAGTGGGGGAGCGCCACGCCATTCAACACGAACGTGAGTTCGGATTGCCATCTCGAATTGAACGCTTCGTACAAAACGGCTTCCTCGACATCCAGCCGATCCGAAAGCAAGCCGGTAACCGTGTGGAGCAGATCGTGGTAAGCGACGGCCGTGGGTACGTCGATGACCGGCGCGCTCGTTACGAGGCGTTCAAAAGGCGTCTCTTCTCCTGCCTGCTCCGGACTGGTTTTCGCCGGAACGAGCGCGATGACGGTATCACCCGGTACGGGGGTCAGCGGATAATCCGGCGATTGAATCAGCAACTCTCCCGTGTTGCGGAAAATGAATAGAAGTACGGCGCTTCCGCCGCGCTCCTGCTGGAAATCGCTGAACAAATAACTGTCGGACAGGGTTGCCGTAACGATCTCCTCTCCACCGGCAAAGCGTTCCGTCAGGTAGTGGAAAGACGCTTTCGTATCGAACAACGTACGTCCGCGCAAGTGCCTCGGGACCCCTGCACTCGCGTTTTCGGCATTGGGAGAACGAATGGGTAGTTGATATACGTCGGAGCTTTCAAAGACTTCCGAGAAGCGGAGGGCGGAAAGCGAATTGACCTCGTCGTTGGGTGTAACGGCCAGCAGATGACCGATGCCGTTCAGGTCGAGTTCATCGAGCGAACCTTCGGAGAGGGCATTCATGCGTTCCGCCCGAAGGCCCCACTTTCTGGCCTGTTCGACATTTCTGGCGTTCGTATCGATGACTACTACCGGAACCCCCTGGTCCTGCACGGCTTTGGCCATTTCGAGCGCCCATGGATGGCCGCCGATGAACAGGAGGCCCTGGGCGCTGGGCTCGGCCAGCCCCAGCCTCCTCGCAAGTGGGGAGATGGTTAATCCATACACGGCGACGGTGCCCACGATGACCACAAAAACCGTCGGTACGAGGCCGCTGACGGCTGCTTCCGGAAACCGCCCGGCCAGTTCGAATGCAAACAGTGAGGCGACGGCTGCCGCAACGATTCCGCGAGGGGCCAGCCATGAAAGAAACACCTTTTCTCGCCAGTTGAGATCGGTGCCTATCGAAGAAAAGAATACGGCAGCCGGGCGAATAACGAGGATGAGCACCAGAAGGAAAATCAGCGTGCTCACGCCTATATGGACCAGTACATCGAGCTTGAGGCGAGCGCTGAGCACGATGAACAGGCTTCCGATGAGCAGTACTTGCAGATTTTCTTTGAACTCGCTGATCCGGCGCACCGGTACGTACTTCTGATTGGCAATCATGATGCCCATCAGGGTGGCCTCCAGCAGGCCCGATTCCTGACGAAGCACGTTGGCCAGAGCGAACGTGCCGGCCACGATCACCAGGGCAATTGTTCCCTGGAGGTAATCGGGCACCAGGCGCCGGTAAAGCAAAAAAACGAGTAGCGACGCTCCGGCCAGGCTGATTATCCCCCCGACGAGGACCGTCGCCAGAAGCCCCTGTACCGTGTGAAACACGGCTCCCGATATGCCGCTGCCCGTACGAGCCGGGTCGTTCAGCAGGAGTATCGCTTCCAGAACGAGCACGGCCAGTACGGCCCCGACGGGGTCGATGGTGATTCCTTCCCAGCGCGCCACAACCCCCACGCGCCCACGCGGCTTGACCTGCCGGAGCAGGGGAATGACGACCGTCGGACCTGTTACGGTGAGAATGGCGCCTATGAGAATGGACAGGCTCGTGTCGAAGCCCAGAATGAAAAAGGCCGCCAGGGTAGCCAGAATCCAGGTGACGACCACCCCGACCGTGATCAGGTTTCGCACAGCGCTGCCCACTTCCCTGAGTTCGGATATTTGCAGGCTAAGTCCCCCTTCGAACAGGATGATACCGATGGAAAGTGAAACGAAGGCATACACCCACTCGCCCTGAAGCGACTCGGGAGGGATAACGCCCAGCACAGGTCCCGCTGCAAACCCGAACAATAGCAGGAGCAAGATGGAGGGGATGTTGAAGCGCCAGGCCAGCCATTGTGCGCTGCTTCCAAGGGCAAGAACGAGAACGATGGCGATGACGATATGCTCGATCAAGGGGCGTCTCCAACCGGATAGGAACGTACAGTTAAGCGGGGTTTCGCGAGGGCAACGGAACCGCGGCGCGGAAAAGCGGCTCTTGCGGCAAAGGAGCCGCATCTTGCAGTCAGGTACTCAAGACACAAGCGGCTCCGGTTCGGCTCGCAAATCCTGTTTCCGGACGAGTAAAGTTACGAAAAGTCCAAGAACGGCCGCACCAAGAGCCCAGTACCACCCTTCGACCAGCCCCTTACCCAGGGCATTCTGAACCGTCTGCTGAAGCGCCGGGGACGCATTCTTCAACGCCTGAAGGCTGCTGCTCGACCCCCAGACTTGCGCGGCCAGGTCTCCGGATTCGGGTACGAGGTTTATGAGGCCGCGAGAGGCCCGGCTCAGAACCACCCCCGCCCACGCTATACCCGCAGCGCCCCCCATCGTTCGGGTTATGGCAACCAGCCCCGATACCTGGCCCTCGTTACGACTGGGTACAAGCAAAAGGCTCAGGTAACTGATGGGCCCCTGGACGAGCCCGGTTCCGGCTCCCAGAAAAACAAGTCCGGCCAGCAATCCCCAAAGTTTGAGTCGAAACAGAACCATGACGGCCAGCCCCAGAGCCGAGAGGCCCATACCCGTAATGACCAGCCCGGATGCCGCTTCCCGATTCGTGTATGTCCCGGCTATCCAGCTGCTCACACCGAGCCCCACGGCCGCCGCATTCAGAACGGCGCCGGAGCCCAGCGTCGTCGCCCCGAAAACGAGCTGTGCGTAAAACGGCACGAATACGGCTCCGCTGAGGAGGGCGTACCCTACGAGAAACGAAATGAGGAGGACGGGCGCCAGTGAACGCGAAAAAATGAATTCAAAGTTCAGTATGGGATCCTTTACCCTGCGTTCTACCGGGACGAGCAGCAACAGGCTGATGCCCGCCAGCGCAAATACGCCCCCGACCCGCCATGTAAAAAAACCGAAATCGCCCAGGCTTCTCAAACGCTCGATCCCGATAATCAGGCTCCCGAAAAACAATGCAACGAGGATCGCTCCTTTCCAATCGATCAAGCCGGCCTGCTTCCTCCCCGGCAACTCGGTGCCGTACAACAAAGCCGCACCCAGCAAACCAAGCGGTACGTTGATCCAGAAGATATAGGACCAAGAAAAATGCTGGGTAAGAAACCCACCCACGTTAGGCCCCAAGACGCCGCCTACAGCGAATACCCCCATCAACAGACCGAGAACCTTACCCCGCCGCTCCTCCGGTAAAGCCACGCCTACAATCGCCTGAGCGACCGGAAACAATCCTCCGCCGCCCACTCCCTGTACGATGCGAGCGCCAACGAGAACAGGGAGGCTGGGTGCGACGGCCGCAAGCGCGCTGCCGCCTGCAAAGAGCATCATGGACGTAGCATAGACAGGTTTGTATCCACGAATGTCCGCGAGTTTTCCCATGAGAGGAACGGAAGTAGCATAAAAGGCCGCATAAATGGAAAAGGCAAGCACAACGGCAGCCGGGCTGACTTCAAGGCTGGCGCTGATGTGCGGAAGAGCCGGCGCCAGAATCGTCAGATCGAGCGCTCCCATGAACACGCCGATGACGAGTGTCGCAAGCAGTCTCCATTTCAAACCGGGCGTATCCATTAACATCGACCACATTTCGAGGGGGTTCATCCAATAAGGATTGTAACCCTTCAAGAAGCGCCGGCCATCCGGTCAAGGCGCAGAAGCCGCTCAATCGCAGCGGGCGGCAAGGATTTTTGCTTCCGACGCATTCGGGAAAAGGTAGTGTGCGGCCGTGGCGTGTTCGCACCTTTTCTGTTTGTCACCCCGGATGCGGCGGGCCAGCCTGACCCGTAAACGGTAGTTGCCCGGATCGAACCGGGCCCCGCGCTCGAGAGATGCTACCGGGCCGTTGGCATCGTACACCTGCATGGCCGCAATCTGGCCCGCGCTTCGAACCGCCCCTGTTCCGGACAGGATGAGGCACGCCATGACTACGACCAGACGAGCAAACGAGCGAGGCAGTACGCGCCGGGACGTCTCAGGATTCCACAGGCACCCTGCTGCTACCCAGAAAAAGAACGTCGGCCAGGCCAGCAACGTTACGGCATCGAACATGCCGACGGCGCCGATTGCTGCGATGGAAGACAACAAACAAATCGCGGCAAGTCCCTCGGCGGGCTCATCTTCGCTCCGCACCGTTTTCCAGGCGCTCCAGGCCATGCGGAAAAGGATAACCATGAAAAACACGAAAGCGAACAGCCCGCGTTCCGAGATCAACGCTACCCAATCACTACTCGGCCACGGATTCATCGTCATTCCCTGCCGGGACGGATTCAGGGAGGGATCGCCACGAACGGCATATTCGGGATAATCCACAGGCCAGTTGCCGGGTCCCACCCCCAGAAGCGGATGGTAGGCCGCCATCTTTAACGACTGTCGATACTGTACGAGACGTCCCCTTCCGCTTCCATCCCGGTAATCCACAACCCGCCGGGCCGTCTCCAGGTACGGCGAATCGCTATTCCAGCGGAGTGCATTGGGAACGAAGATGGCCAGGGCGCCGCCGATTGCAATAAACAGGAGAACCATTCCCAATCGCGCCCATACTCTGGCTTTCCGTCTGACGGTAGGCGCCAGAAGGAGACCGACAAAAAATACGGACAGCATGGCCGCGACACCCAACCAGGCAGCACGCGAGCGCGTCAGTACGAGGGCATCCGTCGCCAGCATGATACCCAGCGCCGTTTGCATGAACCCCCTGGCCGTAGTGGCTCGTATGGATAAATACAGGAGTATGGGCAGGCCCAACACCATGAGATGGGCAACGGAATTGCGGTTGCCTAAGGTGCCTCCGGGGATCCGGTTCTCCGAGAAAAAGGCCGTCTCCAGCCCGAAGGCCTGAGCCAGTGCGGGCAAGGCAGCCACTGCAAGGCCTATCGCAAGCCCCTTCAGTACGGCCGGAGCCAGCCCGGCCTGACGCAATCCACGGGCCGTCCAGAAGAGGACGATACCTGATACCGTTATGCCGAATGCCCGGTGCCCCGCCCAGAAGTTTGCGGCAAAAAGCATCGATAGACCGCTCAGAAAAATAAACCCGGCAAGAAGCCCATCCAACCGCGTCGATTCCATTCGTTTGATCGAGCCCAGGGCGAGCAAACCGGCAAGAACGGCTGTTACATGAAGCACCAGCTCTTTGGGTATATAAAAACGGTCTAGCTCGAAGGAATTGGAAAATACGACGATCAGCACTACAGCCGAAGCGCCGATCTGGATGAGGGATGCGGATGCCCGTTCCGCCCACGTAGGGTCCGGCATTACCTCGTCGGTGGGCGGGCTATCGTCCCTGAACGACCGACGGTTTACCGTCGGAACCTGTACAGCCATAAACGAAAGGGATAATCATCGGGAAATACTACGTACACATCAAAGGTAACTATGGACATGCCATAATGGGTACCGGTTTCTTCATTTTAGTACGCCGCAGGCTCAACGCACCGATCGAGGTA
Organism: uncultured bacterium; assembly: GCA_965365445.1. Lineage (GTDB taxonomy): Bacteria > Bacteroidota > Rhodothermia > Rhodothermales > DASSAV01 > CBDUBS01. Next base: position 16,473 of record CBDUBS010000038.1, on the reverse strand, counting down.
TCCGTGTTTGATATCCCCTCGCTCCGAAGCGATCGACGAACCCGACCTCCATGACCTCTGCCGTCAATGTAACCGTCATAAACCCGGTGACAGGTGCGGCAAAAGCGGTCTCGGTCTGGCGGTCCAGTGGAGCGGCCTCGGAACCGGCTCCCGAAATGAAGTAATGCACCTTCGAGTTGGCCGGGCGGATATGTTGCAGGCTATGGACGTGTCCGCTCGTGTAAGCTTGCACCCCCGCTTTTTCTATTAACGGCGCCAGTACGCTAATCAGGAGCGTGGAGTCCTCATGCTTGGTGGACGCGGAATATGCCGGATGATGCCCGAATACGAGCTTCCAGCCGGCATCGGATGATGTCAGCGTGCTATCGAGCCATACCAGCTGCGATTTTCCCAGATGAGCGCCGACGGCGGGTATTTCTCCCCCTTCTTCCAGGAGCGCTACGGTATCCAGGAAAACCAGTAGTACTTTTTCAGCCGCGTCGATGCGATACTCGAGGGCGTAAAACCGCCCGGGCAGCGTCCACCGTGCCCCGGTTGACGTGTACATGATCTGGGCTTCTACATTGCCGTGATAGTCGTGGTTGCCCAGTGTAACGTACCACGGAATCTGCAATGAGGGGGCCGAATAGACCCGTTCGAAAGAAGTAAGCCACTGCTCATCGGTGATGGATCGAACGCCGTGGTCGTAGAAATTGTCGCCGGTGGTTACGACGAACCGGGCATTCATGGCGGTTGCCGTGGATGCCATGGCGGCGGCTACCTCCAACTGGGCGGGGTTGCCCCCGCGCCCCCAGTCTCCGATTACCAGGAAATTCAGCGAGTCTCCGGCGCTCATGGGGGTGTCGTGGCGAACCGGCTCCGCCGTATCACAGGCGGAGCCAAACCAGACCACCCCGTACACCAGCACGCAGGCAACCCTACGGTTCATAAACCCCGTGATTATGCACAGATCGTTACGGCCGGTCGTTTTTCGGCCCTTGAACGCCTACCGGGCAAGCGCCATATTGCGGAAAATCAACCCGGTAAGCCCCTATGGATGACAAAAAACCGACTGCATACTACCGGTTTCGGTACCGCCCTGCAACGGTGTGGTTCACTGTTTTCGTAATTGTTTCGCTGCTTCACCTTCCCTCGGCGCGGGGCCAGGAGCAAGAAAAACCTACCCGTGTAGATCTGTACGGATTCGTCCTGTTCAATGCGGCCTACAATACGGGATCTCCCCAGCCTGTCGATATACCGGTCACGGCCACTGCCGCCGAAGAAGGCAGCTTCATCATGACTGCCCGGCAGACGCGGTTCGGTATTCGATTCAGGCACGATGCGGCCATACACGCCGGGGGAGGGATAGAGCTGGATCTATGGGGACTTCTCGGCAGCGCCGCTTCCGGAGGCCCGACGCAAAGCGCCCCGCGAGCCCGCCTTGCGTATTTTACGCTTGCGCTGGACGATCATTCATCCGTTCTGTTCGGTCAATACTGGGCCGTCGTGGCTCCGCTGAATCCAAATTCGCTATCGCATGTAAGCGTGCCGCTGTTTTCGAGTGGCGGAAATCTCTGGAATCGGATTCCCCAGATACGGTACACCTTTACCTCGCCTTTCCTCACCCTCGAAGCCGCGGCCCTACGCCCGTTTGCAGGAGAAGAAACCCCGGCGGTGACCCAATCCGACTACCTTGGTTCCGGAGAGTATAGCCGCCTCCCGTTTCTAGAAGCCCGGGGCGCCGTTTCCGCAGGGGGTTCCGTGCTCGGCATTTCCGGCCGGTGGGGCCTCCTCGATGCGCGTGAAGCCGTACTGGAAAAATCGGAGACGACTACCTATGCCGTCGCCGCCGATGCCCAGTTTCGGGTTGGTCCGCTGGCGCTTTCGGGAGAGGCTTTCGTGGCGCAGAACAACCGCGGGCTTTTCGGCCTGGCGGGAACCACCGTGCAGGGAAGGGAAATCAAAAATGTCCGGGCTCTTGGCGGATGGGGTCAGTTGTCTTACACGGCAGGGGGGTTTGTATGGCTGGCCGGCGCCGGCATAGAAGACGCTGAAGACGGCATACGGAATATATCCGTTGTCGCGGGCGGCCTGTACAACGTAAACACCGTTCCGGTGACCTTCGCACTCGAGGTCGGTTGGATCGGCGCCGACCGGCCTTCGCAGAAAGCCGCGTACAACACGACCATTAACTTTGCGGCGCGGTATTCTTTCCCATGAGCTTTCAGAGCCTCCCGGGAATCGGCGGAAATTGTAGGGTATTTCTTTACACATGAATGCGTGTTTTCCTTCTACCCAGAAGGTGTTCCTGATAACATGTTTAGGGTATCCGGAAGCCCAAAGTACTGCTTCCGGTGTGTCCGGATAGAGGCAGCGTGCAACGGCGGAATGGAACGCCACAAAGCCTGGGGAGGAACGTCATGGCGAAGAAACCCGAACAGATTGTCGAAGAACAGGTGCGAGCCTGGTCGCTTCAGCAATCATCAACCGACCGAAAGGAGGAGGCGGTAGATCCGTGGCCGATCATTACGATTTCCCGGGAGCCGGCTACTCCCGGCAGCTCACTGGCTGAAGCGATTGGAAGTCAGACCGGGTTCACCGTATGGGACCGGGAGCTGCTTCAAGCGGTAGCGAGGGAGTGCGAACGGGACGAAAAATTACTGGCTACCCTCGACGAGCACCGTCGGAATGTCATCGAGTCGGCCGTCCGGCACATGCTCCTGGGTGCGGAGCCGTCCAACAGGCTGTATCTTCGAGCCTTGATGCGTGTCGTGCGGACCATCGCAGCGTACGGGCGAAGCCTTATCGTGGGGCGTGGCGCCCAGTACATCTGCGAGCCGCAGACGACGCTTCGGGTGCGCGTGGTAGCTCCGCTCGCCTCGCGGGTCCGGCAGCGTATTTCCGAGACGGGCCAGGATGAGCAACGGGCCCGAAGGGATGTGGTCATGCTCGATGCGGAACAGGCCGACTTCGTCCGTTTTCACTACCGTAGAGATGTTGACTCGCCGGGCGACTACGACCTGGTGCTCAATGCCGACGCCTTTTCGGTCGATGAAATGCGCCGCCAGGTAATCCTTGCCTACGAGTGCAAATTCGGCCGAAAACCGGCGATCGTCAATAACGCCGCCGATGCGCCGCTCGTAGAGGCATGAATGTGCCACGCGATCACTCGTTCAGATCGAGCAAGGTCGCTGCCGGGCGTTTCAGCACGATGCCCGAAGGATCGATCAAGGTCCCGGCGGCGGGAGGTTCTGTGTCTCCCACCAGCCACTGATGATCTTCTTCGGAGAGTTCGGCGTGGGGGTTGGTCAGCACGCCAATGAGGTCGGACCCCTCCGGCGTAACGCGCAGAAAGGATAGCACGTCCGCTCGAACGGATTCGGAAACATCGCGGCCTCGCTCTCCGGTGGGCCGCGTAAGCCAGGTCAGCGTCAGGGCGCTGGTTCGGTTTCGCGCAACAGGGAAATCGAGCAGATTTCTTGCCCATTCCTCGGCTCTTTGCGCCGGTAACAGCGCATCCGTCGTTCCGTACACAGGGGTTCGGGCGCCCAGACGCGCCAGCGCCCATAATTCGGCAGGCTGCGGCGGTCGCTTTCCAACATGCTGAAAAACGAGCTGCCCGATCGTTTCCTTCAGATCGGGCGCCAGACGCTCGAATACGGCCAGGGCTGCAAAGGCTGCTCGCCTCTCCCTGGGGTCGATGTTTTTCTGATAGATGCGGTGAGGCTTCTTGGTGCGAACCGTTACCTGCAAGAATGGTCGCGCTTCGTGCATGACCTGCGCCTGTTTCTCCGGAGTCAGGCCCCCTGCTATTCGGCGCCAGAACACCCACCACGCCGTCCTGACAGGGACGCTCACAGGAAACCGCAGCCCCTCCATATAGTGCTTCCATACCTGCCGCATCCTGAACTCATCACCGGGATCTCCGTGTCCGGGACGCAGGGCGTAACCCAGTACTTCGAACCATGCTTCTTCCTGCCGTGGGCTCCGGTCGCGCGGGGAGCCCAGCACCTCATCGGCGAGCCGGCGAAGCAACGGCGCCGCCCACTCATCCCGGGATAGGCCGATGATGCGTTCGAGGTTGTGCCAGAGAGAACCCGCATCCAGATCCGGCATTTTTGCATCGAACGTTTCCGCCAGGTAGACCCTTGCCGCGTCTATACGAGTCGTGTCCACCAGGTCTTCCAGCAGCGGCACGTCGGATGGATCTTCCGGCTCAGCCCGCACGTCGAACTGGAGGCGCCAGATATGATCCGTGATGCGAGATTGACACCAGAGGTCGAGCGTTCCTGTTTCGGTAAAACGCACTCCGAGGTGTATGGGCAGACGCCTTGCCGCCCCCTTTCGACCAAATTGCAGCACGGTCCGGATGGGCGGCAATGGATGAACGTCCCCTTTCTCCAGATCTACAGGCGTCCCAACGGAATCATCCTGCCGGGTAGGGGAACTGTACAGATGGAAAATGACCGGGTGATTCGTCAGGGCATCCACTTCCAGGTTATCGAGGCGGGCTTCGAATCCCTCTTCGGCTCCACGGGGAACCAGGCACAGGGCGGGTATGCTTTTCTCTTCCGTCCGCCCGATACCAACGTAGTAGGCCCGCGGGCTGCCGCTTCCGATCCGCGTACCCTCGCCCCGGCGGACGAGCCCGTAGTAGGCAGCGCCAATAGCAACCGCCTGACCCAGTTGCTCGGCCGATAACTCAGTCGGCTCCCAATCCGGTCCGGCGACGGATGCAAACCACCCTCCGACCACTTTTTTAACCCGATCGCGGAGAGTTTTCGGTGTAAAAACGCCCCCGTTGAAAAGGATGAAATCCGGATAGGGGATTGGGCGTCCGGTTTTTTCCTGCAGAATCGGAAGGAACCGACGCCAGAATGCGGCCAGCTGCCGGGTTATGGCCGGGTCCTGCTCATACGGTAGTCCAAGCTCCCGAAGCCCTGCCGATTTCTCCCCTGCCGGCGGTTCATCCAGCTTGACGACCGGGAAAAAGCCGTCTTCAATCAGCCGTTCGACATCCGTTCGGGTCAGTGTTTCCTTCAGGATCCCTGCAATCAACGAACTGCCCGAGCCCGGTATGGTAACTTCTGCCGCCGTGCGCCCGGCCTTTTCATCGAGCAACCGCTCCTTGGCGCGTCGGCTCTGGTGAACGAGCCTGTGCCATCGCGGAAGATCAAGCCTGCCGCCGTCGGGAAACAGTTTGCTTTCAATGTAACGGCCCAGCGTGTGGTCCATGTTGTCGCCGCCCAGCATCAAGTGCTCTCCTACGGCAAGGCGTTCCAGGCTCAGCCCTTCTGCCTTTTCTTGCAACCCGATGATCGAAAAATCGGACGTACCCCCTCCTACATCGCAAACCAGAATGACCTGTCCGGGCTCGAATCGGGCCTGCCACCTTTCCTCATGGTCATGCAGCCACGCGTAGAACGCAGCCAGGGGCTCCTCCAGCAAGGAAAAGTGCCTCAAGCCCGCTTCCCGGGCGGCCTCGGCCGTAAGCTCGCGGGCTGCTTCATCGAAGGAGGCCGGTACGGTGAGGACGATCTGTTGCTCAACAAAACGCTTCTCCGGACTACCCTGTGCGATCTGGTAGTCCCATGCCTCCTTGAGATGTTCGAGGTAACGGCGGGAGGCTTCTACGGGAGATATTCTGGGCACTTCGGCGGATGCTCCCCATGGGAGTATAGGCGACCTGCGATCGACCCGGTCGTGGCTGAGCCAGGATTTGGCTGAAGAAACCAGCCTGTCCGGAACGCGCTCTCCCTGCTCCCGCGCAAACTCCCCGACGATGGCATCGTGAGTGAAGCCCCAGGGCAGGTTTGTGCTTCCCGGGGGCAATTCATGGGCGCCGGGAAGGTAAACAAAGGATGGAAGGACGGACCGTTCGGCGATTTCCCCCGGTCCCGTTATCTGAAGGGGGGCGAATAGATGAATAGCCCGTTTGCCTGATTCATCATCCAGATCGATGTAACTCAGGACGGTATGGGTTGTACCCAGATCGACGCCGATAATGTAACGAGACGCGTTTTCGCCGGAACCGCTGGATATAGCCATAGGGTAAACAAATGCGACGACGGAGCAGCTTACTTCGGATCGGCCTCGCGAATATTGAATTCCAGCTTCCACCGTTTGGATTCGTCACGGGCCACGCACCATAATGCCAGGGCGCCGATCTCGGTGATGGCGCTTTCTATCCATACGGGAATGACTGCACCGCCCTGTGCTTCGTCGGATGGCGGGAGATCGGCCTCGAGCAAAACGACTTCGCCAATCTCGCCGCTCCAATCTTCCACGATTTCACCTGCTGCATCCGTCTTACGGGTAGATGAGGCAAGCAAGTGGAAAACGGCTCGATCTCCTACCACGAGTCCAAATTCCTTGTCCGGCAGGGCTACATGCGTACCTTCTTCCATCCCGAAGGGCGCCACGCACAGGGCTTTGAGCGGAGCCGGGATGCCGGGCACGGACGGCATGGCGCTCTCTATGCCGATGTAGTACGACCGGGCAATGCCCGCCCGTATGCGTATGCCACGCCCGTGCCGTACCGCACCGTATGTGGCCGCCCCGAGCGCCACCGCAAGATCCATGCTGACGGCGGGTAGTTCCCTTAGTTTTATATCCGTCAACCAGGTATTCATGACGTCCATAATGCGGGATCGAAGCAGGGAGGCCTTCATGACGCCCCCGTTGAACAGGACCGCCGATGGGAAGGCCACCTCGGCTCCTTCGATGGATGACCCCACATGTTGCCTCAAAAACGCCGCCAGATGGCGTGTGACGGCGGGGTCCGATTCGTAAGGCAACCCCATTTCCCTGATGCCTACGGCAGGCTTCCGTTCAGGGAACGCCTCTGCCGCCACATAAGGGAAGAAACCTTCTACGAGCACCGATTCGATTTCCTGCCGCGTCAGTTCAGTCCGGATCGTGCTGCCGATCAGCGACGAACCCCGCCCCAGAACGACGAGCGGCTCCATTTCGATGGTTTCATCGTTCAGGAGACGCTCCTTTGCCTTTCGGCACTGATGCCACAGGCTGCGGAACTGCCACTGATCCAGATTGATGCCTTTGCCGGCGAGTTTTGCCCGGACGGTATAGGCCAGCGTCAGGTCCATGTTGTCCCCCCCGAGGAGGATATGGTTGCCTACCGCCACCCGCCGAAGGTTAAGGGAGCCGCCCTCTTCGGTTACCTGGATCAGGCTCAGGTCGGTGGTGCCGCCCCCGATGTCGCAAACCAGTATCGACTCGCCAACCCGGATTTCATCGCGCCACCCATCGCCCTGTGACTTGAGCCAGGCATAAAAAGCTGCCTGAGGTTCTTCGAGCAACGTGAGCCGGTGCATACCGGCCGCTTCCGCCGCCCGGACGGTCAGTTCACGGGCTACCGCATCGAACGAGGCCGGCACGGTTAGATATATATCCTGATGCTCGAACCGGGCCGGCTCTCCCTCCGATGCCATTCTGTAGTTCCAGGCGTCGCGAAGATGCTCAAGGTAAATACGGGTCGCATCGACAGGCGAAAGACGACGCGCATCCGCCGGGCTCTCCCACGGGAGAATAGGCTGCGTTCTGTCGGCGCCCGCATGGCTCAGCCACGATTTTGCCGACGCGATGAGCCGCGCGGGCAGTTCGGCCCCGCGCTCCCGGGCATACTCCCCTACGGCAAAATCCCGGTCGCTATTCCAGGGGAGCGCCAGTGAACCCTCCGGTACGTCGTGCCGTCCTGGAAGCAGAAGAAAGGAGGGAAGCAACTCCGCCGATGCGATTTGTCCAGGGGCGACCACCTGGTCGATATGGAACAGGTTGATTTCAGGCTCGGCGGTGTCATCCGGCTGAAACCGACTGTAGGCAACCACGCTGTGCGTCGTTCCCAGGTCGATTCCGATTAGATACCGTGGGTCGGACATGATGTAATGAGTGCTATTGATGGGGCTGATTCCGGATCGTTCTCCCTGACAAAACGCTTCCCCGATGTTTCCGGGAGACCATAGAGCCTTTCGCGGTAAGTGTCTTCAGGGGTATTTAGCTCGACACTTCGACTTCGGCGGCGGCAATGACATTGCTGTCGTTCTGATCCGGCATCAAGGCCGGCAGGTCAACCGCCGACATACGCCAGCCGCGATGCCGCAAGCGCCCCCTGAAAGGCGGCTCCCCCGTTACGTCACCGATGAGGCGTACCGAACGGGCATCGAATCCGGGCGCTACGGTAACGGCTTCCCCTTCGGTTTCCGCGTAAATAGGCTCGATCCGGAAATGCCGGTCAAGTGTTTCCCTGCATCCTTCATGCACGCTCCGAACGGCCGCGCCGATCTGGGCGTCGTCAAACCCGTCCAGGTTCTCCCGAAGAAAATCGATGAGCCGGCCCTTGCGTTGCAGCAAAGAAAGGAGTTGCACGGCTGCCGCGCTCGGGGCGAGCTGCGGCCGCACCGGCTCGGCTCCGGCCTTCGGCAGATCTGCCTCCGGCGATTTCTCGTCACCCGAAACGTACTTTTTTCCCAGTTGGACGATCAGGTACCACAGGGAGCCGGAGATGATCAACCCCAGTCCAAGAAAGGTAAGCCAGACGGTCTTCAGTGCGGTTGCGCCAATCAGATAAACAAGCGCAAGGAGAACGGCATTGGCAATGAATACAACGAATGCCGCTTCCGTAGCGAAGGCTTTTTGTCGGTTCATGTGTTTGCGTGCGGGTTATCGGCAGATACGAAATGGCATCGGAATCCGGAGGCATTGAAACCCCCGGATAGCCTCGGGTTTCAAAAATGAAATCCCATCTGGATCGTTAAGGTTTGCTCTTCTCTGGATAGACCATACGTTCCGGTAAGTACGAGCGCATTGAATAAATGAAACCAGGCTCCGCCGCCGTAGCCGCGGTGCCACACGGACGAGCGTTCGCCATCGGTCCACACCCTCCCGCTATCCAGAAAACCCAGCACGCCAATTTCGCCGTACCCCAGTTGCCCGGCGAACTCCATGACCTCTATCCTCAGATCCAGATTGGTGTAGAGACTGCTTCTACCGGCGAACCGGGTGCTTCGGTAGCCCCGGAGATTGGAGGACCCCCCGAGCGTATTCGAGGCGAAAAACGGAAACGAACCGATGTTGTGCGCTCCCCCGATGCGTGAGGCCACAGTAACCTGAGGGTAAATGGAAGGGGAGAGGTACAACCGAAAATCGGAGGCCAGGGAGCCGAAGGTATGGTTTATGTTTTTGAGGTTGCTATTCACATCTATGACGCTTTCGAATTCAAATCCGGCCCTGGGGTTGATGGTATAGTCTACCGTGCCAAGCGCTATGGCGGCTTCCAGGCCGCCGTATACGAGTTGATCGAAGGTGTCGGGCGTTATGCCGGGTTGCAATCCCGGCCGGAAAAAGGCTGTTTCCCTGACGTCGGTATATTCCAGCACCGGTCCGAAACGGAAGGATACACCCCGTTCCAGCATGTGGAAAAGCGACGGCCGCACCGCCGCATGTGAAAGCCGCGCCTGATAGAAAGCCCGCGTCGAGTCGTCGTTTCGCGTTTCGTTTCCCAGGCCGTAGAAGTTGAACACGTTGTTCGGGCTGGACAACCGGGCGTCGAGTAGCAAATCCCAGGGGTCGAAGAGGTTTGTGAACCGACCCCGGTAGGCGATATTGAAAGCACGGGTTTTCAGCGCCACGTCGCCGGTTACCTCGTGGCGAACGGCGAACGGTTCCATGCGGAACCCATGCTTTGTCGTGCTGAACCCCCCGCCAAGGATGATGCCGTCATCCTTGTTGTTGCCGAAGTAAACGATGGGGCGGGTCAGGTCGTAGCTGAACGCGTTCCGGTCGTAATGATTCACCCGCGGATCGTCTTTGACGACCACTTTGGCTCCCCTGCCCGCTGTTACCGTCGTGCCGGTGGGGGTATCGAAAAACACGGCTTTTCTGCCAAGCCCTCGTACAACCGAGGAGTCCGCAAACCAATCGTCGCCGGGGCCGCCCACGGTGATTACCCTGATGCTTCGGGGCGCCTTGCCTCTGATGACGAACTGATCGTTTCCGGCCAATCCGTACAACCTGACTTCGCGCGTTTCTGCTGCGAGCACGTTTCGCCTGTAGAGCAATGAGCGGATGTCCCCGTCTTTTGTCGTCTTGTAAACGACGACTTCCAGATTGCCGTCGGGAAGCCGATCGACTTCGAACCGTTCGTGTTTATTGCTCCCAACCACATCGATCACCGAAGCCAGTACGTCGTAGTAGCGTTCGGCGGCGTCGGGAAGCCTGTCGCGGCGGGCCTTTAGTCGGGCAATCATCTTCTCGCCCGACTGAGCGAACACGGGTTCAGGCAGACGTTTAACGGCTCGGCTTATTACGTCGTCGGTCAGGGCAGTGCGTATGCTGTCGGCAATTTCCTGCCAGTCCTTCCGTGTGAGCGCCGAGGTGAATCGCCTGTCCAGCGGCATTCCCTTTTTGTTCAATCCTTTAAGGAAGCCGTAGTCATCGTCGAAGTCCTGCCAGGCGGGTTCGGCAAGCTTACTGTAAAGGGTGGGCAGCAGACCGCTGACTTTCATGAATGCGGCGTCCCGATCCCGCGCCACCGGAACGTACACTTTGCCCTGCGTACGGGCCTCCCCTTCGAGCATCGGATCCGACTCGAACGGTTCATACGCAGCCCACCGATAGTTGTCTGTCGTGCGGTCGTGGTCGGCCAGCAACATGTCGAGCAGCCGGGCTCGTACGAAAGCACGTGCGGCTACCCGATGGTCATTGTCTGCTTCGATTTCCTGAAAAAGCTTCGTAGAGCCGATTACATTGGTTGCTCCACCCATGCCGGGCACATCCGACATGTCTTCATCCGGACGTACTTCGAACAGGACAACCTGATTGGCAATCTCTTCTCGAAACGGCCCCAGGCGCGGGTCGTCGGGTACATAAACGAGCCGGGGCTCGGGATGGAGCACCCCCACGGCATGGGCCAGCGGCGCTGCAACCAGGGCGCCGTATGGGTGCAGCATGGAAATCTGATCCTGTACCATGGTTCGGGCGACAGTGCTCTGCATGGCAGGTATCCAGGCCCGCCCGACGGTCTTGTCGATCGATCGGAGCATATACGTATGCCCGTTGCCGCCTTGAAGCCAGACGGTTGTGGTTTGTGAATCGCCGCCCAGTTTGATGGGTGTCAGTCCTCCCGCCGTCCGATCCAGGTCGAGTACGGGGACCGAGACGGGCGCCGCCCATAAGCTGCGATAGTTGCTCCCGACGAGAGGCATGAGCAAACCGGGTATCCGGGCATAGTCTCCGTTGACGGAAGCCACAACGGTGCTATCCTTTACCCTTTCAGCGGTGCGCTCTGCCGATGGAAGGGGCGGGACGTATTCCGGCCGGGAAGCCAGGAGGAGGCTTCGGAATGCCGGATGCGAGCCCTCGTCCGACGAGGCCGACCACACCTCCAGCCAGGCGGAGTGGTCCCGGTAAAACTGAATCGTCATGAAGCCGGGGCTGCGCGAGGCAAACGCCGCGCCGTGTCCGCCGGCCACGAAAGATCCTCCGGACGCCGACCCGCTGATGAGGTAATTGTGTCTCGTTCCGCGGCCGATCTTCCGGAAAAACTGGAGGCTTCGGTCATGGGCCGACGCGTAAATCAACTGCTCCTGCGATGCGAACAAACGAAGCATCTCACGCCGAAACGTGTGATACGTCGGGTGGGCAAGGTCCTGTGAGGTTCCTATGAGCCTACGGTAGAGGGGCTCGGCCGACCCGATGGGGGGAAAAGGCAACAAGTGATCGCGCAGGGAGAAAAACCCGCCGTGGGAGCCGTTAGAAAACAGCGGATGGTGCCCTGCGATGACTACCCGTTTGTCGCGATACGCATAAAGCTGATCGCGGAGTTCCAGAAGGAAATCCGAAGGCTCCTTCAAATCATACGTTCCTGCATCTCCATAAGGCCGGTTGTTGCTGAGCCACCACTGCGTGTCGAGCGCTATCAGTACGACGTCGTCCGACAGCTCGATGGGTAAGGGTCCGGGAAACCCCTTGCCGGGAAAAAACACGTTTTCCCGACCCAGCGCAGTTTCTATATATTGCTCCAGCTCTGTAAGAAAAGGAGATCCTGTGCCCGAACCTCCACCCCATTCTTTGTGGCCCGGTAGGAAAATTACCCGCCCGGGGAATCCGGCGGCGAGCCGAAGCAGGGTCGGCAAGCCGGGGTGTTGGTCGGCGTAAGACAAGCTGGTGTCCGGTAACGAACAGCAGGAAGTCGAGTTGCCGAGAAATACCAGAGCGCCCCTATCGCCTGCCTGCCGGAGTTGCTGTTGCAACACGGCGTAAACCGAGTCGTCGGGCGCCAGGCCGTTGGCTTCACCAACAAGAAAGAGCCGGGCCGTCAGCAGGCTATCGGGGGGAGGCGCCAGTTGGCGCCATGCTTCCAGGGGAGGATCTATGTATGTCCGTGATGTGGAGCACGAAGCGAGGCACAACACGACAATGCCGAACAATAAACCGTTTAATCGCTGCATTCGTGGTAGACAACCCGTTGCGAAAGGCATAGGTCAGGCCGGAAGGCGTAAGCAACCTTCCGACCTGTCGCTTTTAGCCTCCGGCCTTTAAAAGGATTCCGGAAGAGACGGGTCTTGTCGGTTCGTAACCTTTCAGGAACCGGATTCGCCCTTTGGATGGTGGTGCGATCCGCGAGGCGTTACCAACCCGGAACCAGCTGCACCCCGAACTGCCAGCCCGCTCGGGTCGCTGGAACGGATAGGCCAGATACGGCTTCAGGATGATGTATCCGAGCATGTTCACCCGTGCGGATGCTCCGGCGCTGAATATTGGTACCCGCTCCGCCGTGGCTTCCGAGAATCTGAGTTCGGGCGCTTCCTTTGCAGTCCAGGCTACACCGGCGTCGGCAAAAAAGGTGGTGACGTAAAGCAATGCCTGAGGGCGCCGCTATTTTTTGTTACATCCTCCCATGGTCTGGTTTCTCATTACCGAATGTCTTTCAAGCTCGTTTCGTTTCGTCAATTAAGCGGCGCCCGATCGACAGCTACAGATTGAGATGTTCCCTTCGAGCCACGTCGATCCCCCTGGACGCCTGGTAGACGATCAGAAACGTACTCGGGTCTTCAAGCGGGTTCTCGAAGCAATGCGGCTGCGAGGCATCGAGCATGAGGCTGTCGCCCGGATGAAGCCGAATGATCGCATCACCTACGCAATAGTCGATCTCACCGGCTATGCAATACACGAACTCCTGGCCGGGGTGCGAAATCGGATTTTCTCTGTTCCCCTTGTTTCCTTCCACCTGCACGAAAAACGGTTCCATCTTCTGGTCGGGGAGTCCGCTACCCAGGCTCTCCATTTCGATCCCGTTGAACTCGTACCTGTGGCGGGCGTCACGTGGCACGAATACCATGAGCTTTTCCTGTTTCCGGTCTTCAAAGAAGTCCGTTATCGGTACGCTCAGGGCCGTAGCGATAAGATGAAGGGACGATACGGTTGGAGAATTGTCTCCCCGTTCGATCCGGTTTATGGCATTTACGGATAGCTTACTCCGGGCAGCCAGAGCGCGAAGAGATAATTTCCGCTCCAGTCGGAGCCGTCTTATCCTTCCACCCACATCAGGCGTTTTTCCGGGATTCATATCGATTTCTTTCTCGGTTATTCAAGCAATCGTTACAAAAAAGATCCGCCTCTTGTCTTACCCTGATGTGCACTTATTGTAAACACGACACCCACTAAGTTGTGCTTTCGTGGGTGCATTCATGCGGGGATCTTCACAACGGCGGATACCATGGCTGTACCACGACGAGCAGGTGTATGCGTTCTATTATTACTCCTGTGCCCTTCGGCCTCGTCGGCGCAGGAGGCGAATTCGCTTTTCACCCCCGATTCCGTGCGGTCGGGTGAAAGAATATACGCGCTTGAAGGCATTACGGTAACGGCCCAAAGAATTGCATGGCCGTCACAAATAATTGCCCTTGAAAAAGAATCCGTCGGACGGGTTCTCGAAACGGCCGGTATTACGATGGTCCGACGGGGGGATCTCCTTACCAGCGACGTATATATGGACGGCTTCAAACGGGGGGACATCGAGGTCGTGATAGACGGAGAGCGTTACCCGAGCGCCTGTCCAAACCGAATGGACCCGCCGACTACGCGCGTCAATCCGCTGGACATGGACCTGGTTCAGGTTGAGCGGTCCTCGGTTTCTTTGCAGTCCGGCCTGGGTGGCAAAATCGCCTATCACCGAATTCCGGCCGGAAACGCCTTTCTCGTTCAAGGGGGCATTACCGGAAGCACCGTCAGCGGGCAATCCTTCGATGCGGCCCTGTCGGTTGAAAACAAAGGGCGCCGCTTATCGGCTCAGATGGTGCGCGGAAGGCCCTATGAGGATGCTCGGGGCCGCAGCTTCACGGACAGATACGGATATGGAGATCAGGCGCTCCGCTATGCACTTCTGGATGTCTCCTTCAGGAGTTCCGCCCGTCATATCGCGTATGGCCTCTCGTATTCCACAACCGACGACGTGCCTTATCCGTATTTGCAGATGGATGAGCGGTTTAACCGCTTATGGGCAGGGTATCTGAGCTACAGGGGAAACAAGCTCTACGTCAACCGTACCCACCACCTGATGGATAATCGGTTTCGTTCAGGAGCTGCGGCCATGGTCATGCAGAGCGACGCAACGAACGTTACGGTCGGCCTCGTCGGAAAGGCTTATGAGCTCTATTTCCGCCAGTGGAACATCTGGAATGCATTTCAACCCACAAAGCCGGCGCCCTGGGAGGGGTATGAGCAGCATATGATCCCCCGGGTGAGTATTCTGGCAGCATCCACCACGCATAGCCTGACCCGGGGTATGTTCAGCCTGGCGGGAAAGCTCGGCGTTCACCGGGTAGGGACCGCTGACCGTGACCGGCTACAGTTCTTTGAATCCCTCTACCCCGGCGCTTCCGGCGCACGCTGGTTCGTTCCGTTCGGGGTATCGGTCGGGGTAAGGCATCCGGTTGCCGGTTTTGATCTCGGTATATCCGGCGAGGTCGGTTCAGAAGCGCCCGGACCCGAGCAACTGTACATCAGTGTGAGAAAACCGATGAACAAGCCGGCCTGGTCGGGCGCCCCCAACCTCGACGCACCGATCAAGCTGGGCGCCCGCGCTGTAGCCGCGCATGGAGGCATGACAGCCGGTTTATTCATCCACCGCGTTTGGGGATACATTTATCCTGTCCGCGCCAGGACGGCCGACCTGAACTACGTCACCTACGACAATGTAGATGCCCTGATGGCCGGGTTTACCCTCCGCCACGAAACCGGGCTCACCGATGTCCTTCTGTCCTACACATGGGCCAAAAACCTTCACCTGAACGCGCCGCTGGCCGATATTGCCCCGATTGGTGTATCGGCAACGGCGCGAACGCCGGAGGCAGCCGGCCTGCGATGTACGCTCTCCGGCCGGGCAGCGGCAGCACAGCGCCGGATCGATCAATTCCTTGGTGAGCTGCGCACACCTTCCTGGTACCGGGTCGATGCAGGCGTCTCCTACCGGTTGCAGGAGTTCAAAATTACGGCCGAGCTGCTCAACCTGACCAATCAATTGTATTACGAACACCTTTCCTACCAGCGCGACCCCTTCGCGTCGGGTTCACGCATCTACGAGCCGGGACGAACGCTGAGGCTGGGTATGCAGTTCAACTTCTAAAATGTAACGCGTCGGCGGGCGCCCCTGTAACTAATTCGGGAAACACCCTTGCGTGTTCATCCTTCGCTCATTCGCTTCGGTATAAAAGGCGATAGGCCATACGAACAGATAGAGTGGAGGTTTGATATGAACAGGTATTTTGACCGAGACGACGACCGCGAGCGCCGCCGATACGACTACGAGAACGATGACCGGAATTACGGCCGGTCTACTTCCTACGATCGCCGGTACGACACGAGGGATTACCGTAACTGGGACCGGCGCTCGGATGACGACGATCATCGGGATCATGAGACGGACTGGTTTCGCGGAGACCGCTGGAGCCGGGACCGATATGCGGAATACAGACGCGCTGCCGGCGAAGAACCGCACTACGACAGGCAATCATCCGATTACCACCGGCGCGACTATCGGGACGATGATCGCGGACCTTCGCGCTACCGCTCCGGCTCCGATTACTCCTACGACCGACGTCGTAATGATGAAGGATGGTTTGATCGCGCCCGCGACGAAGCCCGATCCTGGTTCAGCGATGAAGATGATGACAGACGCCGGTACCCGGACGGACGGTACTCCGGTTACCGCGATGCCAATGATTATGCGGAAAGGTCGCGATACGACCGCAACCGCGGTTACGATCGACAGGAGGATTGGAGGGAACGCCGCCGAGGCAGCGGGTCGTGGAACTACTGACCCGTAGCCGGACGCAACCGACCCCATTCCGTACCTGCATTCAGTATCTTCAGAAAAAGCAAAGGCCGTAAGTGCTAGTGGAAATGCACTTACGGCCTTTGCCGTGTGGTCAGGGAGGGAATTGAACCCCCGACACATGGATTTTCAGTCCATTGCTC
>CBDUBS010000037.1:0-25339 GCA_965365445.1 uncultured bacterium | reverse complement strand
GTGCGTGTACGGTCATCCATCGGGCCGTACTCAAGGCCCGATGGACCGTAGCCCGGCGCGCTTGCCGTAGCCGCTCCCGAAGCCCGTAACCGGTGATCCAGATGCGTTCCTCGCCCGGATATAGCGACGTGTATTACACCCTGTGCGGAGTGGTATGGCGTGTGTTGTGCATCATGCTGATTGCAGGAGGTATGGCTCCCCTGCCGCTACGCGGGCAGCCTGCCCCGCCCAACATCATCGTGGTCCTGGTGGATGATCTGGGGTGGGCGGACCTCTCCGTACAGGGCAGCAGCTACTTCGAAACGCCGCACCTGGACGGGCTGGCCGCTCAGGGCGTACGGTTTACGGATGCCTACGCGGCGGCCGCCATCTGCTCACCGTCGCGGGCGGCGCTGCTCACCGGACGCTACCCTGCCCGGATAGGCATTACGGACTGGATCCGCTCGCGCTTTCAGGGCGGCTCCATTCCGGCCGACAAACGCAACCCCGGCGAATACGTCGGCGCCCCCGACGAACGCCTCTCGACGCCGCCGAACCCGCTCTGGATGGAGCACGAGGAGATTACGCTGGCCGAGATGCTCAAACAGGCCGGATATGCCACGGCTCACATCGGCAAATGGCACCTCGGGGCCGACGACTGGTACCCGGAAAAGCAGGGTTTCGACGTGAACATCGGAGGGACGGATTTCGGGCAGCCACCCTCCTACTTCGATCCGTATACGCGCAAGGGCCAGGGGCCGATAAATACCCTGGCCCCTCGCAGGGAAGGAGAATACCTCACCGACCGCGAGGCCGATGAAGCGGTGCGTTTCATCCGCCGACACCGGAATGAGCCGTTTTTTCTTTATATGGCCCATTACGGCGTACACACGCCCATCCAGGGCCGCCCCGATAAAGTGGAGCGGTTCAAGGAAAAGCCCGTCACCAACCAGAACGACGCCGTATACGCCGCCATGGTCAGCAGCATCGACGACGCCATGGGACGCATCCTGGGTACACTGGAAGAACTCGATCTGGCTCGCCGCACCCTCGTAATTTTCACCTCGGATAACGGCGGCCTCCTCGGACCAACGCACAATGCCCCGCTGCGCTCGGGGAAAGGGTATCCTTACGAGGGGGGCATCCGCGTACCTTTCATCGTTCGCTGGCCGGGCACGATTCCGGCGGCATGTATTTCTTACGAACCCGTCTCCGGCATCGATGTGTTGCCCACGCTGCTTGCGGCGGCGGATGTAGCACTGCCGGAGGAGCGGGCCATCGACGGCGTTTCCCTGCTGGCGCACCTGAAGTCCGGCGGAACGGCCCCGCTCGACCGGGAGCGGCTGTTCTGGCATTTCCCGCACTACCGCAACGGGCAGGAGATTCCCCCGTACAGCATCGTCCGGGAGGGCGACTGGAAGCTCATTCGCTGGTGGGAAGGTCCCCGGTTTGAGCTGTACAACCTGGCCGCCGACCTCGGCGAAACGATGGACCTGTCCGCTGAAAAACCGGAAATGGTGCGCGAGATGGAAGCGCGGCTTACCGAATGGCTCCAGTCCACAGGCGCACGCGTGCCGCGCCCCAATCCGGCTTATCGCCCAACCGGCCCGTAAGGGGGGGGGTAACAAAGCTGTAGCGCCTCCCCGGGTATTCGAAAAAGGGCTTTCTTCCTTCCTGCTCCGGTTTATCTTCCCGGTATACTCGGCGGTTCGCGCCGTACCAACCGAAAGATGAACGATGAGATACGCCATGTCCAGCCCGGGATTGAGCCAGTTGAAGAAGGTCGATAGTCAGGATCGGAAGATGCTTGCGGACATCGAGACGATGCTCGGTCCGGAGCCGTCGGAAATGGGGTTCGTCAAGAATCTGTTCTGGGGCCGGTTCAGGGGCGAGCTGGTCTTTCCCTACCCGGTAGTAGACCTGGACGAGCGGCTTCGGTGCGACAGACTGCTCCGCGAACTCAAAGAGTATCTGGAGAACGAGCACCCGGCCATCGAGATAGACCAGGAGCAGTACATCCCGGAGTGGTGCTACCGGCGTTTGTTCGAGATGGGCGTCATGGGCCTTACGGTGCCCGAGGAATACGGCGGGCTGGGCTTCGGCGTGACGAGCTACAACCGGGTGCTGGAGCTCATAGGTAGTTACTGCGCCTCCACCGCCGTGGTGGTATCCGCGCACCAGTCCATCGGGTGCAAAGCCATCATGCTGTTCGGCACGGAGGAACAGAAGCGCCGTTTCCTGCCGGGAGTGGCGCGCGAGTATCTGTCCGCGTTCTGCCTTTCGGAACCCAACGTAGGCTCGGACGCCGCCAACCAGGAAACCACCTGCCGCCTGAGCGACGACGGGACGCACTACATCCTCAACGGCGAGAAAAAGTGGAGCACATCGGCCGCCATGAGCGGTGTGTTTACGGTAATGGCCCGGCAGACCTACAGCGATCCGAAGTCCGGGCAGGAACGGGAAGGGATTACGGCGCTTATCTGCACGCCCGACATGGAAGGTGTAGACATTTTCCAGAAAAACCGGAGCAAAACCGGAATCCGGGGCACGTGGCAGGCCCGCATCCGCTTTACCGACGTACGCGTGCCGAAAGAAAACCTGCTGCACCGGGAGGGCAAGGGGCTGCATGTGGCCCTGACCTGCCTGAACTACGGCCGTTGCACCCTCTCGGCGGGTGTTTCCGGCGCAGCCAGGCGGGCGATGGACCAGAGTGTCAAGTGGGTGCAAGCGCGTTACCAGTTCGGGCGGCCGCTGGCGTCGTTCGAGCTCGTCCGGCAGAAAATAGCGAGCATGGCGGCCTACACCTTCGCCATCGATGCCGTGCTGTACATGGTTACCGGGATGCTCGACCGCGGCGACCGAGACATCATGGTGGAAACGGCCGCCGCCAAGTTATTCAGCTCGCACTACGGCTGGCAGGTAATCGACGACGCCCTGCAAATCATGGGCGGAGAGGGGTACATGACCGAAGTGGAACTGGAACGATCCTGGCGGGATAACCGCATCCATCGCATCGTGGAAGGCTCCAACGAAGTCATGCAATCATTCATCTTCGGTTACGGAGGCAAGCAACTGGCTGAAAGCATGGTGGCCGTACGGGATGCTTTCGCATGGGATTCCGATGCATCCGCCGCCGGCAACCTGCGCCGCATAAGCGGAAACGCCCTGCAACCGGAGCTGCTCAAACGGGCTATCGGCCTCGGGGCGCAATTGTTCGGGGGGATCTCGCCGGCGCTCCCTTCCGTGTCAGGCGTCGATCCATCACTGGGCGCGTACGCCGACAGACTGGCTCGCCTGATACAACGACACGCCCGTTACGTAAAGCTGGCGAGCAAATGGCACCGCGAGGAAATCATCAAGCGCCAGACTGTACAGGCTCGCCTCGCCGACTCGGCCATGCACCTGTTCGCCCTCTCGTGCGCCCTCTCTAAAATGGACGCCCTCCTTCACTCCGGCAGCCGGGATGCCTCTTTCGAACGCGACCGGGCCGCGTTTACCCACTATTTCGACCTGGCGGAACTCGCCATTCTGGGCAACCTGGCGGCGCTGAGGCGCAATGCCGACGTGAGTATGCGGACTGCCGCCGAGACGGCACTACGCTATACGGATACCTTACCCGACGGAGCCTATTACCTTCCGGAAGCCTCGCCGGTAGCTCAAGGAACGGGTAAACCCCGGCCCGTGGAACACATTCGACAGTTTCCCGGCGAGAACGCCCCCAGACTGGTGGAGAGGGCGTAGCGGGCAAAGTGGAAGCCAACCAGTGAAGCGCATCCTCTATGCGCCTATGGATCAGGAACATCAGGGTTTATCATCCGGAGGCGCATGGTTTACAGGGCGACGGCGGCAAGTCAGGGCCGCGTAAGGGGCTAACATGCTAGCGTAAGGGCAAGCCATTCTTGCCACAACCCCTTCCTCACATAGCCCTACAGTCACAATGAACACCCAAGTAGCCGCACCCGAGAGGAAAACCTACTCGGCGCCCACCCTGAACCCGCTGGGTCAGGTTCTTCTGACATCCTGCCCGGGCGACTCCTGGCGGGCCCCCAAGTATCCATGATCATGTCGGATTTCGAGGCGCTCATCCGATCCGGTCGAAGCCGGTGTAGGCCGTGAGCGCCTCGGGGATCCGGATGGAGCCGTCCGCCTGCTGGTTGTTTTCCAGCACGGCCGATACGATGCGAGGCAGAGCAAGCCCGCTGCCGTTGAGCGTATGAACGAATACCGGGCGCTTCTGGTCGGCCGCGCGGTACCGGATGCCGGCCCGGCGGGCCTGAAACGCCTCGAAATTGGAGATCGAGGACACTTCCAGCCACCGCTGCTGCCCGGCGCTCCAGACCTCCAGATCGTACTTTTTGGATTGGGTGAACCCCATATCCCCGGTGCACATCAGCAAGCGGCGGTACGGGATGTTCAGCCGATGCAGCGGGCGTTCGGCGTCCTCGCGCATCGTCTCCAGCGCCTCGTAACTCGTCTCGGGGCGGACGAATTGCACCAGTTCCACTTTGTCGAACTGATGAAGCCGGTTCAAGCCCCGGACATCCTTCCCGTAGGAACCCGCCTCGCGCCGGAAGCACGGTGTGAACGCGCAGAAACGGATCGGCAGATCGGCTTCATTGAGGATGTCGTTCCGGTGGTAATTGGTAAGCGGCACCTCGGCCGTCGGGACGAGGTACAGGCCGTCGCGAACGACCTCGTACATCAGGTCCTCCTTATCCGGCAGCTGACCCGTTCCGACGGCGCTCTCGGGGTTTATGACGATCGGCGGCTCGATCTCGGTGTACCATCCTTCTTCCACCGCCAGGTCCAGGAAAAAGTTGATGAGCGCACGTTGAAGCCGGGCCCCCTTGCCGATATAGAACGGGAAACCGGCGCCGGTAACCTTCGCTCCCCGCTCGAAGTCGATGAGGCGGTGACGGGCGGCGAGTTCCCAGTGGGGTAGAGCGGAAAAATCGAAGGCCGGCTTCTCCCCCCATTCGTGTACCACCTCGTTATCGTCGGAGCTTCTGCCTACAGGAACGCTCGGATGGGGCAGGTTGGGTATTTCGAGCAACAGCTTTTCCTGCTCGGACTGCACCTGCCTGGCCGCCTCGTCCTGCTCTTTGATGGTTTCCTTCAAGCGGCTGGTTTCGGCTTTGAGCGGCTCGGCATCGGTTCTGCGGCCCTGCCGCATCAGATCGCCCACTTCTTTCGAGAGGGTATTGGCGCGGGTTTGCGCCGCCTGCAATGCGGTAAGCACCTGTCGTCGCTCCCGGTCGAGCTCGATGATTCGGTCGACGGAGGAGGTATCGGAGAAACCTTTATGGCGCATCGCCTCCCGGACGCGCTCGGGGTCTTCACAAATCGTCTGAAGGTCCAGCATGAGAAGATGATTGATTAGGAGATAGATGAGGTCAACGGCCGGCGACGGGCAGGCCCAGCCGTCGGCCCAGGCTGCACAGCGCCTGACGAAGCGAGTGAGGCCTGTAACCCAGCTCCGTTTCGGCCTTGAGGATGATGAAGCCGGTCCGGGGCGGCCGGGAGGCCGGTTGGTTCAACCCGGCCGAATCGATGGGCCGAATGAGCCGGGCGTCGAGGTCGAATACCTCGGCGACGAGGCAGGCGAAATCGTACATGGAGATCAGTTCGGCGCCGGAGAGGTGATATACACCCGATTTCTGGAAGCGGACGATGCGTTCGATGCCGGCGGCCAGGTCGGGCGCATAGGTGGGGGTACGCCACTGGTCGGTCACGACCTGGATGGATTTCCCGGCGGCCAGGCTGTCGATTACCCAGAGCGGGAAATTGGTGCGGCTCAACCCATGGCCGGTTCCGAACACCAGAATCGTACGGGCGATGGCCCACTTATCGAGTGCGGCGTCGCGCACTGCATTCTCCGAGGCCAGCTTCGAGCGCCCGTAGAAGCTAAGCGGGGCGGGGCGGGCGTCCTCTCGATACGGTCCGTCCTCCCCGTTGAAAATGAAATCCGTGGAAACGTGTATCAGCCGGCTGCCCGTGGACTGGCACCCTCTGGCCAGGGAGCGAACGGCGTCTACGTTGACGATCCAGCATTCCTCGCGCTCCGTCTCGCAACGGTCCACCTGTGTCATGGCGGCGCAATTGATAACTACGTCCGGGGCGAAATCCTGAAAGAGGCGGCGCACCTCGCCCGGCTGCGTCACGTCGAGAGGGACGTAGCCGCACGACGCCTCCGGAACGCCGGGCGCAGGCTGTTTACCGGTAGCCAGCACATCGTATTCGGCAAAACGGCTCAGCAGGGTCACCAGCTCCTGCCCGAGCAGTCCGTTGGCGCCTGTAATGAGAATTCGGCTGTAGATCATGGCATGTATCGTAGCGCAGGGGCGTCGCCGGCTGCTTGCACCCGCTAAAATAGGCATCCGCAGTCAAAAGGGCGCTGCCCTCTCCGAAAGGGAGCCTGAACCGCTCAGTCTGCTGCGCTCGAGCCGGCGAGCAAAGCCGCTCGCAATCGGTCTGCATCCTCGATCTTGAGCCGTCCGGCGAGAAACAGACGAATTTCGCGTCGTTGACCGGCGCGCTCGTACTCGGCCCGCTCCTCTTCGGTTTCAGGATGAACGGGCGGCACCGGCGTGGCATTGCCGTCCCCATCCACGGCAACAAACGTGTAGAAAGCCCGGTTGCATTTCCGCCGGGTGCGAAGGCGCGGGTTTTCGGCCCATACGTTCAGTTCCACTTCCAGAGAGGTGCGGAAGGCCCGGTTCACCCGGGATTCGATCACTACGACTTCCGCCTGGCGTATCGGTGCGTGAAACTCGACGGAATCTACCGCTGCGGTAACACAGATCCGGTTCGAGTGGCGCTGGGCCGAAATGGCGGCGCAAACGTCCATCCAGTGCAGCAGGCGACCCCCCATCAGATTGCCGAGGCTATTGGTGTCGTTAGGAAGGACCAGCTCGGTCATCATGCAATGCGACTGACGGACGGTTTTGATTTCCATGGTTGGGATTCCGGTAGCGGTAGGGATACGGCGGAGCACAAAATAAGACCTGTCCTCCCGTTCGCTTCCGAAGGGGGCGTTTTTTCATGCCGGGGTTCCATCCGGAGATACCGGAAAACGCCCTGCGGCGGCCACCGGCCGGCTGTTACCGGCCGGCAGGTGCACAAAAAAGGGCGCCTCCCACGGAAGCGCCCTTCATGGACGAAATAATCGTCGGGTTACTGGGCAGAGGCCGAAGGTTCGGCATCCACATTGAGGCCCAGCTTGCGAGCCACATCCTCGGTAATATCCAGCACCGTCTTCTCGTTGCGGTACAGGATAACCGGCTGGACGCCTACCTGCGAACGCAGAACAAGGTCGAGCCCTTTGGCCTTGGCTACGTCGTCGATGGCTACCTGAACCCGCTCGAAAAGCGGAGCGAGCATTTCTTCCTGACGCTTGGCCATGCCCTGCTCTTTTTGCTGGGCCGTCTGCTGGACTTTCGTCTGAAGGTCTACCAGCTCTTTTTCCCGCTCCTGGCGGCGTTCCGCCGAAAGCAGGGCCTGCTGCTTCTGGTACTTGTCCAGTTTGTCCTGGTAATCCTGGGCCATGGTTTGCAGCTCTTTCTGGCCGGTTTCAAATTCCTTCTGGAGCTGCTCCTGGACCTGCCGGTATTGCGGCATGTTGGCTATGATGAGCTCATGGTCGGTGTAGCCGACTTTCATGGCCTGCGCCTGGGCGGAAACCGGCAGGGCAAATGCGAAAAGCAGGAGCGCTGCGGCTCCAAGAAAACGTGTGACCATCGTATTAACCGTTTGCTGTAATAATGATTTCCTGAGGGAGTTCGCTGCGGTACGGACTACTGGTTGCTGCGTGCGGTACCTTCAATATCGATGCCAAGTTCTTCGAGCACCCGGTCGCTGAGGTTGAGCTGTTCGCGGGCATACATGAACAGAAAGTCGCCGCTTTTATCGAATACATAATCGTATCCGTCGGCCTGGGCTACTTCTTCCACAGCGGCCAGGATTTTTTCCTGCACCGGACGCATCAACGTTTCCTGCTGGGTAAATAACTGGCCCTGCGGCCCAAAATACTGCATCCGGAGGCGTTCTACTTCTTCTTCGGTACGAATTATCTCGTCTTTTCGGCGCTGACGCTCCTCATTGGTGTACAGCAACTCGCGGGCCTGGTATTCCCGAAACATTTCCTCCACCTCATCCCGGCGGCGTTGCACCTCGGCCTGCCATTCCTGGGCGAGCCGGTCCACCTGTTGTTGTACGGAGGCGGCGTCGGGCACTTTGCTGAGTATGTACTCCGAATCGATGTAGGCGATTTTTTGCTGGGCCAGCACCGACGACGGAGCCAGGACGGCTGCCGCCATCATTACGATCCAAATCAAGCGTTTCATTTTCAGTCGTTTAACTTGTTTATTCCGGTCAGGATCCGTCCATTCGTGTGGACAGCAGGCCGATCGGGTTATTGCCCGAAGCCCTGCCCGAGCGAGAACTGGAAATACCACCGCTGGTTGCCCTGGTGCTGCGAGCTGTAGCCCTCGGCCGGTACGAATTCATCGAAGTTGTAGCCGTAGGTGAGCTCCAACATGCCGATGATGGGCAGGTACAGCTTCACGCCGAGGCCCGCCGAGCGGAAGAGGTCGGCGGAGTTGTACGAGCGAAAGTTGTTCCATGTATTGGCGGCATCCATGAACAGGTACGGCGAAGCCTGTAGCTGAGGCGTTTGCACCGCCAGCCAGCGTAGCTCGGAGGTATATTTATTCAGGATGGTACCGCCCACGGCGTCGCCCTGGTACCGCGGCCCGATAGCGCTGCGCGGGTAGCCGCGCATGTACACGATGTCGGTGCCGTAGTTGTAGTACCCTCCCTGTGTTTCGAACGGCGAGCCGCCCACATCGAAGCGCTCGAAGGTAACCGGATCGCCCGTGAGCGTGCCGATGTAACCGAAGTCCGTGCCGATGCCCAGCGAGACTTTCGGGGCCACGGGGAAGTTCCAGGCCGTCTGGAAGCGCCATTTATGGTACTGGATGAATCCGGGCAGCGGCGGAGCCACCGACAGCGACAGCAACATACTGGAGCCGCGCATCGGGAAGAGCGGGTTATCCAGCGAGTTGCGCGAGAGGCTCTGTGTAAACGTAACCTCCTGACTGACGCCCGTGGGCAGATACCGGTACATGTCTACGTTGTTGTAGTACTGGTAGCCCACGCTCGAGGAGGTGCTGAAAAACGGATCGGGAAACTTGAGCCGCCGGTCGTAGAAGAAGCGGGCCGAAGTGGTAATGAACTTTCGGTCGTCAGTGTCGTCCTGGGCGGAGCCGCCGTAATAGTAGCCGTAATACCCCGGAATGTCGCTCAGTCGGGAGTGCGAGAGCGCAAAACCGATCGGGGTTGGCCTGCCCCGGAACCACGGTTCCGTAAACGAAAGCGAATAGCTCTGGTAGTAACGGCCGTTCGTCTGGAGGCCCACGGAGAGTTTCTGGCCGTCGCCGGAGGGCAGGGGCTTCCATGCGCCTTTATCGAAGGTGTTCTGCAAGGAGAAGTTGTTGAACCCGAACCGGAGCATCAGCACCAGCCCGAAGCGGCCCCAGGTGCCGGATAGCTCGAGCTGATCCGAACCCACTTCCGAAAGCTTGTACGTCAGATCGACGGTTTTCTTTGCTTCGTTGATTTCGGTGCCGAGGCCGCTGGCCAGCGCCTGCGCGTCGAAATAGCTGAGCTGCTGGAGCCGCCGCATGGATTCCTGAATGGCCTCGCGGCTGAACGTCTGGCCGGGAATGGTTTGCAGCTCCCGCCGGATGACGTGCTCCTTCGTTTTGGTGTTGCCCGCAATGTCGATCTGGCCGAAGGCGTACACGTCGCCCTCGAAAACGTCGAAGTGGATATCCAGCGAATCGCCGGGGAGGACCTGGATGGAAGGCTGCGCATTGAAACGCATGTATCCCCGGTTGGTGTAGATGCTCGTTACGTCCGTATTCTGTTTATTGGCGTACAGATTGGTTTCGAGGCGCTGCGCGTTATAGACGTCGCCTTCCCGGAAGCCCAGCGCTTCGGTAAGCACTTCATCCGGATATACCGTGTTACCTTCCCATGTGATGTCCCGGATGTGGTATTGCGGGCCTTCTCGCACGGCG
This sequence comes from uncultured bacterium, assembly GCA_965365445.1. Classification (GTDB taxonomy): domain Bacteria; phylum Bacteroidota; class Rhodothermia; order Rhodothermales; family DASSAV01; genus CBDUBS01. The sequence continues at coordinate 15,281 of CBDUBS010000037.1, read as the reverse complement.
ATTTCAATGCGCACCCCGGGATCGCCGTTTTCGTCCGTTACGTACACGGTATCCCGAAGGATCTGCGCGTCGAAATAGCCCTTCTGGTTGTACAGATCGACCACCTTCTGGAGGTCCTCCTCATACTTATCTTCCTTGAAGGTGGATTTTTTCCAGAAACGCCACCACCGGTCCTCTTTCGTTTCTTTCATCCGCTTACGGATGCGTCGGTCGGAGATGGCTTCGTTGCCCTCGATTACGATGTCCTCCACCTCCAGGCGTTGGCCGCGATCGACGTTGAACGTGAGGTCCACCGAATTGCCTGCTCTGGACGTGCGCATCACATCCACTTCGGTCAGCATGAACCCCTTTTCGGCGTAAAAATCCTGAATGGCCATTTTGGCCCGCTCGAGGTCGGCCGGACGTACACGGTTGCCGCGGATGAGCGGGATTTCCTTCTTCAGGTCGTCCCGGTGGCCTTTTTTTACGCCGTGGAGGGTGTAGTCGCCCAGCTTGGGTTCCTCTTTCACACGGATCATGAGGAACACACCGTTACCCACCGTGCGCTCGTTGACTATCTTGACATCGGAGAACATCCCGAGGCGGTAAAGCGCGCGCACCGCTTCGGGGAATGCGGGATCGCCGGGCATCGTGACGGTTTGCCCGACCCGCAAGCCGCTCGACTGTTTGATGAACTCGGCTACGTCGGGTTGTTCGAGCCCTTCAATACTGATGCCTAGAATCTCGTAGGACTCCGGCTCGCGAGCAAGCGGCGCTCCGCTGCCCGCTTCGGCAATCGGGCTGGTCTGCGCGGCGGCGGGGGCGGCCAACCCGGCAAGGAAAAGCGTGAAAAGGAGAAAGCGTAACGCCATATCAGGCTGTTATTTTCAAACTAAATGAGTTACAGAGAAGAAACGACCCGCTTCGGGGTAGGTTTCTGGGGTCGCCGGGGCAGCGGATGAAGAAACCAACCAGAAACGGCCATGTGCTGCATGAAAGCTTACATGGACGTCCTTTTCCGGAGCAAGGGTTAAACGAATGGGATGATGGATTATTATTCGTCCGCCGGGTAAATCAGTGTACCCTCCCGAAACGCCGGTCCCGATCCTGGTAATTTCGTATGGCTTCGTAGGCGATCTGCCAGAGCAGGAAGTTGGACACCCGGTATTCCCCGCCGGACCGGATGAGCAGATCGGGATCCGGCATACCGGCGGTAACGAGGTGCTTCTCGATCGTCTCCTCGGTGACCTCCTCGGGGTCGAGCCGGCCTTCCCGAACCCGGTGCGCGATCTGCCGGGCGGCCTGAAGCATGTCCCAGCGGCCGCTATATGAAATAGCCAGGCACAGCGTCATGCGTGTGTTTCCGGCGGTGGCTTCTATGGTTTCCTGTAGTTCGGCGCGGCATTGCGTGGGCAGCTTGGACAGATCCCCGATGGAGACGAGGCGAATGTCGTTTTTGAGCAGCGTATCCCGCTCGGCCCGCAGGGTATACACGAGCAGCTCCATGAGCGCGGCCACCTCGAGCATGGGCCGCTGCCAGTTCTCGGTGCTGAACGTGTACAGGGTCAGGAAATCGACTCCCAGCTCGGCGCACGCTTCGGTAACGTCCCGAACGGACACCGTGCCCTGGTTGTGCCCGGCTACGCGCGTCTGTCCGCGCTCGTTCGCCCACCGCCCGTTGCCGTCCATGATCACGGCGATATGCCGGGGTATAGAGCCCCTGCGTCGCAGGGCGTCCTGTACGGCGGCATCCTCCGGGGTGGTTACGGACTGAACAGGTCGGGTTTCCTGCACCGGGTATTCCATCTGTTTATTTCAACGGCCGCGTTACAGCCGCAATATATCATTGAAAATCAGGAACGTCATCAGCACGAGCAGCACCACCATGCCGATTTGCTGAAGCGCCATACGCACTTTCAGCGAAGGTTCTCGGCGGGATACCGCTTCGTACAGGAGAAAAACCAGATGGCCGCCGTCCAATGCGGGGATGGGCAAAATGTTCATGATCGCGAGCGTGAGCGATAGAATGGCGACGATATTCCAGAAGTCGCGGGCGCCGGAGGCGGCGGCCTGCTTCGTCACACGGGCGATCATGATGGGGCCGCCCAGGTTCTCGCGTACGTTCTCCCGCCCGGAGACGATGCGCTTGAGACTGGTGAAGATGGCGACGAGGTTGGTCCAGGTGTCGTCCAGGCCGGAGGTAACAGCCGTACCGAGGTTATACGAGCGGTGACGGGCTCCGAACTCACGGGTCATCATGGCCTGCGTGCCGATGCCTATGCCCAGCATGTACGTATCGGCGGCGTCGTTACGCACGGGGGTTATGGCGGCCGTGTAAAGGTGGTGCCCCGCCGGATTCGGCGTGATGACGGCCGCCCGGTCGCCTTCGAGCGCCCGGATGGTGGAAGTATCCGGCCGCATGACCGGAACGGGGGGTTCCGCTTCCATGACGGGCGCTTCCGCCGATGAGGCGACCAGCGAATCCGGCCTGGCCCACTGCACCTCGATGGGCCGTCCTTCCGATCTCTGTATGAGATGCACCATTTCGTTCCAGAACCGCACCGGCTGCCCGTCGATGGCTACGATGCGGTCGCCGGGGAGAATCCCGGCCTTTTCCGCGGGCGAGCCTTCCGAAATCAGCCCGATGATGGTCGGGCTGGGGTCTATCCCGAACCCATCCATGCCGGCCCGGTTGAGCTGCGTCATGATGTCGTGCGGGCCGTCGAACGTGAGCGTGTCGCCGGTACGCTCCACGGTAATCGTCATCGGGTCGGCCAGCAGGGCGTCCATGGCCAGATAGTCCGAATAGGCGTCGAGTTGCTTCCCGGAGACGGCCAGGATGCGGTCGCCGGTGCGCAGCCCCATATCGTACGCGATGGAGTTCTGGGCGACATATACCCCGCGCACGTTTTCGGCGGGGATATAGTCCTCACCATACGCCAGTTTGATGCCGACGAATATGGCGAAGGCCAGCAGCACATTGAAGATTACCCCGGCGGTAATCACGACCATGCGTTGCCAGACCGGTTTGGCCCGGTACTCCCACGGCTGCGGCTCGGATTCGAGCTGCTCGTCATCGAGGCTTTCGTCTACCATGCCGGCAATCTTGACGTAGCCCCCGAGTGGAGTGGCCCCGATCATGTACTCCGTTTCGCCGAACTTCCGGCCGACGATCTTGGGGGGAAAGCCGATCGAGAACCTGTCCACCCGCATCTTGAACAGCTTGGCGAAAAGAAAATGACCCATCTCATGCACGAACACAAGGATCATGATGGCCAGGATCACCCAGAAAACGTACGAGAGAATGTTCAGAACGGCATCCATCTATACGAAGCGTATTTTCGTCGGGCGCGGCCGACTGGAAAGATCGGAACGAGGCGAACAGGGTTCAATCCGTGGGGGTCCGGTTGAGTTCCTTGGCATATCCTCGTGCCCGTGAGTCGATCTCGAACAGATCGGCGTAGGAAGGCGGACCGGCATCGGCCAGCCTTTCGAGCGTTCGCTCGACGAGAACGGGGATGTCGGTAAACCGGATCCGGCCCTCCAGAAAACGTGCCACGGCTACCTCGTTGGCTGCGTTGAGGACGGCCGGCGCCGTACCGCCCATGGCGAGCGCGTCGTAGGCCAGCCGAAGGCAGGGGAATGCATCGAAGTCGGGAAGCTCGAACGTGAGTTCATGAAACCGGCCCCAATCGATGCGCTCGTGCGGGGCCTCCCACCGCTCCGGGTAACTGAGCGCATATTGTATCGGAATCCGCATATCGGGCAGGCCCAGCTGCGCTTTGGCCGACCCATCCGTGAACGTCACCATCGAATGGATGATGGACTGGGGATGGACGAGCACCTCGATGCAGCCGGGTTCGATCCCGAAAAGCCACCGGGCCTCGATCACCTCCAGCCCCTTGTTCATCAGCGTGGCCGAATCGATGGTAACTTTGGCGCCCATCTGCCAGTTGGGATGCCGAAGCGCTTCTTCCGGCGTGATGGCGCCGAACGTATGCCGGGGGCGGGTGCGAAACGGCCCTCCCGAAGCCGTCAACTGGAGGCTTTCAACCGAATGTTCCGGCTCGCCCTGTATGCACTGCAAAATGGCGGAGTGTTCGGAATCGACGGGCAGGAGGCGGCCGCCGTACCGCTCGGAAACCTCACGCATGATACTCCCGGCCACCACGAGCGCTTCTTTATTCGCCAGGGCCACCACCTTGCCTGCGCCCAGCGCCGCATACACCGATTCGAGGCCGGCAAACCCGACGAGGGCGGCTACAAGCAGGTCCATTCCGGGCATCGCGGCGGCCTCCACGAGTCCCTCTTTTCCGTGCGCCACCCGGATCCCCTCCCCGGAGAGCCGCTCCCGAAGCGCCGCGGCATCGGAGGCATTCCTGATTACGATGAGCTCCGGTCGAAATTCGAGCGCCTGCCGGGCCAACTCCTCGGTACGGGCGCCTGCCGCCAGCACCTGCACCCGGAACCGCTCCGGAAACAGCCGCACGATATCCAGCGTCTGAGTGCCGATGGAGCCGGTCGAGCCCAGAATGCCGATGGAGCGCGGTCCGTCGTACGATTGAGAGGAAACGCCTGCTGCACCCATGCGGTGTGATGAACTCGCGATATTCGAAATGGCCGAACCGTACTGCCAAACGTATCAGTCGCCGTTTTGCTTCCGTTTCGTCCCGAATTAATGAAACCCGCCCGGCTACGGACCTCCAATCGGGAGCGAGGCGCCGAAACACTTGTCCGACCGCGCCGTTGCTGATACCTGTACGACCGCCCAGTTGCCTCCGCATACGGCTCATGCCCCATAACGCACGCATACCCTGTTTTCTTCTTGCCTCACTGGTTATGAGCCTTTTCGCCGGGCCGTCCTTCGCCCAGATCGCGGACAGCTCGGCCGTAGGCCGGTTCCAACTTGCCGAGGGGTATATCCGCGCGGCCCAGTTCGACCGGGCGTTGCGGCTGCTGGAGGATCTGCACGCCGAGTACCCGGATACGCCCGCCTTTTACGACCGGCTCAAATCAACATATGAATCCGTAAAGCGGTATGACGAAGCCATAGCGCTCGTCGAGCGGCGGATGAAAGCTGCGGGTTCCTCGCTGGAAATGCAGGTCGAAAAGGCCCGGCTCCTGTACCTCAAAGGGGATGAAGCCGCCGCCTTCCGGCTCTGGGACGAAGCGCTGGCCGCCGCCCCGAAAGACAGGCAGGCTTACCGTACCGTATTCGAATCGCTGTACGCCGTCCGGCTCCTCGACCGGGCCATCGAGGTGCTCGAAAAGGCCCGTGACCTGCCGGAAACCGGAACAAGCGTGCTCGGCGAACTGGCCTACCTGTACAACATGACCGGCCGGCACGACCAGGCCATGCAGGCCTATCTGGACTTGCTCGAAGAAAACGGCCGCCAGGTGGCGTTCGTACGCAACCGCATCAGCCGGTTCACGGAGCAACCGGAGGTGGTGCAGACCTCGATTGCGGTGGTCGAAAAGGCTGTGCGGCAAACCCCGCTCAATCGGGCTTACAGGGAGATCCTGGGGTGGCTCTATACAGAGGGGCGCGATTACCGTAAAGCGCTCGATACGTGGAGAGCGCTGGACCGGATCGAGAAAGAAAGCGGCTACGGGCTGTACCAGTTCGCCCGGTACGTAGCCGATCAGGGCGCCTACGACGTGGCGCTGGAGGCGTTCGAGGAGGTCCGGCTGCGCCACGCAGACGCTCCGGTAGCGGCTGAGGCGCTGCTCGGCATCGGCAGGCTGCACGAACAGTGGGCGGAGGCTTCGGGCGAGCGTATCGCCATCGACGACGCTACGGTGGAGGCCGCGCCTCATTACCGTAAGGCGCTGGAAACGTATCAGTTATTCATCAGTCGCTACCCGAATTCCGACCAGTACCCCGAAGTGCTCCGGCGCGTCGGAGCGCTGCAACGGGACGTGTTTTTCAACCTCGACGCCGCCGAAATGGCCCTCCGGCAGGTAATGAACAGTCCTGTTTCGTCGCCGGCAACCGATCAGGCCGAGTTCGACGTGGGGCGCCTGGCCATCCTTCGCGGCGATCTCGAAGAAGCAAAGCTCGTTTTCCACCGCATCCTCGAACGGTTGCGTACCGGCGAGCTGGCCGAGGCGGCCCGGTACGAAATCGCCCGGTTGCATTTCTATGCGGGAGAATTTGAGGCGGCCCGTACCCTCGCTGAAGCCATCAACGAAAACACCTCCACCGACGTCGCCAACGACGCCATCGAATTACGGGTAGTGCTCATCGAAAACCCCGGGCCGGATTCGCTCAACACACCCCTGCGCCGGTACGCGCGGGCGCACCTGCTTAACCGGCAAAACCGGCCCCGAGAGGCCATGAGCACCCTGGATTCGCTCCTTACGGAAGCTCCCGCCCACCCGCTAGCCGACGACGCCCGGTTCCTGAGGGCGGAGGCCCTTCGCATGAGCGGCCGCTACGAAGAGGCGGCAACCGCCTTCGGCGAGGTTACGGCCATGTTTCCCGAAAGCTTTCTGGCCGACCGCAGTCTGTTCTACGCCGCGCAGGTGTTCGAACAGGACCTGCGCGATATGGAGAAGGCCATAGCCGCCTATACCCGGCTGCTCACCGAATACCCCGGTTCCCTGTACGAAAGTCCCTCTCGAGCCCGTATCCGCGCGCTTCGCGGCGACGGCGTTTCGTGAGGAAGCCCTCGCTCCGATGAAATACCTTCCGGCGTTCGCCCTGCTGCTGTCGACCGTTCCCGCCTTCGCCCAGGACGTGCTCATCCCGATGGACGAGCGCCAGACGGACCACCTGAAAGCCTATGGGGCGGCTTTCTGGGTTATCCAGGGCGGCGAACCCGTGGACTGGCTGCTCAACTACCGGGGCGGCTCCTTCCTGCTGCCCGGCGGCTCGCGCACCGAGCAAGAGCTGCGTATCCGGGGGGTGTCGTTCGAGTCGCTCGGCGGCGCCGACGCGGCCCGCATCATTGCCGAAGTAGAACGCGAAGGAGCCAATACCGCTGTCGTACGGCTCGAAAAAGCCCCCCGTATTGCCGTGTACGCCCCCGACCAGACCCTTCCGTGGGATGATGCGGTGCTGCTGGCGCTGACCTATGCCGAAGTCCCGTACGAAATGGTTTACGACGAGGAAATCCTGGAAGGGAAGCTGGCCGATTTCGACTGGCTGCACCTGCACCATGAGGATTTTACCGGACAGTTCGGAAAGTTCATCCAGTACCGCTCCATGCCGTGGTATGTGGAACAGCAACGCCAGGCCGAAGAAGCCGCTCGCCGGTTCGGTTTCCGGAAAGTCAGCGAGTTGAAGCTGGCCGTGGCGCATACCATCCGGGAGTACGTACGCGGCGGAGGGTTCCTTTTCGCCATGTGTTCCGGGGCCGACACCTTCGACATCGCCCTCGCGGCGGAACATACCGACATCGTGCCGGCGGAATTCGACGGCGACCCGGTTGACCCCGACGCCCTCAACCGCCTCGACTTCGGACAGACCACCGTTTTCGAAAACTTCACCCCCGTACTCAACCCCGCTGAATACGAGCACTCGGATATCGATACGGGCCCCCCTCCCCCGCAGCTACGCAACCCGGCGCTGGATTACTTCACCCTGTTCGAGTTCAGCGCCCGGTGGGACCCCGTGCCGACCATGCTCACGCAGAACCACGTAGCCACCATAAAAGGCTTCGTCGGCCAGACGACGGCGTTTCGGAAAAGCCTCATTAAACCTACAGCCGTCCTGCTGGCCGAAGCCCCCGGTCGGGATGAAATCCGGTACCTGCACACGTCGTACGGAGAAGGCACCGTCACGTTTTACGCCGGCCACGACCCCGAGGACTACCAGCACTTCGTAGGCGACCCTCCTACCGATCTGGCCCTGCATAAGAGCTCTCCCGGATACCGCCTCATCCTCAACAATATCCTTTTTCCGGCCGCAAAGAAAAAGCAGCAGAAAACCTGAGCATCGGTCGGCCGGTCGGCCCGGTACGGAACGGGTTTTCCAGCGAAGAGGGTCGTATACTGCCACGGCAGGCCGCTGCCGTGTCCTTCATTCATCACCCGAACCATGAGCGTAGAACCGCATTCCTTCTCCGAGGTGGATAGTGTCCGGCGCGTTACCACCCAGACCCTCCAGGAGATGAAAGCCTCCGGGCTGCCCATCACGATGCTCACCGCCTACGACTTCACTACCGCCCGAATCCTGGATGCGGCCGGCGTGGATGTGCTGCTCGTGGGCGATTCCGCTTCGAACGTAATGGCGGGCCACGAAACGACGCTGCCGGTAACGCTCGAACAGATGATATACCACGCCCAGTCGGTGGTGCGGGCGGTGCATCGGTCGCTGGTCGTGGTGGACCTGCCTTTCGGGACGTACCAGGGCAACTCCAAGGAAGCCCTGATCTCCGCCATTCGGGTGATGAAGGAGTCCGGGGCGCACGCCGTCAAGCTGGAAGGCGGCGAGGCCGTCGTTCCGGCCATCGAGCGCATCCTGATGGCCGGGATTCCCGTAATGGGCCATCTGGGGCTCACCCCGCAAAGCATCTACAAGTTTGGTACATACCGGGTGAGAGCGCGCGAGGAGCAGGAAGCCGAGCAGCTCCGGCAGGATGCCCGGCTGCTCGAACGAACCGGATGTTTCGGCGTGGTGCTGGAGAAAATCCCCGCCACCCTGGCCCGCGAAGTATCGCAGATGCTGCAAATCCCGACCATCGGCATCGGAGCCGGAAGCCGCTGCGACGGACAGGTGCTCGTAACACACGATCTCCTGGGCCTGACCACCGACTTTCACCCCCGGTTCGTCCGGCGCTATGCCGCCCTCGCGGACGACATCACGAAGGCCGTTCACGGCTACATACAGGATGTACGCAGCCGCGACTTCCCCTCGGAAAACGAGAGTTACTGACCTTACTCTACCCAACGGCGGCCGGCCCTCACAGGATGCGTGGCAGCGGGGAGTTTCGTCAGGGGGTTGCGGGGCGGTTGAAAGGAAGCGCCCCGGGCTGTACTTTGATTGGCTTCGACACGACCACCGAAGGCAACCGATAGATGAGTTCCCCCCGCTCGATTTCCGATACCCGGCCCCCGCTCATACTCATCAGCAACGATGACGGCATCGATGCGCCGGGCATCGTGACGCTGGCCGAAGCCATGACCGCGCTGGGTGACGTGTGGGTAGTAGCGCCCATCAGCGAACAGAGCGCCGTAGGACATGCCATTACGGTGCGCCAGCCGGTTCGGGCGCGATCCTGGCCGTTTCCAGCCGAACACGTGACCGCCTTCGCCGTTACCGGCACACCGGCCGATTGCGTAAAGCTCGCCGTGAACCAGCTCATGCCCGCCCGGCCGGATCTGGTCGTAAGCGGCATCAACCGCGGCCCCAACACGGCCGTTAACGTCATCTACTCGGGTACCGTCAGCGCCGCCACCGAAGCCGCCATACTGGGCATCGACGCCGTGGCCGTCTCCCGATGCGCCTGGCAGGACGGCGATTACTCCGCTTCGGGAAGGTATGCCTCCCGTATCGCCCGACAGGTGTTGCAAACGGGTTTGCCGCCGGGCGTCCTGCTCAATGTCAACGTGCCGGATTTACCTTTCGACGACATACAGGGAATCCTGGCTACGAGGCAGGCCCGTTCCCGATGGGAGGAATCCTTCTACGAACGCGTCGATCCGTTCAACCAGCCCTATTACTGGCTCTCGGGTACGTTCGTCAACCTGGATGAAGGGGAAAACACGGATCTGGCGGCGGTCGAGAACGGATTCGTATCCGTCACGCCGATCCATTACGACCTCACGGCATATACCTTCCTGGAAGATCTGACCGCCTGGACCTGGAGCGAGTAATCAATTACCTACCGTCTTTCGCTTCGTAAGGAACCACAAGGCGTGCCCGGGAGTCAGTCATTGAACGACCGTCAGCAAGCACGGGAGTAAACGTCGCAATATCCGACCTTTACTGATTTAACCGTATATTAACAATGGCCTTTACTTCGGCACAGGCTTTCAGGATTTGCCGAAACGGCATCAGATGATGACCGAACCCGGCGGCGCCTTCCGAAGGCAAGGCCTGCTTTTTGTGTCGTCCGGTGCGTGGTCCGGCCGGATCGTTTCTTTCTGACCCACCTTGCCTTATTTTCCATACCAGATAACCCCTTTTACGGAGGCTTTTCATGCGGCGGTACCACCATTCTTTCATCATTCCGGTGATGGGGACGGGGCACTCCATCGATACGCCTATTCGGGTGGCCCCGTTCGGCATTTCGTCGGTCATCTCCCTGGTGGACGACATGCTGCTCGAGCATATCCGGCGGCATTATTGCGAAGTGTTTGGGCTGCCCTACACGAGCATCCCGCGTAATGCGGATAATGGCCGCGCCCGGCGCATAACGGCCTATCTGGATACGGTCAGGGAAATCGTCGAAATCAAATTCAATGAGATCCGCAGGCAGCCTTTCCTGTCGGGAACCGACAAGGACCGGTATTTCCAGATGCTTCCCGATGCCAGTCCGCTCCGTAAAGCCTACGATCGTTTGTGCCGCATGAGGCCCGGCCCGGAGCGAGACGAGCAGGCCGGCGTGCTTACGGACCAGATGGAACCCGGTTCGATCGACGTGAACATCATGGTGAAGCTGGACCGGACCAACTTCGACATGTTCGGACAGCCCCTCAGCGACGACTTCAACGACGACCGCGCAGCGCTGCGCGGATATGCCGAGAGCAGCGTCGAATCAGGCATCGTTTTTTCCGCCGGCATTAACCGCGGGTTGTACAATTACATTGCCAACTTCCGCGATTTCTACCGGGACAAAGCCGGAGACATCAAGAAGCGCATCATCCTCAAGGTGAGCGATTTCCGGTCGGCGCTCATTCAGGGAAAATTTCTTGCGCGTAACGGCCTGGAGGTGTCGGAGTACCGGGTTGAATCGGGCCTGAACTGCGGCGGCCACGCGTTTGCGAGCACCGGGTACCTCCTGCCCTCGCTGCTGGAGGAGTTCAGGGAAAAACGGGATCAGCTGGTCAAAGAGCTCCGGCCAACCATCCTGAAATTCTACAAATCCATGGGATGGGAGTACCCGGAAGCGGCGATGGAAAGCCAGCCGGTGCTCACGGTGCAGGGCGGCATCGGGACGTACGGCGAGGCGCAGCGGCTGCACGAAACGTTCGGGGTGGACCTTACCGGATGGGGCAGCCCGTTTCTGCTGGTGCCGGAAGCTACGTGTGTGGATGACGACACGCGGGATCTCATCCGACTGGCCGGCAAGGACGACCTGTACCTCAGCGACTCCTCGCCGCTCGGGGTGCCGTTCAACAACCTGCGCAACACCGGTTCCGAAAGAGAGAAGCATAGGCGGATCGCACAGGGCAAACCGGGCTCGCCATGCCCCAAAGGCCACGCCGTGACCTCCAAGGAATTCACCGAGCACGCCATATGCACGGCGTCCCGGCAGTATCAGGACCTCAAGCTGAAACAGATCGACTTGCTTGATCAGCCGGAAAGCCTGAAAGCGCAGCTGCGTGAAAAGGCCATGGAGCCCGCGTGCATATGCCATCAGCTCGGCAACGGAGCTCTCATCGCTCTGGGAATCGTGCAGCAGAAACACGCGCCGCAGGCCATTTGCCCCGGCCCGAACATCCGGTGGTTCGACCGGCTCTACTCGCTGCAGGAAATGGTGGACCACATTTACGGGCGCGGCGAACCGCTCACGCCGTCCGAGCGGCCCCATATGTTCGTCAACGAACTGGAAGTATACGTCGACTTTTTCAAGCGCCTCATCGAACGGTTCGACGGCACGCCCTCGCAGGCGGCTTATATCGCCACCTTCCGCGATCAGGTGCTCCAGGGAGCCGACGCCTGCCTCCGGTATGCTTCGGAAGAGCCGTTCCCGGGTGAAAACCTCGCCTCGATTCCGGCCGTCGTAGAGGAGCAGCTGGCCCGCATGGACCGGCTCGTCAAGGATCTGGAGCAGCGCCTCGGCCAACTTACCGTAGAGCAGGGCGCAGCCGCCTGAGCCATATAGCAGGGTATGATGCGCAAAAGAGCCGGTCCCTCATGAGAGGGTCCGGCTCTTTGCGTATTGTCGTCCTGCCGTGTACCGGCATACCCGCTTCACGAGGTGACCTGGTCGGCATCTCCGGGCCGGGTAACGACAGGTTTCCCTGGGGCCCTCTAGAGAATCGAGCGAAACGTGGGCGGCAGATCGCCGCCGGGTGTATGCTCGCTTGCCTCAGGGGTTTCCGGCCCATCATCCGGCATATCTTCCGTCCGGCAGAAGCGGTTGAACGCCTGCGAGAGATCGGATGCGATGGCGCTGGCGCTTCGGCCCTCGATGTGCCGCCGCTCGACCACGTATACCGGCTCGCCGTTTTTGAACAGAGCGAAAAAGGGCGACGAAGGAGGAATCCCCTCCAGGTGCTCCCGGGCGCGGGCGGTGGCTTCCGTATCCTGCCCGGCAAACACGGTTACGTACCTGTCGGGTTGCACCGGCGTATGCAGGGCCAGCGCTACCGCCGGGCGTGCGTTGGCCGCCGCACAACCGCAAACCGAGTTGACTATGAGGAACAGCGTGCCCTCCCGGGCCGCTTCGAACGCATTATCTACATCCTGCGCCGTGCGCAAGTCGTCCACGCCGAGCCGCGTCAACTCCTGGCGCATCGGAGCAACCATTTCATCCGGATATGGCATAGGTCCCACTGGGGTTTCGATGTCAAAAACCGACCGTCGCACGAAGCGCGGCCTCACGTTTCAGTCGAAACCGTACAGGTCCGTATTTGATCCGGCAATACCCCTCTCCGCTCCACCGGGGGAACAGATCCTTCACACCTCGATCAGCGATGCGGCATTCTGGGGAGATCCTTCTCGATCTCATCCGAGTCGATCTCCCATTCTTCCGAGCCCGGTACGACGCCCGGGCCGTACTTGTCGATGACTTTTTTACCGGCCTCCGCGATCTGAGAGCCGGTAGCCTCGATCTGCCGCTCGATGTGATGAAGCTGGTTTTCGATTCCCTGAAGCTGGACGTGAATCCGCTCGGTCTGGGCCTGGATGCCCTGGCCAATGGTTTTCCGAAGCTCGCGGCCGGACTGTGGGGCAAAAAACACACCGGCGGCGAACCCTCCTGCGAAGGCCGCGATGGCGGTAAGCAACGAGCGATGATCGGTTCTCATAGTAGGTGGCCTTTTGATGGCAGGCTACGCGGCCTGCATGTGGTACGTGGTCCGGTATTCAGTATAACGCACCGGCAGGCCGGTGGATGCAACAGCAGCGGGGTGCGCCCATTACCCCGGAGGTTCTCCTCCCGAATTCACGTATCCTCCATTCAGGTGTAGCGAGCTGCGGACGCTGCGGAGCGCCATGCGAGCATCCGGCCTGCAAACTTCGCACGCGGCGGTTGGATTACCTCGACCGGATTGAAATATATTGGGCCGTGCCCGTCAGGCCGGCTCCCTCCGAAGCGGGGTGTCCGAAACCGGCACTTTTTCTGCTTGATTCGACCATTACCCTTTACAAGCACGCCACGCACCGTGATTTGCTCCTCCCTACGATACCTCCGCTGGAGCCTGGCAGCCGGCTTCCTGTCCATGATGTTTCTGGGGTGTGCCGGGCCCCGCGAAGCGGCCGCTCCGCCCGAGCCGGCCGAGCGAACGGTATATACCGCTCCGCCCGCCCGCGAGAGAGCGCACACGGAGCCCGCCCGGGGGGCCTCGGTTGAGATGCAGCGTGAAGGGTGGCTTCGGGATGCCGTAGCCGACTGGGAAGGCACGCCCTACCGCTACGGGGGCGAGGGACGCAACGGCATCGACTGCTCGGCGTTTGCCATGATCGTGTACTCCGACGTGTTCCGGATTCGCCTGCCCCGTACCACGGGCGATCAGGTTGAGGAAGGGGTTGAGGTATACCCGGAGGAGCTGAAACCCGGCGACCTGGTCTTTTTCCGTCCCTCGGGCAAGAGCCGTCACGTAGGCATATACCTCAGCGGCGGCGAATTCGCCCACGCTTCCACCAGTCAGGGCGTTACGGTATCCCGCCTGGATCATCCCTACTGGGTCCGGAATTACTGGACGTCGCGGCGTATTCTCGACGAACGGGGCGCTCCCGCCGAGCCCTTGAGCGCCGTGCCACCCCGAGATGCGCCGACGATCCGAGACCGGAAAGCGGAGGCGCCTGCCGAACGCTCCGAGCCTGCCGCGTATTCGCCGACGCGCAAGAAAAAGTCCACCGGCTCCGGGCGGCACGCCGGGTGGTAGTCCGCGGAATCGTGTCGGCTGATGGATCCAAAGCGCTTCGAGCGCGTGAAAGCCATTCGAGCCGGGCGCCATCGCCCGCTTACGGCGGTGAGACCGCCTTTTTTATATTCCCGAAATTCCGTCGCCGCAGCCGCCGAGGCCGTGGCGTTCGCTTTTTCTAAGGGCAGTCCCTATCGGTTTCATCCGCCGGGGCGCGCTCGGAACGTCTAATGGCCATGACGCAGAATAACCCCGTTTACCTGACCCAGGAAGGCCTTCAGAAAATGAAGGATGATTTGCAGTTCCTTCGGACCAAAGAGCGCGCGCGCATTGCACGGGCCATTGCTGAAGCCCGCGAGAAGGGTGATCTGTCCGAGAATGCGGAATACGATGCCGCGAAAGAGGAGCAGGGGCATCTGGAGGCCCGCATAGCCAAGCTGGAAGCGGCTATCGCCACGGCGCGCATCGTGGATGAAAGCCAGGTCGATTCGTCCAAGGCGCGCATCCTGTCGCTGGTGAAGGTCCGCAATTTGCAAAACGGCATGGAACAGACCTACACCCTCGTGTCGGCTCAGGAAGCCGACCTCGCCGAGGGCAAGATATCCGTGACCAGCCCTATCGGCAAGGGGTTGCTCGGCACGTCGGTAGGTGATGTGGTCGAGGTGAAAGTCCCGGCCGGTAAGGTCAAGATGGAAGTAATGGACATCTCGCGATAGGACCCCGGCCCGGTGATGAAACCAGCCTAATCCGTACACGCCCGTGGCACGCCGAAGCCCTGCCAAAACGCCGTCCCCGCGAAAGCACCGGGGCGGTTTCCTGCGAAAGCTGATCCTGGCGCCGGTCGTGGTGCTGGCGGCCTACTACGGGTTATGCCTCTCTCTCCTGGTGCTGTATACGGTCGTGCCGCCGCCGTTCACGGGAGTCCAGATCCAACGGCGGGTGGAAGCTATGATCAGCGGTGAGGAGTACGAGAAACGGTACAGTCCGGCGCCGGCCTCCCGCATCCCCGACCATCTCCGGCACGCCGTGATAGCGGCGGAGGACCAGCGGTTTTACGATCATTTCGGTGTGGATTGGGAAGCCATCCGTCAGGCCGTAGAGGA
>CBDUBS010000036.1:0-25904 GCA_965365445.1 uncultured bacterium | reverse complement strand
CTCGGGTTTGGCCGTAAGGATAGCCCTACCATGGGGCCACTCATCCATGCCGAAGCACGCTCGCGCGTACAGGCGCTCGTTGAAGAAGCCCTCGCCGGAGGAGCCGAACGCGTCACGCCGGAGCAAACTCCGGAACCCATGCCACGGGGTTTCTTTTTCCCTCCCACGATCCTGAAAAACGTGACGCCGGCGATGCGCATCGTACGCGAAGAAATTTTCGGTCCCGTGGTATCACTCCTTTCTTTTACCGACGAAGAAAGCGGGATCGGGCAAGCCAACGATACGGAGGCCGGTCTGGTGGCTTACGTGTATACTGGGGATGCCGGCCGCATTGCCCGGCTGAGCGAGCGCCTGGCCTTCGGCGAGGTTCAGGTGAACGGCTTCAAATATGCCATCTACCTACCGCATGGAGGCATAAAGGAGAGCGGGATGGGCCATGACGGTTCGCACTACGCCCTTGAAGATTATCTCGTACACAAACGCATTACCGTCAAGCAATAAGGTTCGTATGCGGAATAACACGCTCAAGGAAAAGCTCCTGACGGGGCAAACGGCCATCGGTCCGTTTATGAAACTGACCGATCCGGCTACGGTCGAGATAGCCGCACATGCGGGATTCGACTTCGTCATCATTGATATGGAGCACGGCCCGATCACGTTTGAAACGGCACAGCACCTGATACGCGCCGCCGAACTGACGGGCATTACACCGGTGGTGCGTGTGACGGAAAACGATTCGGGGCTCGTGCTCCGTGCGCTCGACATCGGCGCCGCCGCTGTCGAAGTACCGCAGGTGGCCTCCGCCGACGACGCCCGCCGCGCCGCTACGGCCGCCCGCTTTCACCCGGAGGGAAGCCGCGGCATGTGTCGCTACGTTCGGGCGGCCCGGTACTCGGCCCTGCCACGCGAAGCTTATTTCAGCCGCGCCAACAATGAAGTGCTGGTTGTCATCCACATCGAAGGGCTCGACGGGATAGAACGGCTGGACGAAATTCTTGAGGTAGAGGGGATCGATGTCGTTTTCATTGGGCCCTACGACCTGTCACAGGCTTGTGGAGTACCGGGTCAGGTAAACCATGCCCGTGTCCAGGCGGAAATGGAAAAGGCCGTAAACAGGGCCAGAGCCTGCGGTAAGGCCGTCGGTACGTTCGTCGAATCGGTGGATGACGTTCGGCGGTGGCGAAGTGCAGGTGTGCAATACCTGGCCTATTCCGTGGACGTAGGAATCCTGTTTGGGGCCTACTCCGACATCGTCCGGCGAGCCGAAGAGGCCCTGCCGGCAATTTCGGAACTTCCGAGAGCGATTATCGCCGCAGAAAATGCCTCATCCTGAACCGTCCCAACCCTTTGTGCAACCATTCTACTTGTCGCAATGAAGCCCATACTCCCAGTTCTTTTCGCCATGCTCCTTACCATCCCTGCTCCGGCCGCCGGGCAGGACCTGGCGCTGCGTAACGATTCTCTCATCGTCGTCGTGGACCCAAAGGCGGGTACGTTCCGCGTGACCGAACGTATCTCCGGGCAGGTATGGGAAGCCGACCCCTGGGAACATGCCGCCGCCCTGCTTAAGATTTCGATCGGTGAAGAGGAACAGGTCGTCAACCTGTCGCAGAGCCGGAAGGTACGAGCGCAGCGCGACGGCAACGCCGTTACAATACTTTTTGCTGAACCGGTGCTCACCGACGGCCAAACACTTCGAGGCGCTGAAGTGGAGGTGCGGTTGCGGCTGCATTCACGAAACGCCGTGCTCGACGCCGAAATCGTCCGGGTGCAGGCCCCGCAAAGCGTTCGGTTCGTCGAAATAACGTTTCCGGCGCGGCACTTCAGCTTGCGAACGGATGTAGACCGTGGCGCCGCCGTGATGCCGTACTGGCAGGGCCGCATCGCTCCTTCATACATTTTTCCGATGACGGGCGGTCGTTTCTGCGAATGGGACGACATTCAGCATAATCCGGGGGCCATCGGGCGCGCGGAGGTGTATAGCTGGGTTGGTCTATCGATGCCTTGGTGGGGCACACACAGTGAACGCTCTGCCGTCGTGGGCATCCTGGGGCCCGATCTCGGAGCCGAGATGGAATACGTCGTCAATTCCAATGGGCAGGCAAACTTCTTCTCCCGAAAGGGTAAGTGGTCGCCTTATCCGCGCATTCTTACGCTCTCGCCCGTATGGGATTTGCAGAAAAGCGTTAACGAGCGCCGTATTTCCTACCACTTCATTCCGGGCGGCGATCATGTCGATATGGCCCGGCGATATCGCGCCACCGCTCGCGAGCGAGGCTATCTGATTACGCTCGAAGAAAAGGCTCGTCAGAATCCGGAGGTGGCGAAGCTGGCCGGAGCGCTCTACCTGGGCATATATGGCGGCTATCCACATTACGTTGAGATGCCCGGTATGGCCTTCACGTTCGACAGGCTCAAAGAGATCATCCAGACTTCTCGCGAAGAGCTCGGCGTGGACCGGGCAGTAATCCATGCGTGGGGTACGTTCGAAAACTATGTGCCCCATCACCTCCCTATCAGTGAAGCGCTGGGCGGCCCGGGAAAGCTGCGCGAAGCGGTAGACCTTGCCAAAAGCTATGGCTACCTCTACTCGTCCTACCATGCCTACATACCCATGCTGCGTCATGACCCGAAGTTCACGACCGAGTACATGCCGGTAAACGACCAGGGCGAGCTCATCATTCGGGGTCGGTGGGCGCGTAACGACGCAAAGCACTTTCTGGACCTTACCAAACGGACCCTGCCGCGCGAACTGGAACTGATCGGCCAGAATGCAGACGTGACCGACATCAATTTTATCCAACTGGAGCAACTTCCCGAGCGGATGGAGCATGCCAGGTATATTCGCTCCCACAAGCTGGTCATGGGCACCGAGCGAGGTCAGGAAATTTTCCTCCCCTACTTCGACTTCTTCGAGGGCCTGGCCAATTCGACGCAACCGCGCAGCAACGGTGAGCTTTTCTACATAACCCACACGGCTCCGCTTTTCAATCTCGTCTACCACGATGCGATAGCCAATTACGGAAAGATACAGGACCCCGATAACGACATCACGTTCGAGGGAGACTTCCGCATCAAGTCGCTGCGAAACCTCTTACACGGCTCCGGTACGCTCCTCTTTTTTGCTCCCTACGAGTTCGAAGGCATGAAGCCCATGATCCGCATGGCGGAGGAGATTGTAGCGCCGGTACACCGCGAGACGTTCTTTTCGACAATGACCGATCATGCCTACCTCAGCCCGGATTTCAAGGTGCAGCGCAGCCGCTTTTCGAACGGCACCGAGGTAACGGTAAATCTGGGACCCGTCGGGCAGAAGACCTCGGACGGCCTCGACATTCCGGCGTATGGTTTCCACATTCGCCACGCCGACGGCAAGATCGTCGAAGGGGCTTTCGAGCTCGACGTAGCCTGGCGCAAGGCGCCCTGAACGGCAGCGAGGGGCTTCGAAGAAGCACCCGCTTGACAACACAAATCCCGTCCTCATTATGCGACGCATTTTTGCTCTGCTTCTGCTTGCCTGTTGCATGAGTATGCCGGCGCAGGGGCAGGCGCCGAACATCGTGCTCATCTTCCTCGATGATGCCGGCTATGCCGATTTTGGTTTTCACGGAAGTACGGAGGCCCAAACTCCTCACCTGGACCGCCTGGCAGCCCAGGGGGTGCGTTTCACCCAGGCTTACGTCTCGGCGTCGGTTTGCGGACCGTCGCGGGCCGGTTTGCTAACGGGTCGCTACCAACAGCGTTTCGGCTACTATGAGGTCAACGTGCCCGGCATCATGAGCCCGAACGGGAAGCTCGTCGGCGACGACATGGGGCTCCCGCTTGATCAGACTACCATTGCCGACGCACTCGGCGATCTCGGCTACCGAACCATGGCAATCGGTAAATGGCATCTGGGTAACGCTCCCCGCTACCACCCCCTGGAGCGCGGTTTCGACGAGTTCTTTGGTTTCCAAGCGGGTGATCGCCCTTATTTTGCTCGCGAGAATCTCACTGCATCCGAGCGCCTGCAACGCGGCCGTGAGGAAGTTCCTGAACCGAAAGCCTATCTCACGGACGTTTTTGCCGACGAGGCCGCCGCCTTCATTGAGCGTAACGCCGGTAAACAGCCGTTTTTCCTCTACCTGGCGCTCAATGCGCCGCATGCGCCCATGCAGGCCATCGAAGCAGACCTTGCCCGTTTCGCGCATGTCAGCGACCGGAAGCGGCGAACCTATCTGGCTATGTTGTACGCCGCCGACCGGGCCGTAGGGCGCGTTCTGGAAGCGCTCGAAAAATCAGGAGCCGCCTCAAACACGCTGGTGGTATTTTCGAACGATAACGGCGGACCGAACGATGAAAATGCAGCCGTGAATACGCCGCTGGCCGGCGTAAAAGGCACAGCTCTGGAAGGCGGTATTCGTATTCCGACGCTGATGCGATGGCCGGCCGGTTCATGGCGCACCGGGAGCCTCTACGATGCCCCTATCATCCTGCTCGATCTGTTCCCGACGTTCATTGCTGCCGCCGGCGGTAGGCCCGAGACGTATCCCCTGCTCGATGGTGTAAACCTGTTGCCTTACCTGCAGGGACGCCTTACCGGGCGGCCGCATGATATACTTTACTGGCTCAACAACCAGGGGGCGGCCATTCGCGCCGGCGACTGGAAATTACTGCGCTTCCCGGACCGTCCCGCCCAGTTGTTCGATCTTTCCGTTGATCCGGAAGAACGTCATGACAGGGCTTCCAATCAACCGGAGCTCGTGCGGTTGCTTTACGGCATGTTGTTCAACTGGGAGTTGCATAACGTTCGTCCCCTGTGGATGCTGGAGGTCCATACCGACGGCCATGCCATGCAACGTGTAAACCGCTATCAAAATCTCGAAGAAGAGGACCGTTAATGTCTTCGCGCCCCTCCCCCGTCGCGCACCCCATCCAGTCCGGTTCACTGCCCGGCTTGTATTGGCTAATGGCCTTCGGCTTCCTCCTGGCAGCCCTGCTCTGGCTGGGACCTGCAGATGCGGCGGCGCAGCAGCAACCCCATAATGTGCTGCTGTTACTCATCGACGACTTACGAGCCGACCTGGCAGGATTCGCCGGAGGCCCCGCGGCGACCCCGAACCTGGACCGCCTCCAGAAGGAAGCCGTCTACTTTACCCACGCCATGACCACCACCGGGCTTTGCTCACCGGCTCGAGCCGCGCTGTTCACGGGCCGGCTCGGGCACCGGCAGGGCGTCGACGACAATGTGAGGACATGGCACTCCCGCAACACCGGCCTTTCCCTGACGCAAACTACCCTGGTTGAATGGGCCCGCGAGCAGGGGTATTTCGTCGGGTTCATTGGGAAGTGGCACCTCGGAAGGTACGACGCTTTCCGGCGAGGGGCGCACCGTACCCAATCGAGCGATCTGGACGAGGGCGGCGTCTATGGCGTCTCAAATACACGTCCCGACTTTGAAGCCGTGCGGCGCTACTATGATACATCGCAAACCTACGAAGAAAAGCCGGGCTTTTATGCGGTCCAGGGAAAAACCTTCGAAGATGCGCCCGTCAGCAAAAAAGTTAAGGCGGCTACCGAGTTTCTGCGAGAGGCTCGCCAAATGAAGACCCCGTTTTTTCTGACGATCACTACCAACCTGACCCATCCTCCTTACGTACCGCCGGCGGACTATGCCCGGCAATATGATCCGGCCAATATAGTTCTGCCTGCCAATCTCAACGATCCGTACGAGAATAAGCCCCCCTATCACCGCGACATCATGTGGCCCTTTCACGACCTCGGCCACATGACCGAGCAGGACTGGCGCCGGGCGCGAGCCTACGCGCTTGCCGAACTCACGCTTCTCGACGATGCCGTCGGCAGAATTCTTGCCGCTGTCGAGGAAAACGGCTTCAAGGAGAACACGGCTGTTATCTTCGTCTCCGATCAGGGCAGCATGCTCGGCGAGCATGGCCTGTTCGACAAAGGTCCCTACGCTTACGACGAATTGATGCGCATTCCCCTGCTCGTGCGAATGCCCGGCATCAGACCGAAACGTGTAGAAAGGCAGGTATCGATCATCGATCTGAATCACACCCTGGTGGACTGGATGGGACTGGCGCCGAGCCGGCCCGGCATCGACAGCCGCTCCCTGATGCCGCTTCTCCGGGGAGGCGACTCCGGTATGCAGGGCCCCGACGAGGCGTTCTACCGCTACGAATGGTACAACGGCCGGTGGTTCGGCGTGCGTACGATCCGAACACCTGAGGCCAAATACAGCTGGAACCCCGCTGGTCCGGATGAACTGTACGATTTGAAACGGGATCCTCTTGAAATCCGCAACCTGGCCCTCGAAGGTTCCTATCGGGAGGTGCTCAGGGATCTGCAGCAACGCCTCCTGGCGCACCTGGAAACCGTCGAAGACCCCCTTTTCGGGGAGATGAAGCGCTACGTAGAGGCCTCGCTGCAGTAAAACCAGGCAGCCCGTAATACCGGCCTCCACATAATCAGGCAATCTCACAGAGCCGAATGCCGCAGTCTCCGGGGCCCGGGTTACCCTGTCTATTGTGTTCCATCACTAACCGTATGACGGCACATCAGAAGCTAGCGTTCTCCTACGCGACAATCGTCGCTATGGGCGGGTTCATTTTCGGCCTCGACGCGGCGCTCATCTCCGGAACGGTCAACTTCATCGTACAGGAGTTTTCCCTGACCGACTTGATGCTGGGAACCGCCGTCAGCGCTCCCGGCTTGGGCGTACTGGTCGCCTTGCCGTTTGCCGGTTACATCAGCAATCGGTTTGGCCGTAAGAAGGCGCTACAGCTTGTTGCACTGCTCTTTTTCGTTTCGGCCGGAGCCTCGGCTCTGGCTCCCGATTTCTGGACGCTGGTGGTTGCGCGGTTTGTCGGAGGACTAGCCTTCAGTTCCATCGCTCTGGCATCCATGTACATCGGGGAGATTGCGCCGCCGAAGTGGCGAGGGAAACTCGTCTCAATGACCCAGATCAATATCGTCATTGGCCTGTCGGCGGCCTACTTCATCAATTACCTTATTTTGCGGGCAACTGATTCCGGCGGCGCCTGGGTTGAAGTACTCGGCATTTCCGACTATACATGGCGCTGGATGCTCGGCTCTGAAATCGTACCGACGCTGATATGGCTCGGCTTGCTCTTTATCATCCCGGAGAGTCCGTACTGGCTGGTTTACAAAAACCGGATCAATGAGGCAGAAGCCGGCCTGTCGAAAATTCTCCCCTCTCACGAGATCACGCCGCACCTCCAGGAAATGCGTCAAGGCCTTCTGATGAGCCCCCCGGGCCGTTCGACAAAGGCTCAGATAACGGAACTCCTGGGTAGGCCTATGCGAAGCGTATTCATTATTGCCTTTACCATTGCCATAGCCCAGCAGGCAACCGGCATCAACGCCATCCTGTTTTACGCTCCGACCGTGTTCGAGCAATTGGGCATCGGAACGGATGCGGCCTTCATGCAGGCCGTCTGGATCGGCCTGACGAGTATTCTCTTTACCATTCTGGGCTTGCTTTCGGTTGACCGGCTCGGCCGGCGGCCTCTCATCATGTGGGGAATGCTCTGGATTATCATAAGCTTGAGCATCTGTTCCTTCGGCTTCAGGCAGGCCCGGTATATGCTGACTAAGCAGACCATCGCGGAGATGACGGAACTGCCGCAAGCAAACCGGCTCGAGTCGCTCATCGGCGTCGTCTATCGGAGCGATACCGCGTATAAACAGGCGCTCAAAGAGACGCTCGGGGAAGCCGATACGCAGGATTACTCCGGCCTGCTACTGCAAAAGGCGGCGAAGATGAATGTTGGATTGATACTCGGCGGAATACTTAGTTTCATCGCGGCCTTTCACTTCTCGGTAGGCCCGGTCATGTGGGTGTTGTTCTCCGAGATCTTCCCGATTTCCCTGCGAGGTACGGCGATCCCCTTCTTTACCCTTCTTTCCAGCCTGACAAGCTATCTCGTGCAGCAGTTTTTTCCGATGCAACTAACCCTCATGGGGAGCAGCAGCATTTTCCTCTTTTATGCCGCCATGGTAGGCGCCGGCCTGGTCGTCCTCTACCGCTACCTGATCGAGACCAAAAATATGTCGATTGAAGAAATCCAGTGGTCGCTGATGTCGTCTAGGGCGCCGCAGGAACCGGCACGCTGATACAACGAACCCGGCGCCTATCGAAAACCCACCACCCCTACTCAACCGCCATAATGACCACAACGTATGTACACCGGAGTGCAATCGCTCACAATTCACAAAGCCCGTATACCCGGTTCAAGAACCTCAACTTTGGTGATTGCCGCTGGACGGACGGTTTCTGGGCCGATAAATGCGAGCTAGCCGAGCGGGTAATGGTACCCCATATGGGCATGCTGCTCACCGGAGAAATAGGCCATGCGTACAACAACTTCAGAATCGCCGCCGGTCTCATGGAAGGTCAAGCGCGCGGGATGTGGTGGCACGACGGCGACTTCTATAAATGGATGGAGGCGGCAACGTATGTATATGCCCTAAACAAGAACCCGGAGATTCTCTACGAGCTCAATGAAATCATCGAGGTGATCGGAAAAGCCCAGGAAGAGGACGGCTATCTTTCCACCCACGTCCAGATAAAAAAGACGCCGCGGTTTTCGCTGGTGACCAATCACGAACTATATAACGCCGGACATTTATTGACCAGCGCCTGCATTCATCACCGCCTTACCGGACAAACAACTTTTCTCGACATCGCCGTCAGGCTCGCGGACAATTTGTATTCGGTGTTCCAGCCACGCCCCGAAAGCCTGGCCCGCTTCGGATTCAACCCTTCCCAGATCATGGGCCTGGTCGAGCTTTATCGCACCACCGGAAATGAAAAATACCTTGAACTGGCCGGCATCTTCGTAGACATGCGCGGCTCGGTACCCCCTGAACTGCATCCGACTGTCCCCTACTGGTTCACCGGGGACCAATGCCAGATGCGAACCCCCCTGCGCATGGAAACGGAGGCGGTAGGGCACGCCGTGACGGCGATGTATCTATACTGCGGAGCGGCAGATGTGTACGCCGAAACAGGTGAGACGGCCCTGCTCGAAGCCCTGGAAAGGCTTTGGTCGAGCGCCGTTGAACGGAAAATGTATCTGACGGGCGCTTTGGGACAATGCCATCACGGAGCAAGAGACAACTTCAACATGATCCATGAGGGGTTTCTTGAAGACTACCTCCTGCCCAACGCAACCGCTTACAACGAAACGTGCGCCAATATCGCCAATGCCATGTTCAATTGGCGAATGCTGAACCTGACTGGTAAGGCCCGGTATGCGGATGTCGTGGAACTGGTTATGTACAACAGTGCTCTCGTCGGGATCAGCGTCGATGGGAAGCACTACTTTTACGCCAATCCATTGCGCATGAACAGAGCGGCGCGTACTTACACCAGCGACTGCGATTGCACCGAGTCGGCGGACCGTGAACCGTACATCGAATGCTTCTGCTGTCCGCCTAACCTGGTCCGGACGATTGCACAGCTGTCCGGGTGGGCCTATAGTTTAACGGATAACGGCATCGCCGTGAACCTCTACGGGGGCAACCAGCTTCAAACCCATATGGCTGACGGCTCCGCTCTCCACATCCGGCAGGAGACTGACTATCCGTGGAACGGCCGGGTTGTACTTACCATCGAAGCGTGCAAAGAGGCGCCCTTCAGTATCTCGCTACGGATTCCCGGCTGGGCTGCCGGCAGTACGATCCGCATAAATGGATCAGACATAGGCATCGAGACCGTTCCCGGCACGTTCGCCGTCGTTGAAAGGCTGTGGAAAGCGGGAGACAGTATCACCCTGGAGATGCCGATGCCTGTTAGCCTGATAGAGGGCCACCCAAGAATAGAAGAAGTCCGCAACCAGGTGGCCGTAAAACGAGGTCCGGTTGTCTACTGCATCGAATCTCCGGATTTACCGGAGGAAGCCGGCATCCTGGACGTGTACCTCCGGGGAAATACCCGATGGGAGGTAGAACATCGTATGGAATTTCTCGGCGGCGTGACGACCCTTATCGGTGAGGCGCTCCTGCGCACCGATAAAAAGCAGGGCCTGTACCGTTCGATCAAACATCCCCAGTGGGAGACCAGGCGGGTCAGGATGGTTCCCTATTTCGCCTGGAGCAACCGCGGTACGAGCGAAATGAGCGTTTTCTTTCCGGTACTCTGGGAGCATCCTGAATGAGCTTCCGGTGATGTGATATCGCCGGATGAACGGGTAGCTGACTGGTGATGGATGCCCGGTTCGCGGGCGAACCCGCTTTCCAATTCGGCGGAGTACGTGAATTCGATGTGGGAGCAGCAGAACCCGTATGAAGGCGACGCCGTCAACAGCTACAACGACGGCCCGCCGGAACCGGGCGCCTCCCCGCTGGGGCCCTTCTACGAACTCGAGACCTCATCACCCGCTCTTGCTCTGGCTCCCGGCGCTTCCGCCGCCCACGTACACCGCACCTTTCACCTTCGCGGCCGCGAAGAGGACCTCGACGCCGTGGCCAGGAAAGTCCTCTCGGTTGGCCTGGAGGAGATTACGTCTGCGTTCGACCCGAAATCTGATCCGGTTATTGCAGGTTCTTTCCGTGGAGCCGACCTAAGGGCCATTCATATACTCTTTCGTTCGCCTCAGGTAAGCAGACTTGCACAAACGGAGCGTCTGAAGGGAGGGGGCATTTATTTTTGCCCCGTATTGACAACATGTTATCGTTTACCTATAGTTCTGATAGGTGAATTTATCGTTGAGAAAGGTCCTGACCGAGGTTGCGCTAAGCATGTATACTGCCTCTATTGGGCAATACATGGGAGGAGCGTTCTTTTTTCACAAATAACGGGAGATAAAACCACAATGTATCTATCATGATCTGGCCTGAGCTGTGAACAAGATATTGGTTCCCTATCGTTCACATTTTGTTTCTCCAGCACAACATATTTTTTTATTCTTTGATGTTATCAGTAACAACCCTTTTTAGATGAGGAAGCCTGTTGAGAATTTGAATGTACGGAAAGATCTGGAAGCGTTTCCGCTGAAAACTCTTGCTATTGCGCCTGATCGCAGCCCGCTTACCCTGGGTTTACCCAATAAGGAGGTACCATCATGAGAACATTGTCTTTAGTCTGGCTGCTTCTGTTGTTACCTGCCAGTGTTACCCTTGGACAGTCCGGCAAAATCGCAGGTAAGATTACGGATGCCGAAACCGGAGAAGGATTACCGGGAGCCAACATCGTGATCCGGCAGACGGGACAGGGTACGGCCTCCGATACTGACGGCAATTATTTCATTCTCAATGTGCGTCCCGGCACCTACGAAGTCACCGCTTCGATGGTCGGTTACGCCGCCGTCAACAAAACCGAGGTAAACGTTCGGCTCGACCAGACGACGACGGTCGATTTTGTCCTACGCATCCAGACCATCGAGGGAGAGGAGATTACGGTGGTGGCCGAGCGCCCTGCGGTCGAAGTCGACCTGACGGCAAGCAAGGAAACCGTTACGTCCGCACAGATCGAGGCGCTCGCGGTTCAGGACATATCGGACGCGCTCAAGACGCAGTCTGGGGTAAGCGTTCGCGGAGCGGTTCGCGGCACCTTCGGAAACGATATCGTCTATTACGTCGACGGTATGGAAATGCGCGATCCGGGATCGAACGCCAACTTCAGTGATATCAACCTTTCGGCCATCGAGCAGATGG
This sequence comes from uncultured bacterium, assembly GCA_965365445.1. Taxonomy (GTDB): domain Bacteria; phylum Bacteroidota; class Rhodothermia; order Rhodothermales; family DASSAV01; genus CBDUBS01. Next base: position 14,225 of record CBDUBS010000036.1, on the reverse strand, counting down.
AGGTCCTCACCGGCGGATACAATGCCGAGTACGGACGCGCCTCGGGCGCCATCATCAATATCGTCACCAAGTCATCGTGGGACCGCTTTGGAGGGTCGGTTCGCGTTAGCATGCGTCCGGAAGGCAAGTACCACTGGGGACGTGACATCTACTCGCAAGAAAACTACGAATGGGCCGTCATGGGCACGCGCGCCTACTGGGATCCCGCTACAACCTACACCGACTGGGACGGCACAGTAAAAAAAGGAAATACCGGCGGCCCGTATTTTCAGGACAAGACGCCGGATGAGCGGCTGGCGGCCTGGAAGAATTTCATTGGGGGCAATATCAATGACAGGTTGAACGTGCACGATCTGTTGTACAACTATGATCAGCGCACGCAGTGGGAAACCGAAGGCACGATATACGGCCCTATTGCCAGAAACCTGAGCTTTATGCTTTCAGGCCGCTACCTGCGAGGGGTTTCGGTTATGCCGAGCATGCTCAAGTACCAGCCTTCGTACAACTTCCAGGGCAAGCTGGCCTACCGGCTCTCGAAATCGACGAGCCTTCAGCTGAATGCGCTGTACGGGGGCTACGAGAACGCCGGGTTTTCCCGAAGCAATTACAACACCACCGAGGACAATCAGTTCGGCGGAACACACGAGTCCGGTTTCTTCAACGCCTACGACGGGTTGAAGTATTGGCCTTTCGGTACGCCGCACACCAGCATCCGCGCCCCTGAATACAAGCGCACCTACAGCGGCCAACTGCGCCTGACACATACGTTCGGCAATCGGACATTCGCTGAATTCGCCCTGAGCCACATGAAGGTGAACGACCGGGAGGACAACCTCGACATCATGCCGTTTACATGGGATGAAAGCGACCAATTGGGCGTTTCCAGGCTGGTCCCGCAAAACAGTTTCTTCAATCCGCTCTCCGAAGAAGTGAATCAGGGCGATCTGCGCCGGAGAGAGGCCACGAATTATGATACCCAGTTCCGGGCGGATCTGACGTCCCAGATTACCGATCAACATCAGGTTAAAGCCGGGTTTCTGTTCTCTTACCAGAACATCGAGTACATCCAGCAGTGGGGATGGCGAAGGCACTTGCAGTCCAATTATGTTTATGCAACCGACCCGGAAGTATACCTGCCGGGAACCTCCTACTCACCCTACGAAGGGGCGGCCTACGTCCAGGACAAATATGAAGCGGAAGGACTGGTCATCAATGCAGGCCTCCGGCTCGACTATTTCAGCCTGAATAAAAAGGTCAGCGACACCATCTGGGATCCCTTGCGGATCATGCCGTGGACCCCCGGCAATCGGGGTGCCAACCTCGTATCGATGGGCGACGAGCAGTACCTCGTCAAACCTTCCATGAAGTGGGCGCTCTCGCCGCGTATCGGGATTTCCCACCCGATCACGGAGACGTCGGTGCTCCACTTCATGTACGGGCATTTCGTCCAGCGCCCCAGTTGGAAGATGATGGGCAACAACCCTAGCGTCTACGCGCAATGGAAGGGGTCGGACGGACAGTTTACCTTTCCGGATGAACTGAAACCGTTCGCTACGTGGTATCCGCAGGATGCCGGAGTGGGGTATGCCATCTGGGATACCGGCCAGAACCCGAACCTGACCTATGAACGAGTCATCCAGTATGAAGTCGGGTATGACCAGAGCATCGCGGACCTGCTCCGTATGGATGTAACGCTCTATTACAAGGACGGGAAGGGGCTGGTATCGGTAGGCCAGCGCGTAGCAGGCTCCACGCTGAACTTTGGGACGGATGCCGGCCGGATGACGACCGACTTTGCCCCGGATCCGTTCAGGCCAACCAGCGGGGCGGGAACGGCGGCGGGAACGTACGGCATTATGGCCGTACCCAGCAACGGCGGCTACCTGGACTCCCGAGGACTTGAAATTTCCCTCGAAACAGCTCGGTGGAGAAACGTGCATCTACGCACGATTTATAATCTCTCGTTCACCTATACCAATCGGTACGGCCTCTCCCGAGTCTACATAGATCCTAAAACGCTTTCCAGTTCGCTTCCCGAGAAGGTCTATCAGGATACGTACTACGGCGCATCGAACAGCGACCGGGGGATCTCGGGCAACACCAACGACCGCTGGAACCCGCATAACACGCTGAAACTGATCGGCACCTTTCATACGCCTGGTCGGTTTGGGCCGGCGGTGGGCCGGTTCCGTCCGCTGGGTAACTGGTCGCTGAACTGGTTTACTACCTGGGCCAGCGGCATCCTCTACACGTACCACGCTCCGAGCGACCTTTCTACCGAACCGAACAACAAGCGGTGGGAGCCGCGGTGGGAAACCAATATCCGCCTGACAAAGGGCTTCAGGCCGGTGGGCGGCTTGGAGACGGAGTTTACACTGGATGTTTACAACCTGTTCAACCAGCGCCAGCTCCGCCCGCTGGGAGGCACTCAACTCCAGGAATACGAGGAACTCGGCCTGCTGCCGCGGCACGGACAGACTAAAGAAACCCTCGAATGGACGCTTTACGAGTTCGACCTGCTGCCACGCCAGGTGTATTTCGGCTTCCGCATGCTGTTCTGATAAAACCTCCCTAAATGATCTCAAAAGACCGGCAGTCTAGACTCTGCGCTGCCGTTTTTCAGAAACCATCCGATCGGGGCCTACGCATGAAAGCTGATCCGGTAAATAAACGCATCCTGTCTATCCTGTTGTTCTTTCTGATGGGGCAGGGGACGGTTCAAGCTCAGCAATACGATTTCCTTTCTCGCGGGAGGATGTGGCTTGGAGCATCGCAAGCCACGAGCCCAACCTACCCGGGCTATTTTGACGGCGGCCGCAATGCGCTGGAAGGGCAACAGTGGTGGCGGATGATTTACACCCTGAACGGCCAGAACCTGTTCAAGAAAGACTACAAGCACGAAACCATGACAGGGCTCGGCGAAAACCGCTATACCGTCATCAAGCCGTTTACCGTAACGAAGAACTATAACTTCAGCACAAGTCCAAATCTTCCGGAGGAAATCGGTTATTCGGAATATGTATGGACGCGCGGAGCCCTTCAGGAATTGAACGGCTCGATTCGGGAAAAACATACGTTCCACGTATGGAGCCTGCCCACGTACGACGACTTTATCATCGTGCGCGATGTATTCGTCAACGAAGAGGCTACGCCCATCACGGACATGTATTTCAATATCCTGATCTTTATCAATATCACCCCCGGTGGGGCCGGGAGGGGGTTCTCCTACGATACCGAGTACGTGTGGGACCCCGCCATCCCCACCCTGACGGATGAACAAGGCGCCTTCCTGTTCTACGACGACACGAGCATCCCCGTCGCTCAGCCGGACAATCCGGTGACGTACTCGCTGCCTCCGGGCGACGTGACGGGAGACAGGGGAGATCCCGGAAATATTCGCGAGCGCAATTCGCTGGATTTCCAGCTCTACTCGCCGCAAGTCTATGCCAATTATGTGGTAAACGTCACGCCCAATAAGGAAGGGAAAAAGAAGGTGTACCAGCAGATCTTCGCCAACCCTGGATCGACGGTAGCGCCCCGGGATGAGTACCTCCACTGGCAGGACCATGATTACCAAACCATTCGCTCGTACATCCTCCGGGATCAGCCGAGGAAAAGCTGGCGCGAGTTGAACGCCCAGAAGCTGCCCGGGGACGGCTCGGTGCACGAACGCGATCCGCAGTACGGGTACACGGTTGGTCCGTATGATTTGGCTCCCGGCGACTCCATCGAGATCATCCGCCTGTATGTGGCCGGAGAGATAGACCGCAGCATTTCCATGTTGGGCGGCCTCGAGGCAACGCAGCAGTACAAGGAGGCCGGGATAGCCGAGGTAAAGAAAAACGCAGCGGCAGCTATGCGGCTCATCGAGGGTTGGTACGCCTCCGGCCGGACGAATTGGAACGCAGGTATCCAGACGGTTGCGGCTCCCACCCCGGCCGATGCACCCCGCACGGGCAATGAAACCAATGAAATTAAGGTGACCAAATTTTCCGACCCGGCTACCTTGAAACAAGGGTTCGACATTGCCTGGAATCCGATCCCCGCATCCTACCGCGACCCGAAGAAGGGAAGCAACGACGTGGCAGGTTACCGCATCTATAAATCTAATATGAGCCCGATAGGTCCGTGGACGCTGGTAAAGGACCTTACCGTGGCGGAAGCGGGGAGCCTGATCCAGAACGGACAGATCGTATACCGGAGCGAGGAGAAGATAGGGGTTCCCACTCGCTACCTCGTCACGGCCTACGACACCGATGGACTCGAGAGCGGTCTCACCGGATACTCGTACTTCGCCGAGAGCGCCGAGCCCGCTCCGTCGAACGAGTTGACCAACGTGCGGGTCGTGCCCAATCCGTTCCGGCAACTGAGCGGACTGCTCGACCGCGCCGAGGAAAAGCGCCTGGTATTCATGAACGTGCCGGATCAATGCACCATCCGCATCTACACCGTGGCCGGGGAACTGGTGGAAACGATCGAACACAGCGGAGGAGGATTGGTGTCGTGGGGTACGTCGCAGGGCAATGATTACATGACGACATCATTCCACCAGAACGTAGCGCCGGGTGTGTACATCTTCCACGTTGAGTCGCACGTGCCGGGGCATGAAGGCGAAACGGAAACAGGCAAGTTCGTCATCATCAAATAGACAGCCCATCCACCGGTAACTGAATTACCCGCTGGAGACAACCATGAAATATCCACTGGTTTCGCTCGTCTTGCTGTTCGTGGCCGCTGCAACATCCCTGCCCGGTTACGGACAAACCATCGATGAAGGATACAACCCCGGCGGATTCGACCGGGTCGCCCAGACGGGCTGGCAGTTCCTCAAACTCCCGACCCATGCGCGGTATGCCGGGATGGCCGGCATCGCCTCGGCCGTCGGTTATGGTACGGCCGGCTCGGCGCTCGCCAACCCGGCTTCCATTGCCGACATCTCGGGGTTCGGGGCTTCGTTCTCGCGCATGAACTGGATCGCGGACATTAGCTACAACGCCGGAGCCCTCGTGAAAGAATTCGGGCGATGGGGCTATGCCGGTGTCTCGATTATCTACGTGGACTATGGCTCCATGGAGCGCACCGAGAATCAGGAAATCTTCCAGGGCGGGAAGCGCACCGGCCTGACCGAAGTAGCCATGAGGTTGGGGAGCTTCGGCGCCCACTCTATGGATGTAGGGTTGGTGTATGCGCGCAACATCACCGACCGTTTGCAGGTAGGTGGAACCGTCAGCTACGTGCAGGACAAGCTCGACGATGCCTCGATGAGTGGCTGGCATTTCAATATCGGCACCGTTTTCCAAACCGGCTTGCGCAGCCTGCGCATTTCGATGATCGGGCGCAACTTCGGACCGGATACAGAATTGGCCGAGTTCAACGAACGCCTGGGCGTCCCCCCTGCCAAGGTGAAGATGCCCATGTCGTTCACGCTCGGAGGCGCCGTAGATCTGCTCGAAGAAAACGATGTCTCGCCGCATCGCCTGACCCTTGCTTCCGAGTTCATCCACCCGAACGACGGCCCCGAAAAGATCAATGTGGGCACGGAGTACTCCTTCCGGGATTTCCTGAATCTTCGCGGCGGCTATCGGTTTCGGTACGACGAAGAAGGACTGACCCTCGGAGGCGGCATCGATGCCGCACTTTCGGGCGTCGCGTTGCAAATCGACTACGGCTACTGGACGTTCGGGCGGCTGGGCGGCGTACATATGGTCAGCCTGGGTGTCGGGCTGTAGTCCGAATTGCGCCGTTTCAATGCTATCGTTACGGGCGCCAAGTCGTTCGAGCGGCCGGCAGATTGAACCGATGCGAAATGCCATTGGCGTTTACATCGGTGTTAGTATGGATCGGACCAACAATCGAAATTGATGGAGGGGATGATCCCGGTTTCGAGAGCGGACAAAGTCAATCTATTCCCCGTTAACTCCCGGTGCATCGGGTCGATCGGAAAATAAATTCCCCTGCCTTATGCTTCTTCGAGTCGCGAATCTGATGGTTTTTCTTTCGCTTGTCGGCCCCATGGGCGTTGCAGAAGCGCAAGAAACGACCTTCTACGTTTCACCGGCCGGTGATGATGGAAACAACGGGGCTTTCTCGAGCCCATTCGCCACGCTCAAGCAAGCCCAGATCGCCGTGCGCACTGTGATCAGAGAAGCATCGGGACCAATTACCATCTATCTGCGGAGCGGCGTCTATTATTTAGCGGAGCCCCTGATTTTCCGGCCCCAGGATTCCGGCAACACGCACGCTCCGGTTGAATACCGCTCTTATCAGGGGGAGGAGGTCGTCATTTCGGGCGGCCAACCGCTGGGAAACTGCTGGGCGCCGGGTGCGAAGGGCATCTATCAATGCGACCTGAGCGGGACGCCGCTCGCAGACAGGTTCCCTAACCAGCTATTCGTAAATGGACGCCGCCAGATTCGGGCACGCTACCCCAATATGGATCCCGCCAATCCTCTGCGCACGGGCCAGGGTTACCGCCAGGTAACCGGAGGGAGTGATGCGCGCCCCGATTCGGTTCTCACGTTCGATCCGGCCACCTTCACCGACGAGCGCTGGAAGAATCCTCAAACCGGGATCGTCCACGCCTTCCAGAGCCACAACTGGGGTAATATGCAGTACCGAATTCAATCGGTCGACTGGGATGCACATCGAATCTATCTCGGGGAGGGCGGCTTTCAATTGCAGCGTACGTATGGGATCGGCGTCAACGGCGGCAAAGGGTCTCCGTTTTACGTCGAGAACATTTTAGAGGAACTCGATTCACCGGGCGAATGGTTCTTTGATCCCGATACGCACATACTGCACTATATGCCGGAACAGGATGTCGATATGACCACGGCGGTGGTTGTACCTTCGCTCTTGGAGCGTCTGTTCGTGTTTCAAGGTTCCCATGACGACCCGGTGCATCATATCACGTTACGGGGGCTGCGGCTCACGCATACCCAGGCGACGTTCATGGGCAAGTACGAGCCAGTCGCCCGCGGGGATTGGGCAATCCATCGTGGCGGAGCGGTATTCTTCGATGGAGCCGAGGATTGCGGCATAACGGACAGCTTCTTCGATCAGGTCGGCGGTAATGCGGTGCTGGCAAGCGGCTACAATCGGCGGCTCACCGTTGAGGGTAACCAATTCGTGGGAGCGGGCGAAAGCGCCGTTGCGTTTGTCGGTTCACCGGAGGCCGTCCGCTACTACCAGACCTGGGAGACGATAGGCGAGTGGGAGAAGGACCGGGCGGATCTGGATCTCGCGCCGGGTCCAAAGACGTCTGATTATCCGGCCGAATCACTCGTTCGGAATAATATTATCCACGATATCGGCGTCTACGGAAAGCAGACAGCCGGCGTGTTCATCTCGATGAGTATGGACATAACGGTGAGTCATAACACGATTTACAACGTGCCGCGAGCCGCTATCGTCATCAACGATGGGACGTGGGGCGGACATGTGATCGAACACAATGACATCTGGGAAACCGTACAGGATACAGGCGAGCACGGCCCGTTCAATTCCTGGGGCCGAGAGCGACAGTGGTACGGCGGCAAACAGGGGCAGATGATTAAGAATCTCGTTCTGCTGGACGCCATGAAGACCGTCATTATCCGACATAATCGTATCCGGAACTATCGCCCCAGTGTTAGCGCCGGAAACTGGACCATCGATCTGGACGACGGCTCCTCGAATTACTTAATCTATGATAACCTTAGCCTGGGCTCCACACTGAAACTGCGTGACGGGTTTTACCGGCGAGTGGAGAATAACATCTTTGTGAGTGCGGTGCCGCTGGGATGGCATGTGTGGCCGGACGAAAATGAAGACATCTTCGTCCGTAACATCGTAGTGGTATCGGGCAGGCAGCCCGGAGCCGATGCTTCGACGATCTATATTGTTCATCCGAGAGGGATGGGGCGTCACCCATGGGGCGCACACATAGACAGAAACCTCTACTGGAATGTGAATACGGAGCGTTTCCTGGTGAGCAGTGATGGGCCTTCCGGTGCGCTGACGTGGGAGGAGTGGCAGTCGTTGGGATACGACCAGCAGTCCATATTTGCCGCGCCGCTGTTTGTCGATCCTCTGCTGGACGATTACCGGATCCGCCCTAACTCACCGGCCCACAAGCTTGGGTTTCGCAATTTCTCGATGGACGATTTCGGCCACTTGCAGACGCGTATCTATCCGAACGGGGGGATGTTCGATGGGCCTGTTTCCGTTCGGCTCACCGCAGACGCACGCGGAGGAACAGTCCGATACACACTGGATGGCAGCGAGCCGGCGCCGGATTCGAAGGTATATGACGGCCCTTTCACCATTGAAGAATCGACCATCATCAAGGCCGGCACGTTTGAAAACGGTGTTAAAAAAGGCTTCACGTCGCATGCCGGGTTTAGTATAGCCAAGAGCGTCGATCGACCGAGCTGGCTCGCAGCCCTGATGGGCGCCGAATCCCCAACCCTGCCGGCATCAAACGCAACGTCAGTAGCTCCCGAGGTTATGTGGCTCGGCGCGACGGTTGCATCGATAACAGATCCGGATCTTATTGATGCGCTCGGCGGACAAACGGAGGGGGCGTTGCTGAAAAACGTCCCTGTGGCATCACCCGCTTATGAGATGGGCCTTCGCACCTACGACGCGATCATTAGCTACGGCAATAGACGCATTGTAACACTGAGTGATTTTCAAAGCGCGATGGCGGATGGGGCGAAAGATGAGGTGTTTGTCACCATCGATCGTGGTTACCAAACGTTGCGGATACGCGTGCCCACGACAAGGCAAAACTAGCCTGGCAAAACGGATACGTAAAGCAATCAATGCCCCCGGAAATACAACGAATGCGGTACGATTCATGACGTTTCAGGAATTCAGCCGTCGCGAGTTTATCAAGATCTCGGCGGCCGCAACCGCAGGAGTTGCTTCACGTAGCGCCGGCGCACCGTGGGCTCCCGGGTATTCCAAACGCCCCGTCGTCGTAGACGACTTCAGCCGGCCGGACGGATTTTACCACGGGGACGGATGGGAATCGATGAATCCCGGCTACTGGATGATTCGAAACAACGCGCTTCGCCGTCGGCTCACGCACCGCGGCGACGAGCGCCCGGTGAGTTCTTTTCCGTGGCATTGGGAAAACCGGCAAAAGCCCATGCCGACGGAGTATGATCCGTCGCTGCCCTTCGGCATGATCTTTCGGCGCGATTGGAAATTAACCGGAAATTACGCCGTCACGATCGAAGCGACCGTGCGCGAGCTTCCGCCTAGAGCAGAGCGATACACGTGGAAGCACTTCAAACCAGGGTATGCCCTGATGGGTATAGCCTTTGGATCGAAATGTTTGCACGAAAGCTGGGAAGGCGCATCCCGGGTAGATCAGGCTGCCGCTATGGCCGTCTGGAAGGATGATGGTACGTTCGGGATCTTCTCGCATACTGCCGAAGGAGAGCCCCTTGATCCGCAGGGCGTCGACACCAGTGCGCCGGTGATGCGATCCGGCGATCGGATCAAGGTTCATCTCGTCGTCGAGGGCGATGAAGCGCAGCGGGCGACGATACGCGCTACGCTAAAATCCGACTCGGCAGAATCGACCGTTATCCTTGAAGACGTGGACCGCATTTCCGTCACGGATGGATATTTCGGTCTGGTCGCCCGAGGGCTCCTCGATTTTGAAGTAAAGCGTGTGATTCTCGAGCCGGAAAAGAATGAACCGTTGGACGCGCCCGTTAATGAACTGCACGTTTGTTATGCGCTCGGAGACACGTTGCAGAGAGTTGATGGCCACTGGCGCTGCCGGTTTATTGCTGCCTTCCGAAACGGCGGCGAAAAGGCGGAGATTCGCATGGCGCAAACGCCTGAGCCGGCCGCCGGGTGGGCGAGCGCCCCGGTAGCAGGAAGTGCGCGTATCGTCACGAATGATTTCCGGAGAAATACGGCGGTAATCGATGCCATATTGCCTGAAAATCCCACTGAGGCGACCCTCTACTACACGGTCTGGAAAGATGGACGTGACGTGACGCACGATCCCCGGCCCGGAACGGATAGTGTGGGTCCGGGCACAGGATATCTGGATGCGTCACAGATTGATGGTCGTTACGTGGGGCGTCTTCCGCGATTGAGCGCTCCCTACCGGCTCATCGGTTTGAGCTGTCATGCCATCGCGGGAAATCGCCCGAATCTACCCGAAGCGGCTGCCTATCAGGCCTGGTGGCTGCACGATCAGCCCACGCCCGGCGTCTTCGGCCATCTCGAGGAATTCGGCTCGCAAACTATGGTCTGGGAGGACGATGTATGGTATCTGGAGTTAATCTTTCCTCCTCCGAGCACTGACGATGCGTACAAAGTGATCATGACTACGCTGGGCGGACCTACAACCCGATGGCAGATGATGCGCCACTGGAACGTGCTCAACCCGGGCGATCACGATTACGGGATGGACGATGTGAAAGGGCCCGAGCAAATCATCATCCGCAATGTGGCGGGGCTCGGTCAAGATCCGGAGTATATGCGGCGCAACTTCCAGATCGTACGCCACTTGGTCAGCGGCAACGATGCTCCGTCGGGCACGGACAATCCGAAGCATTGGCGACGGTGGAAAATGCCGGCAGGAGATTTTTCGCTACTCATACTCGACGGGCGGCTATGGCGCTCGAGTCAGGACACAAACATTTGGGACGATGAAGGATGGGGCCACAAAAAAAGTCTCTACAGCCGTAGCGATCCGACGCGAACGCTCCTTGGCGAGGAACAGTTTGCGTGGCTGAGTCAGATGATCCGGACGGACTCATCTCCACTCATCGCGCTGACCGGCATCAACGGTTTACATGCCGTATGGACGGGCCACCTGGCCGATCCGGACACCAAAGAGATGTTTGCCGAGCGCGACCGCGTAGCAGCAGACTATGCGGGCTGGGTCCGGGCCGGAGTCGCCCGCGTTCTCAACGTGTTAGGCTCCAGACAGGGTGTCGTTTCCGTCTACGGAGACGTACACAATGGCTGTATCATGAAAAACAAGCGCCAGCGTGTATACGAATGTTCGTTCGGCCCCATTGGACGAACAGGAGGAAGAGACGTCAAACCTGATTTCGGGCCGAACATGACGGATTTTAACGGCGAGGAACTGGAGGCCATTGGGCTCTATCACCAGAAGTACGGGTCGCCGGAGCTTGCGCCCCTAACGGGTCCCGAATACTGGAATTTTCTCGAAATGGTGTTTGACCCTCGGGGTGCGGATCCAGAGATCATCCTGAAAATTCGAAATGTTATCGATCGACCATCCGATACACCGCGCGGCGGCGGCTACGTGAGGGCGGCGGCATCCTCGACCGGCCGTCTTCCTTCCAGCGAACTTCCTCCACTACATTTGTTGCCTGATGCGGATGCGGTCATCCTGCTGGACGACCATACCCCGGTTCGAGGCGGGCGCACGCTCCCGGACGGTACGCTTCGGAACCCCCAACTGATTGGTGTCGAGCCTGGCGCCCGGGTTCTCATTGCCGTTCGCGCAGGCAACCGATCTGAATCATTTGTCACGACGACACGAGCCATAGCGTCATGATGCCCGAGCATCTGGACATCCATACGATGTTCGCAAGGAAACATTAGCGCGGGGCGCCGGCCTGCGGCGGGAGGATCAGCGAACGGGAAGGTGTAAGGACTTCCGTGAATCCGGTATATTTTCTGTCAACTGTAGATTCGGTGCAGGCTATGGTCTTGTTTCTTATGATGCTCTGGAACCTCGTTCCCTTGTGGTCCCCTTCCGAGCACAGGATTCCTGAGAAGATCGATTCAACCAGAGTATTGACGCTTTCTCCGGCGCAGCGTGAACTAATCCTGTACGGATCGAAAGCATCCCTTACGAAAGGCGACCTCGCGCTCACATCCGGTGAGCGGTTGATCTGGAAAGGGCCGGGTATGCTGGCGTGGGCGGTATCCCTGAACGAACAGGACGCGGGCGCATACCGGGTGATCTTCAACGTATCTCTTCCTGACGCCGGCGACGGCACCAGATACGGACTGGAAAGTGCATCGAACAGCATATCAGGCCGCCTGAAAGCTACTCGTGGCTATTTCGGAACCCCGTATCTGGATTACGAACTCCAGGCGGCCGAACAGACGATCGAACTTCCGGCCGGAACGAGTACGATTACGTTCACTCTGCCCGAACCAAAGATCGATCCGGCTCTGCACTTCCGGTCCATTATCTTACAACCCCTAAAGGATCTGGAAGGGATACGCCGGGATGAGGCCCGGGCCGAGGGGGCGCGCGCCGATATGGCGTGGCTGCGAAAGGCCGGCTATGGAGTGATGTTCCATTGGACTTCGCAGAGCCAGCCGAAAACCGGCCGGAAGAAATCCTATGCGGAAGCCGTTCGGGACTTCGACGTGAAGGCTTTCGCCGATATGGCGACCGCAACGGGAGCCGGCTACGTGATCTTTACCGCTAACCACGCCGATCCGCACTTCCCCGCCCCGCTGCCGGCCTGGGAAACGGTGCATCCCGGATGGACCACCCGACGCGACCTCATTGCGGAGATCGCGGACGCCCTGGCCGCGCGGGACATCCGCCTGATACTGTACTTTGCCACACACACGCTCGCCAACTACCCGAAAGCCAGCCCAGAGGAGTTCATCGATATCAACCGGACGTTGATGACCGAAGTCGGCGAGCGCTACGGAAACCGGGTAGCCGGGTACTGGCTCGACGGCTGGTACCAATGCTATGAGAAGTATCCCGACGTGTCGTTCGAGGACTTTTATTTCCTGACGAAAATTGGCAACCCGAACCGCATCGTCGCGCTCAACTCATGGATTTACCCGAAGTTAACGCCCTGGCAGGATTACTGGGCCGGGGAAGTGGCGAGTCCCGTAGCCGAGCCCGAGGCGCCCGTCTTTCGGTATGGACCGGCCCTTGGCTTGCCATACCATGCGCTGCTAGTGATGGAAAACGAATGGGTGCATGGAAAGGCCGATTCACCGATTACGGCCCCGCGTTTTACGGCCGAAACCCTTGCCGACTACATCCGGAATAGCAACCGTCGGGGCGGCGTCGTCACGATCAACCTGATGATCTATCAAGACGGAAGCATCAGCGATGCATCGCTCGACGTGATGAAAGAGATCAGGCGGTTGATCCCAAGATCCTGAACCGCTCCGATAGTCCACTATAAACCCGATCTTTATATGAGCGAGTTACGTGGTTTCTTGGTGATTCCGGCTCTCCTGCTGCTTTTTGCGAACGTTTTGCATGCCCAGAATCAGACCCTTTACGTGGCGTCGGAAGGAAACGACCGGTCAGCGGGCACGCAGCAGGCTCCTTTCGCTACGTTGCATCGAGCCGTCGAAGCGGCGCGGCAACTCCGGAAAGCCGATCGGAGCCGCAGTATTACCATCTACCTGCGGGGAGGAACGCATTACCTGGTTCGGCCCATCGTATTCGAACCGGATGATTCAGGAATCGAGGACGCACCCTTACGGATTACAGCCTATCCCGGCGAAGAGGCCGTCGTAAGCGGGGGACGCCGGTTAGATCTCCAGTGGCAAGCTTATTCAGGGGGCATTATGCAGGCCAGCGTGCCGGAAGGCATCGTCTTCGATCAGCTTTTCATCAACGGCCGCAGGCAGATCATGGCTCGGTATCCGAACTTCGACCCCTCCATCCGGCCCTATGGGGGGTATGCCGCCGATGCCGACAGCGCGGCCCGGGTGCGCCGGTGGAAGAACCCCGCCGGTGGGTTCCTGCATGCCATTCACGGCGCTACCTGGGGCGGGTACCACTTCCTCATTGAGGGCATGGCGCCCGACGGATCACTGCGACTCACCGGAGGGTGGCAAAACAACCGCAACGACCACGGCTATCACAAACGGTACAAGTACGTGGAAGGGATCATGGAAGAACTCGACTCACCGGGTGAGTGGCACCATGACCGGGCGGCGAACATCCTGTATTACTATGCTCCGCCGGGTGTGGCCGTGCAGGATGCTGTGGCCGAAGTTCCCCAGATATACTACATCTTCGAATTCAGGGGCGATCCGAGCCGGCCGGTGAAGCACATCCTGATCGACGGGCTGATCCTGCGCCACACGAACCGGACTTTCATGAAAACCCGCGAACCGCTCCTGCGAAGCGACTGGACGATCTACCGCGGCGGCGCCGTGTTTCTCGAACGCGCTGAGGATATTACACTGTCCGATAATGTATTCGACGCCCCCGGCGGGAATGCGGTTTTCGTGAGCCGTTACAA
>CBDUBS010000035.1:0-26627 GCA_965365445.1 uncultured bacterium | reverse complement strand
ACGCTACTCGCCCGCGCCGCAGCCCGCAGGCCGGACCTTCTCGTGTTGGACGAGGCGCAATCGCAGATCATCGCCGGTAACCGATACGCCGACGTCTCCCAGGTAGGCATAGGCCGCTATGGCACCTACTTCGTTCGCAAGATCGATAAATACCCGCACGTCCGGCATTTCCTCATCGGCGTCGATGTAAAAGGCCGGCGCCAGGTCGCTTTTCAAAGCACCGAGCAGGTCATACTCGTAGTGTGGATTCCGTTCGTCGGCGAGGTAATCCCCCACACGCCCGCTGATGCCCAGGCCCAGGTCGTCGCGGAGGAAATCCACCAGGTCGCTGCCCCGTCCGTACTGTACTGTCATTTTACGGGCCACAGCGAAGAGCAAATGGCGTTCGGTAATGCTTCCGCCCTCCGCCGCTCTGGAAAGAGGTTCCACGTCCCGGTCGAAGTCGATGGTGAACCCCTTCGGTTGGAGCAGGTCGTTCAGACGGTCTACCATCCGGCGGTTGCGTTCGTTTCGTTTTTCCTGAAACGGGCTGATGAACTCCGCCACACGGTCGATCCGGGTATGCGGAATGCCGTGCAGCGCCACGTAGGCCGACGATATTTGGTCCGGGTGGTTGATTCGCCGTCCTTTCAACGGGGTTCCGGACATATCTACCCGAACTTCCATTCCGATGGTGGTAGCCAGCCCGATCAGCCAGCCGGCTTCGATGAATTCGCGCGCTCCCGCTATGGTGTCGTGGTCCATGATCCCGGCCGTTTCAAGGCCGGATCGGTAGGCCGTCCAGACGGCTGCCGTGGGCGAGTACGGCGAGAATGAATAGAACGTGTGGATGTGGTTGTTGACCGCGCCGCCCGGGGCCGGCCGGTTGAGCTCGCCTCGTTCCATTTCCGCGATTAATTCGCGGAGTGATTCCAGACGCATTTGCCGGTCGGTTTGGTTCAGTCCGACGAGTTGCGTTGCCAATCGCAGCATAGGTTGCCGTGTTCTTTATTGTGCCGTGCAAAATAGGATACGATCCCCGGAATATCGGGTTCTCTCCGTCATTATTTCAGCATGATCTGCCCGCCTGTTACGGGGATAGCCTGCCCGGTTTCGTATTCCTGCTCGATGGCGTACATAACGGCGCGAGTCACATCCTCTGTCCGGCAGCCCCTTCGCATGGGGACCTTTTCCTCGTAGGCGCGGCGCACGTCGTCTATCGTCCGGGCGCCCGGCACCTTTCCGGTATCGAGGTACTGCCTGAAAAGCCCCCGCTCCGGGTCGGACCACAGCGGGCCGTCGAACAGGTTGCCGGGACAAACGGCGTTGACCTTAATGTTATGAGGAACCAGTTCGAGCGCAAAGCTCTGCGTCAGCCCGATGCTCCCGAATTTACTGCCTGCATACGCGAAGTTCTTATTGCTTCCCGAAAGCCCTGATTTGGAGTTGATCTGAATGATGTCTCCGTACATGCCGGCATTGAACCGGTGCTGCGTTTTCATCGGACGGCAAGCGTACTTCGTACCGATAAAAAACGCGGTGTAATTAACCCGATTGACCAGTTCAAAAGAGGCTACGTCCATTTCTTCAAGACTACCGGCGCGAAGGATGCCCGCATTGCTGATGAACGCATCCAGTCCCCCGAGGCGCAAAACGGTATCCTCGATCATTTTTTGCACGTCCGCCTCGTTCGTCACATCCACCCGGTAGGCCGAAACCTGGTCCTTTTGCACCGCAGCACCCAGCTCGGAAGCCGCATCGGTTGCCTGGCTTTCATTGATATCCGCGATGACAACCGTAGCTCCCTCGCGAAGAAGCCCTTCTGCAATACCTCGTCCGAAGCCCTGCGCTCCGCCGGTCACAATGATGATTTTTCCTGCCATGCGGCCGCCGACTTCATCTGCGGTTGAAGGCGCTTGGTGTCCACCCGGACCGGCAGCCCGTAAGGCGTCGTGTAGCGAGGCGCCTACTCCGAATGCCCCGACTTCTTCCACGAAAACGCTTTCCGGCAACATACCGGAGCCTCCATAAGCGGCCTCGAAACGTTCTTCCAGGCGGTTCAACTGATCATCCGGATGTGGCTCGAAAGGCACGTCGAGCCGCTTGGCTACTTCAGGGAGCGAATCCAGGTCGGTCGCTTCTCCGGCATAATGAACGAAGGCCGCCCCTTGATATCTTTTCATAAGCGCCCGTAGCGCCGGGGCGCAGTTCAGGGCGTACGTGCGGCGCCTTTCGGAAGAAAGCATTGCAGACAAGTCTGATGGGGAAATAAGAAATATTGATGGATGAAAAGTATATACAAACACCGGCTGTAAATCAATTAAAGAATTTCGTAAGTTTGATGCTACCTATTCGAAAGTGTTTCGAAAGAGTATTGTAAGGGCGAAGCAATGAACCCTATGCTGTCCGAAAGAGAGAAGGAGATCGTGGAAATCCTCTCGCAGGACATCAACTTGTCTGTGGCCGACCTGAGCCGCAAGCTCAACGTTTCCACGGTGACCATACGCAACGATCTGAGCAGCCTGGCAGAGAAAGGGATGGTGCATCGGACCCGCGGTGGAGCCATCCCGGCCTTCAGCCCGTCCGTTATCCGTCGCCAGAAGTCGCACCCGGAAGCCAAACAGCGCATTGCCCGGGCGGCGGCCGATCTGATCCGCGAAGCAGATACGGTCATGATAGAGGCAGGAACGACCACGGCCCTCGTGGCGCAGCACCTGCTCGGTAAACGGGACGTACAACTGGTCACCAACTCCACGCTGGTATTGCCTTTCGTACGGGTAAACCCGGCCCTCCGCCTTACACTGGTTGGAGGCGAGTTCAGGCCGGCAACCGAATCGTTTGTAGGTCCGCTGGCTCTATCCGCCCTGGACCGGTTTCACGTCAGGCTCGCGTTCGTAGGCACCGACGGGTTTACCACCGATGGCGGCTTGACCACGAATCTGCTCGAGGGCGCCGAAATCGTGCGAAAAATGGCGGAACGCGCGGCCCATACCATCCTCGTCGCGGATTCGTCCAAATTCGGCAGGAGAGGCTTCGTGCACGTACTGCCCCTTACGGGCGTCGGTACCCTCATTACGGATGAGGGGTTGGCCGACCAGGCCCGTGAAGAACTGAACGGGGCGGGCATCGAAATCATCTTCGCCTGAACGGTATTCCATAACGCTAACCAATCATCAACCCCGTACTTATGGCCACCGACGTCATCCTGCCCAGTCAGGGCCAATCGGTCGAAACGTGCCTCATCCTCGAGTGGAAGGTTCAGGAGGGTGATTCCGTCGAGCAAGGCGACGTGCTTTGCACCATCGAAACGGACAAGGCAACATTCGAAGTCGAAGCCCCGGAGAGCGGCACCCTGCTGAAGACACTCTACGCTGCGGGTGAAGACGCCCCGGTACTTTCCCGCATCGCCATCATCGGCGACCCGAACGAAGCGCCCACCGCTGCTCCGGATACGGAGAGCCCCGAGCCGGTAGCCTCGAGCCCGGCGCCCCGGCCGGAACGCACCGGCGGCTCCGGCGCGTTGCCGCAGGGCGACCGTCCGGCCCGCCGCGTCTCCCCCCGCGCCCGGAAGATGATGGAAGTGCATGGGGTAGACGTCGCCGGTCTCGAAGGCAGCGGGCCTCACGGGCGCATCCTGGCCCGAGACGTAGAAAAGCGCCTCAAAGACCGCCCGTCGCAGCTCTCCCCCGCCGCCGCACCGGCTCAGTCCTCTGCGGCCTCGCAGACCGAAGCACCCTCCGAGAGTTATCAGGAAGTGCCGGTAAAAGGCGTTCGCCGCCTGATTGCCGAGCGGATGCTCCAATCGGTGCAGTCAACCGCTCAGTACACCCTCCACCGGACGGCCCCGGCGGCGGCTCTGATGGCGTATCGCAAGAAACTCAAGGAAAGCCCTGTCGCACTTGGCCTTACTAACGTCTCAATCAACGACTTCGTTATGTTTGCCGCCGTTCGGGCGCTGCGCGGTTTCCCGGATCTGAACGCCCATTTCCTGGGCGACCGGGTGCGGCGCTTCGATGCCGTGCATCTCGGGTTCGCGGTGGATACACCGCGCGGACTCATGGTGCCCGTCATACGAAACGCCTCCGATCTCTCGTTGCGGGCGTTGGCCGAGGAAGCCGCCCGGCTACGCGCAGCCTGTGTCGAGGAAAACATCAAGCCCGACGAACTCAACGGCGGCACCTTTACGGTCTCCAACCTGGGATCGTTGGGGATCGAGGTGTTCACTCCGGTGCTCAACCCGCCGCAGGTGGGTATCCTCGGCGTGGGCGGCCTCGGCTTGAAGGCGGTGCGCCGCGGCGATGAAATCGTCCATGAGGACGTGCTTCATCTCTCCCTTACCGCCAACCACCAGATCGTGGATGGAGCGCCTGCAGCACGGTTCCTGGCTCACGTCGCCTCGCTGCTCGAATCGTTCGACCTCGCCCTGGCCGTCTGACTCCTGTAAAACGCTACTTTTACCCATATAACGCCATGCCCAAGAACCTCATCGTCGATCCTACCGTCGTCCGGAAGCCGGGCGTCCTGAAGATCAAGGATATCCCGCTCAACCAGTACCAGCCCGATCCGGGTCGTGAGGCCGCCCGCTACGGTCGCGAAACGCTCCAGCGCGTCTATCACGACATGCTGCTGATCCGCGAATTCGAAACCATGCTCGATCAGATCAAGCGGCAGGGGGCTTACCAGGGCATCAAGTATAACCATGCTGGTCCGGCTCACCTTTCCATAGGGCAGGAGGCCTCGGCGGTAGGCACTGCGTTGCCGCTTGACGTGGACGACTTCATCTTCGGCTCGCATCGCAGCCACGGCGAGATTCTCGCCAAGTGCCTCTCCGCCATCGACAAGCTGGACGACGGCCGCCTCATGGATATCATGGAGTCGTATCTGGGCGGCCGCATTCTGCGTGTCGTGGAAAAATCGGAGCATTCAGACCCGAAGGACCTCGCCATCGACTTCGTGATCTACGGTACGCTGGCCGAGATTTTCGCCCGGGAAAACGGCTTCAACATGGGGCTCGGAGGGTCGATGCATGCCTTCTTCGCCCCCTTCGGGAGTATGCCCAACAACGCCATCGTGGGCGGCTCAGGCGACATATCGGTAGGCGCGGCGCTCTTCAAGCGGGTCAACCACAAGCCGGGCATCGTCATCGCCAACATCGGCGACGCTTCCAGCGGATGCGGTCCCGTTTGGGAAGGGATCATGCTTTCCGCCATGGATCAGTACCGAACCCTCTGGCCGGAAGAGGTAGGCGGCGCTCCGCCGATCCTGTTCAACTTCATCAACAATTTCTACGGCATGGGCGGCCAGCCCGAGGGTGAAACGATGGGCTTCGGTGTGCTGGCCCGGCTCGGAGCCGGCGTCAACCCGGAGAACATGCACGCGGAGCGGGTTGACGGCTACAATCCCCTGGCCGTTGCCGACGCCGTCGAGCGCAAGAAGCACGTACTGTCGGAAGGCCGCGGTCCTGTTTTGCTCGATACCGTAACCTACCGCATCTCGGGCCACTCCCCTTCCGATGCGTCCTCTTATCGAACGAAGGAAGAAATGGCGCTCTGGGAGGAGGCCGACTGTATCGTATCGTACGGAGCCTACCTGCAACAGCACGGCCACCAGTCCGCCGACGACCAGAACGCCGCCAGGGAACGGCTCGTCGAGCGGATGACCAGGGCGCTCGAACTGGCGATCTCTCCGGATATTTCGCCCCGGATGGAGACGATGAAGACGGACGCCATCGGTGGGATGATGTTCTCGAACCGGCGGCAAGAGAAGATGGAGGACCGCGAGCCGGAGGTGCTGCTATCCATCGAGGATAACCCCCGCGTACAATCCAATAAGCGAAAATCCCGCTCGGCCTACGGCGAAAACGGCGAGATGCTGCCGAAATCGAAAGTAATTGCCTACCGGGATGCGATTTTCGAGGCCGTTCTTCACCGGTTCCACGAGGACCCGACATTGGTGGCCTTCGGGGAGGAAAATCGTGATTGGGGCGGAGCATTCGCCGTATACCGCGGGCTTACCGAGGCCATCCCCTACCACCGGCTGTTCAATACGCCCATCTCGGAGGGCGCTATCGCCGGAGCCGCCACCGGTTACGCCCTGTGCGGCGGTCGGGTGGTAGCCGAGCTGATGTACGGCGACTTCATGGGCCGCGCCGGCGACGAAATATTCAACCAGATGTCCAAGTGGCAGGCCATGTCGGCGGGCGTGCTGACGATGCCGCTCGTGCTGCGCGTATCCGTCGGCAGCAAGTATGGGGCGCAGCACTCGCAGGATTGGACCTCCATCGTAGCCCACATTCCGGGGCTGAAGGTCTATTTCCCGGCTACGCCATACGATGCCAAGGGGATGCTGAACTACGCCCTCAGCCACACCGACCCGGTGATTTTTTTCGAGAGCCAGCGCCTGTACGACATGGGCGAGCAGTTCGAGCCGGGCGGCGTCCCGGAAGGCTACTATGAGATCGAGGAAGGCGAGCCGTCCGTGAAACGCGAGGGCTCCGACCTCACGATCATTACGATCGGCGCTACGCTCTACCGGGCGCTCGAGGCGGCCGACATCCTGGAGAGAGAGTACGGAGTCTCTGCGGAGGTCATCGATACCCGCTTCATCAACCCGCTCAACTACGACAGGATCATCCGCTCGGTCGAAAAAACGGGCCGGGTGCTGCTTTCATCGGATGCCGTGGAGCGGGCGTCTTTCCTGAACACGATTGCGGCCCAGATCGGGCAGCTGGCCTTCGACCATCTCGACGGGCCGATCGTGATCGTAGGAAGCCGCAACTGGATCACTCCGGCGGCGGAAATGGAAGAAACGTTCTTCCCGCAGGCTTCCTGGCTGCTCGATGCGATCAACGAGCGCCTCCTGCCCCTTCCGGGCTACAAACCCCTCACCGACCAGACCGAAACGGAAATGCTCCGGCGTAATCGGCTCGGCATCTGACCCGCCCGGCCGCTACAGGTCAGCCGAAGCCCCTCTGCCGGATTGCGGTGGAGGGGCTTTCGCCGTTCCACCCAGCCCCGAAGTGCCCCGTGAAAGGCATTGCCGTAAAACCACCCCCTTACCGCCGCTCCCTTGAGGGGGCTCCCCGCTTTGCGGGGTGGGGGCGTTGCCCGGGCCCGGCTTTCTTTAATTTTCTACGCGAAGCAAGGCGGTGGAAACACCCTCCGGCTCCCTTCTACAGCACCCGCCACGGGTGCAAACGGAGGAGGCGGGCCACCTTCCTCAAGGGAGGGGTTGGGTTCCGCCGGCCCGGAAGGCAAACCTTCGGAACCGGCTCGTTGGCCCGGCCGGGCAAAAGGGGCTACCGCGGCTGCACCGATAGGCGGCAGAGCGTTTGCGACGGCAGCATTAACGGTACGCGCGTCCGGGCGCCTTCCATGGTGAATGGCTCGGTGTAGAGCACTGCGCCATCGGACGCCCGGGTAAGGCTGAGCGTGTAGGCTCCCGGTTTGAGGAGGTACAGTTCGGCTTCCATCGGCCGCTCGGTTGTGCCGAAGTGGAATAGTTCGGCCTCAAACCGATCGGGTCCGCTATCCGTGACCACTGCGGCCATTTCGCGGGGCGGCGTCAGCCACCTTACGGCATTCATGGGGAAGTACAACCCCGATCCGGGTTCCCCCGTGAGCGTAGCCAGCAGCAGATCCGTTTCGGGTTGAAACCGACCGGGCAGCGGTTCAGGGTACAGGGCTGCTTCAGCGAACAGGGCGGGGAACCGCAATACGCGGTCGGTCCAACGCACCTCGTAGGTATAGCCGGGCCAGTCCACCGAGAGCGAAGCGGCCGTATTCCGGAGCGCTTCGGTGAGGGCCGTGCGATCCCCATTCATGCGCAAAGCCAGATAGGGGTTGTTTTCCATGGAGAGCAATTCGTCGAATTCGCGGCTGCCGGTCAGGAACCGATATTTAGCCGTCGCTTCGGTCAGGCCGCGCATACGCGAGGCGCACCAGTCGGCGGAACCCGGCGGCGGATCTGCCGGCGCCCCCCGCCGGAGGTAATCCAGGCGAATGCCCGCCATACTGCGGATGGGTTCGACGTAGCGTGCATCGCCGGTCATCCGGTGGCCGAGCAGCAGCGAGTTGAGCATCATGCCCATGGCGCTAGGCCACGTGTACAACGATCGCTCGGAGTGGTTGCCGGGGTCCCACCAGTTCGGATCGAAGCCGCCGACGATTCCTTCCGGCCAGTGCAGGGCGCTGGGCACGATTCCGGCGGGCTTGCCGCGCTCGCTGCGGGCCGTGGCGTCTACCCACGTATCCAGCCAGCGGCTGAACAGGGCCGTCATGGCGGGGTTTCCGGAGCGCTGCCAGTAAAGCAAAGCCGGTTGCACGGCGCGAGGATGGTACACCGTATCGGCGGCCTTCCGTGGGTCGGTGCTGACGGAATCGGAGGTGAAGTAGGTGCTTTTGTATTGCAACCCGCCTCGCTCATTCACGCCCGTCCAGAGGTTCGCCATCAGATCCACCAGCCGCAGCGAGCGGTCGCGCCATTCGGGGTTCTCCGGATCGAGGAACATCATCGGCGTGATGGCATCGGCGCCGTCTTCAGCGGTGTGTTCCACGTCGGTCATGATGTCCGTATAGCCGCCCTCCATGTGATCCTGGGCCAGCAGAGCAGTCGAGAAACGGGCCTGCGCTGCCGTTATCTTCGGGTCGTCGAAGGCGATGAGGGCAGGCATCCACCAGCGCCACATCTCGCAATCGTCGCCCCAGCCGCCGCCGTATTGCCCATCGGACTGCTGCCGGTTGTCGATCCACCATTCGATGATGTCCGTCAGGCGCTCGATCGATTCGCGCTGGTAATTGGCCCAATCGGGAGCCTTTTCCAGCGGTGCATACGCCTTCGGGTTAGGGACGGCCTCGCCGAGGTACATCCGCACCAGGCGGTTCTCGGGGAAGTCGTTGCGGTAGGCCACCAGAAGCTCCCTTGCGCGGTCCATTACGATCCGCCGTTGATCCGGTACGTTCCAGATGTTGCCGCTTTCCATGGCATACCAGGCCACCATCCGCCCTTCGAGAAATCGAGTGAGCGGATACAGAGGGGATGCCGGCTCGATGCCGAAGGAATAGCTCCAGGTTTCCCGGTCGAGCTTTCGCGTGAAGTAATCCAGCTCCGGCTCCGTCAGCCAGAGATTCGTTTCCTCTATGAGCCGGGCCGCATCGCGCCTGACGGACGCAGACGCATTCGGATGGGTGCGAATCCGCTCAAGCCTATCGATGCGCCCGCTGTCGTCGGCATTACCCGCTTCCTGAATGAGGGCA
Source organism: uncultured bacterium (assembly GCA_965365445.1). Classification (GTDB taxonomy): domain Bacteria; phylum Bacteroidota; class Rhodothermia; order Rhodothermales; family DASSAV01; genus CBDUBS01. Next base: position 17,394 of record CBDUBS010000035.1, on the reverse strand, counting down.
TCGAGCGATACCGCGCCGGACTGACCCCGGACAAAACCGGTCGTAACTAACAAGAGGACGAGAAACAGGCACGCCCCCTTTCCATTGAGAAACCTGACAGGCCTTTCCATGGCGCCATACTACCGGTATGCTTGCATTGACGGTTACTCTACACCCCATTCCTTGCGCAGCTTTTCGATGCGCTCCCCGTAGTTGCGTAACGCCCGTTCCTCGTAGTACTCCTGTACGGCGGGATCTTCGGGAATCTGCCCCTGATCGCCGGTTTTTTCGATCCACTCGTCGAGCACGGTGCTCAGCCGGTGTTGCACCTCTGTGTATTCCGGATTACCGGCCAGGTTGTGGATTTCATACGGGTCGTTTTTCGTGTCGTACAATTCTTCCCGAGGGCGGGTGGGGGCCAAGAGATACGCCTGTACGGAGTCGAGTTTCCCCCCGGCGTACAGCTTGCGCATCACCCAGATGGTCGGGTAGTTGGTTTCCTTGTATCGGTTGGTTTGCAGCAGCGGGCGATCCGGGTAATAATTGCGGATGTACCGGAAGCGCTCGTCACGCACCGTGCGTATGCGGTCCAGCGTTTCATCCCCCCGGTCTCGTCCGCCGTACACATACCGGCGGGGCGACTCGGCCTGGGGGCCGAGAAACACGCGGCCTTCCATCTTCTCCGGCTTCGTGATGCCGGCAATGGCTAGCGTCGTCGCGGTAATGTCGATGGCGCTGATGAGCTGCGAATCCTTCTCCCCTGCCCGGTAACCGGCCGGTTTCGGGAGGCCTTCGGGCCAGTATACGATCATCGGCACGTGGAGACCGCTATCGTAGGGCCACTGTTTACCCCGCATCATGGCGCGGCCGTTATCGCCGAAGAAAATGACGACCGTATTATCGGCCATACCGTCGCGCTCGAGTTGATCCAGTACGAGGCCGATTTTCCGATCGAGCGACATGATCGAGTTGAAGTACTGCGCCCAATCCGCCCGAACCACCGGGTGATCGGGGTAGTAAGGGGGCACGACGACAGCCTGAGGGTCGGCCTGTTTGTACACGCGCTCGTGGGCCGTATCCCATTCGCTTCCCCGGTGTGTCTCCGGGAAGTTGATCTGGGCGTAAAAGGGCTGATGGGCTTTCAGGTCCGCCCAGGTGTCCGTATCGAACGGCTTACCTTCAAACGTGAAGTTCCAATCGGTTTTTCCGTTTCCCCGGACGGGCTGGCCGTTGATCTGCACCTCGGGAGGGAGGTGAACGATGTTCCCGGTGTAGTAACCGGCGTCGCGAAGCCAGTTCGTGATCAGACGAACCCCCTCCGGAAGGGGCCACGGATATACGCTTCCGTCCTCTTCCTTATGCGACCGATGGTTGTGCGCCCCGATGGTGGTCTGGTACATGCCGGTGTTGAACGCCGAGCGGCTCGGGGAGCACACCGGAGCCGTCGTGAAGGCATTCGTATAGAGCACCCCTCGCCGGGCCAGACCGTCGAGTTCGGGGGTTTCGAGCGCCGGTGTCCCGTATGCTCCGAGCTCCGGCCCCATGTCCTCTGAAATGAGCCAGAGAATGTTGGGGCGGGTACTCTCCTGCGCAAAAGCCGGGGAGGCGCCGGGCGCCGAAAGAAGAAGGCAGAGGAATGCCGTCAGGAAAAAGGATGGGGCGGACTGTACACGAACCATACGTAAGCGGGCTGTAGGGCTTTCAGGAAGCGCTTGCCGAACGACGCGGCGAAACCACTGAACGCCCCAGGTGCGGCTCCAGTTTTTTCTGTAGAAGTACGAAGGCGCGGTGCATCTGCGATTCGACCGTTTTCACGGAGATGCCGAGCACTCCGGCGATTTCCTTATAGCTGAGATGGTTGCTACGGGAAAGGGAAAACACGGTGCGGCACCCTTCCGGAAGCTCGGATACCGCTTTTTCCACAGCGATTACAAACTCCTGATAAACGTAATCATCTGCTTCCGTTGCTTCAGCCGGGTACAGAGCCGCGCGTACCTGCGCTTCCTCCTCCCGGACGATACGCTCGTGCTTCAGCACATCCAGCGAGCGATTCCGGACGGAGCTGTAGAGATAGGATTTAACGCTCTGGGGCACCCAGGAAATCCGGTTGATCCAGATATGGACGAACACTTCCTGGACGACCTCCTCTGCTGCGGAAGGGTCGCGCACGAGGCGAAAGGCGAAAGCGCACAGATCGGACGCAAACGTATCGAACAGCCGGGCGAAGGCTCTTTCATCCCCTTCCCTGACCTGTTCGGCTAACGTTTGTATCTCGGCCGGCTGCATACTTTCGCTTCCCTTTCTGTTGTCGGAATACCCGACGCCACGCGATCACATCGCCTGATCTGGAATGATAAGATATCGATAATCGCGTCGCCATTCCAGGTCAAAAATTTGGCCCTCGGCGAATAATCCAACAAAACGAAAGAGCCTGTACGCTCAACTATCGCGCACAGGCTCTCGTTTCATGGGAGAATCAATACCCCGGATTTTGCTCGAGCCCCGTCGTTACGATCTCCGAGTTAGGGATGGGCAACCGCTCGTGTTTCGGAAGCTGGACTACAGGCTTCAGGGTGCCCGCACTGCCGGCGATGGCCGATTCCACGTCTTTCAGGCGACCCCAGCGCTTCAGGTCGAACCAGCGCACGTTCTCGTGGTAAAGCTCCTTGCGTCGCTCCAGGCGGACGGCATCGCGGAACTGGCTCTGATTCAGTCCGGAGAGCGCAGGCAAACCGGCCCGGGCCCTCACCTGATTGATGGCGTCATAGGCCTCGGCGGTCGGAGAGCCGGATTCGTTAATGGCTTCCGCCAGCGTAAGCAGCGTTTCGGCGTAGCGCATCAGGTGATAGTCGGCCGTGTTCTGCACGCGCAGATCGATAGCGGGCGGCACGCTCGGATCCGAGTACTTAAGCGAGAAGGGATAATTCCTGTAGGTAGAAGTCTTGGCGCCGGTGGCCTGGTTGATGTATTCGCCTTTGTACAAGCTGTTCAGGCGCTTGTCCCCGGCCTCATAAAGGCTGTACAATTCATCCGTTACTCGGAAGCCGCGGTAGCCGCGCTGCCCGAAGGGATTGAGCTGGTCGATGATGTTGATACCCATCTCGTTCATCCGGTTGCTGTTGCTCGCTATCATGCAAACAACCTTCAGAATGGACTCGGAATGGTCCTCACCGGCCGGCTGGAACAGCTCGAGGTAGTTCGGGTGAAGCGTATGACGCCCTCCGTTCTTGATCTCTCGGGTCAGCGCGGCGGCCTGCGACCACTCCTGAAGGGTCACGTGCACCTGTGCCCCCAGCATCCGGGCTGCGTCCTTCGTTGGCCGTCCGCCGGCCATGCCGGACCGATCTTCAGGAAGGTTGGCTATGGCGAACTGAACGTCCTGCTTGATCTGGGCGTACACATCGGCTTCGGAAGCGCGTGTGTAGGTCGGTATGCCCTGGGCCGGGTCGTAAGGCTCCGTCAGCAGCGGCACCGGCCCGAAGAGGCGGACAAGATCGAAGTAAAAGAACGCCCGGAAAAACCGCGCTTCCGCCTCCAGACTATTCTTCACATTCTGATCCGGATACGTTGAGTTCTGGATCAGATCGACGGCCGTATTGATACGCGACATGGCCTGATAGCTGACATTCCACTTCCGCTCGATGTTGGCATTATCCGGACCCCACGTATAGAGGTCCATCTCCTGCCGATTGAGCGTAGAGGACATCACCACGATGTCGTCGGAGGGGGCGTCCATTACGAGGATGTTCGCCCGGTCGTCGGCCGGGGAGAGCTGGTAGGTGTATTCCTGGATTCCGAGAACCACCGCTTCCATCCCTTCCCTCGACGTGCCGAGGTTCTCGGATGTGAGGCTGGATTTGGGTTCCTCCGTCAGAAAGTCGCTGCACGCGGGGAGCGCCAACAGCGCCAGGATCGCCAGGCATCGGCCGATGTCCTGCGTGCGCCTGAGTATCGTTTTCATAGTGAAGTTCCTTTGATAGATGCGAATTTCAGTGTAAAGAGCGCCCCGCGTATTACAGCGTGAGGTTGACGCCGAAGGTGTAGATCCTGGACAGCGGATACCCGCCGAAATCCGAACCGAGCACCGTGTTATTGCCGCCGTAATTGTTCGCTTCGGGGTTATTGCCGGAGTAGCCGGTGAGCGTCAGCAGGTTCTGGCCGGTGAAGTACAACCGAAGGTTCTGCACCCGCAGTTTCTGCATCATCGCCTGCGGCAGATTGTAGGCGAGCGTCACGGTGCGCAGGCGGAGATAGCTTGCGTCTTCCACGAGATCCTCCGTGAGGTAGGAAGCCGCGCCCGGCGCTTCGAACCGGCTGGACGTGCCTTCGCCGCGCCAATAGCCTTCGTAAAACTCCTTCAACCCTTCGCGGTTGACGAAACGGTTGATATTATACGTCTGGCCGCCGTAGTTGCCCTGAAGGAACACAGCCAGATTCCAGTTCTGGAACCGAAAGTTCGTGTTCAGTCCAAAGGTGAAGTCCGGCTCGGCGTCGCCGACGATCACGCGGTCGAGATCGCTGATCTTGCCGTCGTTATTGGCGTCCACCAGCCATTGGAATCCGGGGCGAGCGCCCGAAACATGCGGCGAGCCGTCGATTTCGGCCTGGTTCTGGTAGATGCCGTTGGTTTTGTACACGCGGAACGAACCGACCGGCAGACCTTCTTTCAGGATGAGGGCATCGCGCGTTTCCTTCGTGTTCCCGATGCCGCCCTGGATGATGAGCGAATCGACTTCGCCGAGATCGAGCACGGTGTTCCGGTTGGCGCCGATGTTGAACTCGAAGTCCAGCCCCAGATTCTGCTCGATGATGGGCGCGTAGTTCATCGAGAACTCGACGCCCCGGTTGCGCAGGCTGCCGATGTTGTCCGTTACCGTAGTGAAGCCGGTGAGGGCCGGGATGCTCCGGTTGAGCAGCAGGTCCGTCGTCTTCTTATCGTACCAGTCGAAGTTCAGGTCGAGCCGGCCGTTCATGAAGCTGGCTTCCATGCCAATGTCGGCCTGGGCGGTGGTTTCCCACTTCAGGTTCGGGTTGGGAAGCCGGAGCTGCCTGAAGAATACGACCTCCTGATCGTCTCCGGCCGCCGCAATACCGGTGCCGAACAGGGCCAGCGTCTGGTACGATCCGATGGCTTCGCTGCCGGTCAGGCCGTAGCTGGCACGCAGCTTGAGCAAATCGAAAGCCCGCAGCCCGCGCATGAACGACTCGTCGGAAATGACCCAGCCAAAGGCGCCCGAGGGGAAAAAGGCCCACTGGTTGTTCTTGCCGAATCGTGATGAGCCGTCGTACCGGGCGTTGAACGTGAACAGGTACCTGTCGGCGTAGTCGTACGTGAAGCGAGCCGGAACCGATAGCAGCCGGTTGCCGCCGTATCCCGATCCCACGTTGCGCTGCTCGGTGCTGCCCGCGCTCAGGTTGTAGTACAGAAACAGGTCGCTGAGGAACTGACTGTTGCCGGCCGATAACGACTCGTTATCCGATCGCTGCGCCGTCAGGCCGCCCAGCAACCCGATGGAATGTTGTCCGATGTCCGTCTGGTAACGCAGGGTGTTCTCGACGAGCCACGTAGAGCTGTTGGACCAGCTCTGGTTGCCGTCGCCGCCGATTGGCAGTCCCCGGAAGGTGGTGCTCGGGATGTAATCCTGATTTTGCCCGTCCGAGTTGGAGTAGGCCGTATTCAGTCGGTACGTGAGTCCCTTGGCGGGCTGCAAGTCCACATAGGCTTGCAGGTTTGCCGTGCGATAGAGCTGGTTGTGCGTCTCGCGCGTAATCTGCTCGACCGGGTTGGAGAACGTCGCGTTCGGGTCGGTCGGTGAAATGTTGTAGTTGAACGAGCCGTCCGCGTTATAGATCGGCGTGCTGCGGGCGGTATGGTAGGCCTGGTAGAACGGGTTCTGCTCGTTGTTAGGCTGATCGATCTGGGCCCGATCCGTGCGGCTCAGTCCCAGATTGACACCCACCTTCGCCCATTTCGCCACATTGATGTCGAAATTGGAGCGCAGGTTGATGCGCTCGTAGTTCGAGTTGACGATGATGCCGTCCTGACTGAAATACTCGCCCGAAACCCGGTACTGTATGGATTCCGTGCCGCCGCCCACACTGATGAACTGGTTGAATTGCGGCGGCGCATCGCGCAGGATAGCGCCCGCCCAGTCGTACGTCTGCACGTTCGCCGGATTGGCGAACGGCCGGTCGATTCCCAGATAATCGGCGCGAGCATTGAGCACCTCGGCGGCTTGCGGACCATCGATGTACTCGAGACGGTCGATGAGCGTCTGGAAGCCGTAGTAGCTGTTGACATCCACGCGCGGAGCGCCCGTCTGGCCGCGCCGGGTGGTAATGATGATGACGCCGTTGGCGCCGCGCGCTCCGTAAATGGCCGTCGCCGAGGCGTCTTTCAATACCTCGATCGAGGCAATGTCGGCCGGGTTGATTTCCGTCGGGCCGTACGCGCCGATGATGCCGTCTACGACGAACAGCGGGTTGTTGCCGCCCTGGATCGAGTTGCCGCCGCGCACGCGGATGACCGGCACCGAGCCGGGCACACCGGTGGTCTGCTGGATCTGTACGCCTGCTATGCGTCCCTGGAGACCTTCCGCTACGTTCGAAATAGGCATCCGCTCCAGCTTATCCGGAACGACCGAGGCCACCGAGCCGGTCAGGTCGCGTCGCCGCACCTCGCCGTAGCCGATCACGACCACCTCGTCCAGCGCCAGCTGGTCGGATTTCATGACGATGTTGATCGTCGAGCGCCCGGCGATGGGCACTTCCTGGTTCTGGAACCCGATGAACCGGAAAACGAGTGTATCGTTCGGCGTGCGGGCATTCAGGGTGTACCGGCCGTCGAAATCGGTGGCCGTGCCCATGTCCGTACCCTTGATGAGGATGTTCACGCCGGGAAGCGGATCGCCCTCGTCGGACGTAACTTTACCCGAAACCTGATGCTCCGGCAGCACTTCCGTCGTGGTGCGCAGTTCGGGTTCCGGTATGGTCATCACGGTCGGATGATCGGCCAAAATAAGGTGGCCGCCCGCCGAGATTTTTAGCGTGTACGGTGTGTTTTTAAGCACGCCGTGCAGCGCTTCCAGCACCGTTACGTTATCCATGCGGAGAGTAACCGCATCGGCTCCGGCGATCTTCTCTTTACCGTAAACGAGGTGCAGACCGCTCTTCCGCGAGATTTGCGTCAGGGCATCCTCCAGGCTGGTCCCGTCGAAGTGCACCGAAACGACCTGATTGAGGCGAGGGAGGTTCTGCTCCAGTACGCTCAAGCGAACGTCCCGCGCCACCAGAGACGACACGGAGGAGTTGCGTCCGGCGAGGTTTTCCTGCGCCGTGGCCGTACCGCTCCAGAAAATGCCACAGAGGGCCATCCCCAGAACAATCCACTTCCGCAGAAATGAAACAGCCGGCCGGCAGCGGCCGATGGGAAGCGCTTCACCGGTTGGGCGAAGCGGAAAGGCGGGCGTGTTGGTAATCATGCCTTTTTGCCTGTATTGTTTGTTGAGACGACCATTCATTAGAAATAACGGGAGTTGGTTGGGGTCAGGGTTCGCTGCTTCCTTCCGGCAGGAACGTAACGATTCGTCCTTCGCGCTCGTATTGCAGATTGAGTGCTATGGATATGCTGTTCAGTATTTCACTAAGGGATTCATCTCTGAAAGATGCCGTCAGACGGTCCACCTTTTTGTAGGGGGCCGCCAGATGGATTTTGAGATCGTACCAGCGTTCGAGCGCACGGGATACTTCATCGAACGGCGCTCCGTTGAATTCGAGCCGGCCCTCCGTCCAGGCGAGGTATTTGTTGAGGTTCGGGACGGTGCGCGTATTGATGAGCGAATCCGCCAGTACCGTACCTACCATTCCCGGCGTCAGGAAAGCCGTCGAGGCCGAGGAGAGCGTTGTGGCTTTCAGGGCCACTTTCCCTTCGGCAACGGCCACTTCCACTTCCGGTTCTTCCGGATAGGCCCGCACGTCGAACGAGGTGCCCAGCACCTGTACGACCGAACCGCCCGCGTTGATGACGAACGGCCGGGCCGCATCGGGCGCCACCACGAAATACGCCTCCCCCTCCAGTTGCACTTCGCGGGAGGTTTCGGAGAAACGCTCCGGGACGGTCAATCGTGTGGCGACGTTCAACCGAACCTGCGTGCCGTCGTTCAACTGGATGCTGGCTCGCTGTCCGGCTTCCGTGGCAATGGTACGAACCGTTATCTCCGCCTTCTCCGGTGGCTTTTCCGTAAGGCGCCCTATCAGAAACGACAAGGCGCCGACCACCAGCACCGTCATACCGGCGGCCGTCCAGGTGGTCCACGCCACGAGCTGCTTCCGGCGACGAACGCCGGACCGATCTGCTGCATAGGCCGTCCGAGCCGGTAATGGTGCGCTCCGTTCGGTGCGCTGCCGGACCCGGTTCCAGAGGGGACGGGTATCCCACGTAGCCGGGAGACTGCCCGCCGCTTCCCAGATGCGGGTTTGATCGGCTACATAGGCGGCATGAGCCGGGTCCTCCGCCATCCAGCCTTCAATCTCCTGGGCTTCGATTCTGGAGCACTCGCCCGTAATGTACTGCACGATGCGCTCTTCTATCTCCCGATTTCTCATGATGCCTGGAACGCCTGGAAGCTCATTACGCCGGAGCGCCGGTAAGCGCGGTTTTCCGGAACTGCACCATGGAGACGATTGAAGGCGGGGCAACCCTGTAACCCGTCCGAAAAATTTTTCGCCGGGGTTATTTGGAGGTGGACGGTATACCGCTGCCGGCGTCACGGAATACCCGTGGCCCGTTCCAACTCCGGCGCCGTCCATAATTCCTCCCTCCGATCGGCCGCACGGACGGCCGCCACCTGATCCGCCGTCACGGGTCCGGCCTCATTGCCGAAATTGGACCGCACGAATGTGAGCACGGCGGCAATTTCTTCATCCTTCAAAAAATGGAAGGGCGTCATCGCATTATTGTACGTCTCCCCCTTCACGACCACCGGCCCTACCATCCCATCCAGCAGAAGCCGGATGAGGCGCCCCTCGTCTCCCTGCACCCATTCACTGCCGACGATGGGTGGATAGACGCCGGGCATACCCGTACCATCCTCCTTATGGCATACCACGCAGTTGGTCGCATACACTCGCAGGCCCTGGTTGAGGGCATCGTTTGCGGTTCCTTCTCGACCGGCATCTCCACCGCAGGATGTAAGGAACAATAAAGCCAGGGCCAGAAAGCGCTTCATAGGTTCTAATAAGGGGAAATTCGCAGCGTCGGGGATATCAGTTTATGGAAGCTGGATACCCTCTTATTCTAACAGGTCGGGCCGCTGCCATGAATGGATGTAGCCCTAATGTACCGAAAAGAACGGGTATCGCCGGCGAGAAGCATGGAATAGGACCATGGTTTCCCCGTGCTGATCCCGGTTTGCCGCCGATGACACGTTGCGGTTATTTACCAGTCCGTCACGCAACCACCCGGCCGGCAGCCTGTACATAAGGTCGTAGTCGCAGGGAAAACAACAACCTGCCGACCCGGTTTTCGTTCTTTGAGATAAACCACGCATGCGTGCGTGTTCATATATAGAGGTGCAAAATGAAAAAGCTTCAAATGAAAAGTTCCGAGCAGAGAGAGGACGGCCTTATATGGATCATGCGGTTCATGGGCGCCGTTCTGGCCGCCGTTTCGGCCTATATGCTTACGTCCGATATTTTCTACGGCCCCCTCTCTACCGGATTTTTCGGCCTGAGCGCCGGTCTGGGTGTCGTGCTTATCGTGACGAGCTTGCTGCCGGTGCAGGATAGCAAGGTGCTCCAGGAGAGCGCCCTTCCGCTGGAAAGTCGCAAGCGATCATAACGAGCCATAATCGTATACAATATGTAAAAGGCCTTACCCGACATATCGGGTAAGGCCTTTTGCGTGTGCGCACGGATACATGGCCCGGCGTTACCTGGCCGAAATGATACTGTGAAAGGTCAATCGATCAGGAAGTGCGCCAGCTCCGAGCGCAGCGCTCCGTTGAGCAGCCACTGCCCGTCAGGGCGGGCACGGGGTATGTGGCAACTAAACACCGTACCGTTATCCGCGTTGGAGCCCACATGCATGTACCCATCCGTACGGCGGAGCGAGTACTGGGCCAGGGTAACTTCCAGGCCGGTGTTCGGCGAGGAATACCGGCGTTCCGATGAGAGCGCGAAAAGGTCCTCAAACGACAGGGGCGTCTGGTCGTAGCTGTCGCCTGCATCATGTATTTCCAGGATGACCTCGTTGTTTTGCTCCCGCCCCGTGATGATCAGCGGGTCGTCGGACTCCTCGCCGGCGCGCAGTTCGGCGCGCCGGACGAGCGCCAGAACGGCGCCTGCCAGCAGCCGGGGGTCGGCGTATACGGACAGATGCTGCACTCCGTGGATCGCCAGGCGGCTCTGGGGTGAAATTTCCAGAAGAAGACTCATGAGCCCATCGATGCGCATATTGCGACGGCGCACGGTTTCGGTTTCGAGCGTCAGCAATTCGGCCAGGCGCGTATAATCCTTCACGAGGCGATGCAGTTTATCGGCCGCCTCCATCGCAATGGCCAGTATTTCCGTCGAAGCCTCATCCCCTTGCATTTCGCTTTGCATGATGGAAAGGGAGGACCTGAGCGGCGTGATGGGGGTGCGGAGCTCGTGCGAAAGGACCTCGATGAAATCGCGTTTGAGATTGTTGAGCTCTTCGAGTTTTTCGCGCCGGGCCCGCTCGATGGCGGAGGTGAGCGTCGCCTGGGCGCGTTTGTGTAATTCGACGGCGTATCCGATGACCTGCCGGAGCAGATACTGCGCGAGCAGTGTAGAAAGGATGCCGTGCGCCGCCAGCAAAAGCAAAATGGAAAGCGAGACCACCGGATAGGCGGCGTAGGAGAAGTACGTCTCCTGCGCCTGGGCGCCTGGCGCCCCCAGCATAACGGCCACACTCAACACGGCAGCCGACGCAAGCGCCAGGCAGACGTAGGGGTCGCTGTAGGCAACGTAGGCTCCGACGATCAGCGCAAACAGAACGGCGGCCGTCAGATTGGGATCGCCCAGGATGTCGAGCGCATACATCCAACGAAGCGCAAGGATCAGTCCCAGGTCTAGGCCCGCAAAGCCCCATCGTAGCAATTCCGCCGATACGGAAGCCGAGAGGCCCAGGTAGATGTTCGCCAGCCCGAACGTCAGGAGCAGAATGGCCGGGAAATAGGCGAGGCGGCCCGTGGTTACACAGTCTGCCAGCAGGTAGCCGCCGAAGCCGATGGCCAGCGCCAGCCTGGCGTGAAAAAACCACGTATTGAGCTGGGCGCGTTTACCGGAAAGATAGGAGTTGACTTCCTCCAGGATGTTTATGGCGCCGCCGCTTCCGGAACCCTGTATGGCGAAGTTCGCAGGATACGCTGCGGCGTCAGCCTGCCCCTGGGCCTCGCCGATACCCGATCCGTTTCGTCGGGAAGAAAAATTCCATGCAAGGGGGTTGCTCATATCTCGGGTCTAGCAAACGTATACCGTCTCTATCTAATACGCGCCCGTTTTCCGTATTGGCGGCTGCTTCCTATTTTTCGGCTCGTTTTGCGGCATCTTCAATTGATTCATTGAATGCTGGTTAGTCAGCTTCCTGATCACTAGCTTTGAGCCCGTCAAACTGCAACCCCGTTACAACACGTGTGATGTATGGAAACCTCCGGGTATGGTCTACTTCGTGGTAAGAAAGGAATCATTTTCGGCGCCCTGCTCGAAAGTAGCCTGGCCTGGGCTATAGCTGAAGCCGCTCACCGGGAGGGCGCCGTATTCGCCCTGTCCAATGCGCCGCTGGCGAAGCGACTCGGCCAGATAGAGAGCCTGGCAAAGAAAACGGATAGCCCGTTGATCTGGGCGGACGTTACCCGGGACGATCACATCCTGTCGCTTCTCCGGCAGGTAAAGGAGCAGTACGGCCCGATCGATTTCATCGTCCATTCCATCGGCATGGGCATGAACGTGCGGAAGGACCGGCCTTACGAGGATCTGAATTACGAGTGGTATCATCAAACGCTCGATATATCGGCGATATCGCTTCACCGCATCATACATCATGCATTGCTGGAGGAGTCGCTGGCCGACAACGGCTCCATCGTAACCCTGTCGTATATCGGGGCGCAGCGGGTGTTCTCGAAATATTCCGAGATGGGGGACGCCAAGGCGCTCCTGGAGAGCATCGTCCGGTCGTTCGGTTATCGTCTCGGGGCGCGGGGAATTCGGATCAATGCCATCTCGCAGAGCCCCACTCCTACGGTGGCCGGCTCGGGCATTCGCGGCTTCGACGCCCTGTTCGAGTTTGCGCAGAAGATGTCGCCGCTGGGCAATGCATCGGCTCAGGAGTGCGCCGATTATACGATGACGCTGCTCAGCGACCTGACGCGCAAAGTGACCATGCAGACTCTCTTCCACGACGGAGGCTTCAACGTACAGGGCATATCCGACGTGCTTCTGGCCGATCTGGCCAGAATCTGGGTAGAGAAAGGAGACTGACGCTCGGAGGCCCTATCGGGTGGACCGATTTCGGCCGAGCTGCGCGCACGACGACCTGCGGAATATGATCAAGCTGTTTGTTACCGATATTGACGGGTGCCTTTCGCTCGCCTATACCCCGATACGCCTGGCGCATTTCACGGAACTTGCCGAATGCGCGGTACAGGCGCTCGAATCGGGACGCTACCCGCACCTCTCTATTTGCTCCGGAAGGGCGTATGCCTACGTCGAGGCGCTTACTCAGGCCCTGCATATCCGAATGCCCGTCGTTTTCGAAAGCGGCGGCGGTATGTTCGATCCCGTCGCAGCCCGCATAACCTGGAATCCCCTGTTTACAGAGGATATCGACAGGCAAATGGACGAGGTGAGACGCTGGATGATCCGGGAAGTCGTGCCGGGCTCGTCGCTCACGTTCGACTTCGGTAAACGCACCCAGGCAGGCGTCATTGGTCCGGATTTTGCAGAAGTAGCCCGAAAGGTGGTGATGGTGGAAGCGTACATGGAACGCCACTATCCGCAGTTGCACGTGTTTCATACGGAGGTATCCATCGATGTATGCGCTCCGGGTATAACGAAGCGTGAAGGAATGCACTGGCTGGCTTCTCAGACCGGGTTCGCTCTGGACGCGATGGCCTACATCGGGGATACAAACGGAGACGTTGGGGCGCTGGAGGAGGTCGGATTTTCCTTCGCACCGGCAAACGGCACCCCGGAGGTGCGGGATGCGGCCCGAATAGTAACGCAGGGCGCCGTAAGCGACGGTGTAATCGAGGCGTACCGCTGGTGCGTGTCGTATAACGAAACCCGAGCATGAGGGCGACGGATTTCCGCGGAAGTTGACTTGCTTCTTTGCCCGTCGTTCACTTTTTTCGTTCTGTAACGTTCTGGTATCCGGCCCTGTTTGCGCCGGTGATTGCCGGGCTGCCGCCGCCCTTCGCGGTGATAGCTTATAGTTTAATTTGCTTTCGTACGCTATGCCTGCATTGCGCCTCATTCTGCTCGTTCTGATGCTGGCGCCCCTGATGGGCGCCGCCTCCCAACGCGAAGAGGGGGGCGACGATCTGTATTACGTAATCGAACGGGGGGCTACCCTGTACTCCCGCGCCGATGAAGGATTCCCGTACGTCCAACTCAAGTTTCGGGAGCCGGTATACCTGATTCGGAAGGAAGGAGGATGGAGCCGCGTGCGCACCCGCGACGGAGCGCAGGGTTATGTGCCGGCGCACTACATCGATAATACCTGGATTCGCGTTTCCAAAAGCAAACAGACCGTTTATCTGTATCGCGGGACGGAACTCGTCAAGCAGGTACCCGCCGATCTGGGGTACAACGCTTTCGCAGACAAGGAGCGCAGGGGCAACTTGAAGGAGCGCGATCACTGGCGAACACCCGAAGGTGTTTTCAGCATCGTCAAGAAAAACCCGCGTAGTCAGTTTTATAAGGCTTTCGTGCTGAGCTACCCCACGGCCGAAGATGCCGAACGAGGGTTACGGGAGGGGTTGATCTCGGCGGCGGAATACGCGGCCATCGTGCGAGCGGAAGCGGAAGGAGTCGTGCCTCCGATGCATACCGCACTCGGCGGCATGATCGAAATACACGGTAGCGGGACGGGCGCCAGAAACAACTGGACGCAAGGTTGCATCGCCGTCCGTAATGACCAGATGGACGAGTTGTATGAAATGGTCTTCGTAGGCACCCCGGTTCTCATCGAACGGTAGGCCGCCTGGAGGCGCTTACCCACCATCTCAATCCTATCATGTCTGATTCCGGCTCCGGGAGCGTCTATCAGTCCGCTAATCTCCATAAATACACGGCCGATAACCGGATATACAGATGGCACCTCCAGGCGGTGATGGATCAGCTGGTAGAGCTGATCGATCAGGCGCAGCCGGGCTCCCTTCTCGATGCGGGTTGCGGAGAAGGGTTTGTGGCGGGTGACCTTGCCCGGCGGCGCCCGGAAATAGCCGTCACCGGCGTGGATCTAAGCCCGGAGGCCATTGCTTACGCGCAGGAGCGGTTCGGTAAGTTGGCCCGGTTTCGTACGGGAAGCGTGTATAAGCTGCCGTTTTCGGATCGCTCGTTCGATCTGGTTTTGTGCAGCGAGGTGCTCGAACACCTCGACGAACCCGAAAAAGCGATTGCCGAACTCAAGCGAGTCGCCCGGTCGCACGTACTCATAACGGTGCCGCTGGAGCCGTACTTCGATTGGCTGAATCGGGTGGGGCGCTCTCTCAACCTGAGCGTGGATCCCGGTCACGTCAATTTCTGGACGAAGGAGCGTTTCCAGGATTTCATCCGGATTCACTTCGACGAACCTCGGTTTGCCTGGAAGCACATCTATCAGTTCGCCCTGGCTCGGAGGTAAAAGCCGGCCATCGGGCCGGGACGGTTGAAAGTGAATCAATCGGGGTCGCATGGGCGTATGGTTGATTGAACGAACCATCTACCGATATGAACGTGCAACCCGGGAACCTCCTCCGCCTGACGGCCGGTATGCTGACGATGCTGGGCGTGCTGGCCTTCGCTCCCCTCCAGGACCGGCAGCCGAAACCGCTGGCCCTGCCGGAAAACGTCGGGGGCGGATCGGTATATGTCGTCCCGATAGAAGGGATGATCGACAAGCCCCTCGCCAACTACCTGGACCGCGCTATCGGGGATGCGGAGAGTGAGCGGGCTTCGTTGCTGCTGCTCCACATCGACACGTTCGGCGGACTCGTAGATGCGGCCGACCAGATGCGGAAGGCGATCCTGAACAGCAAGGTCTTTACGGTGGCTTTCATCGATCGCAATGCGGCCTCCGCAGGGGCCCTGATTTCCTATGCGGCCGACCGGATCGTCATGGCGCCGGGGTCGTCCATCGGCGCCGCCACCGTGGTGGAAGGCGCGGGGGGCGAAGCGGCGCCGGATAAATACCAGAGTTACATGCGCGGCCTCATGCGGGCAACCGCCGAGGCCAACGGGCGCGATCCGGCCATTGCGGAAGCGATGGTGGATGAAGACATATTCGTTGCCGGCGTAAGCGACAGCGGCAAGGTGCTTACTCTCTCCGCCCGAGAAGCGCTCGATCTGGGCGTAGCGGACGCCCTTCTCAATGATACGGATGCCGTGATTTCGGCGTTCGACCTGAACGGGCGCGAGGTGGTGCGCCACCGTGCGACGACGGCAGAGGAAATTCTCCGGTTTTTCGCGAATCCCGTCATCCAGTCCATCTTGATGTTGATGATGCTCGGCGGGTTGTATTTCGAGATGCAATCACCGGGAGTCGGCCTGCCGGGTTTGCTGGCCGTAACGGGGGCGCTTCTTTTCTTTGCTCCGAGCTACCTGCTTGGTCTGGTGGAAAGCTGGGAAATCGTGCTTTTCTTCGTCGGCGTGGTTCTGATCATGGTGGAAATATTCATCCTGCCGGGATTTGGTTTCGCCGGTATCGTCGGGATCACCCTGGTGATCGGAGCGCTGATAGCCGCCCTCATTGGGAACATCGGCTTTCAGTTCCCTTCGGGACGAGAAATATCTTCCGCCATCGCCACCATGGCTATCACGCTCGTTTTGCTCGTCGTACTCATTTTTTCTCTGGCCCGCTACCTGCCCCGTTCGGAGCGGTTCAATCATCTCGTGCTGGCGCCCGATCTTTCGAGTGCTATGGGGTATACCTCAGCGGATACGTTCGACGAGCTGTTGGGGCAGTTCGGCACGGCGCTTACGCCACTGCACCCGGGGGGAGCCGCCGAGTTCGACGGAAACCGTTTTGACGTCATCACCGCCGGAGAGTACATTACTACCGGATCGAGGGTCAAGGTGGTTCGTGTACGAGGCGGGAGAATCGAAGTGAGAAGGGCCGATTTCGAGAGTCTACCGTCTGAAACATCTGCGTCGTAACCCGTACACTCCCCTAAAGCCGGTCAAAAAGCTCCAGACGAAGGTAACGATACCATGGACCTCATGCTGCCGATCATCCTGATCTTTATCGGGCTCGCGCTCGTGGCGGTCGAGGTGTATCTGGTGCCGGGATTCAACCTCATCGGAATCGTCGGATTTCTGATCATCGTATTCGGGATCGGTTATGCCTTCACGGAGAGCGGCTTCATGGGGGGAACGCTGACGATGCTGGGCGCCTTGCTTTTCGGCGGGGGGATGTTTTATCTCATGTGGCAATCCGGGGCCTGGGAACGTTGCGTCCTGGCAACCAATTTGAGGGCCGATGAAGCGACCGTGCAACGGGAAAGCGAGGACCGCTCCCGGTATCTCGGCAAAACCGGGACGGCCATGACCCCTCTCCGACCTACGGGGGTAGCCGAAATAGAAGGCGACCGCATCGAGGTGGTAACCGAGGGCGACTTCATTGCGGCCGGCAGCTCGGTACGGGTGGTCGCCATGGACCGCCGCCGGTATTTCGTTCGCCTCGCCGCGTCCATTCCCGCTTCCAATCCGGTTTGAGCCAGGCCGATGCGCTTCAACGCCCGATCTTCCCTTCGGTCTTCCGCGCTCCTGCCGATTATCGTGCCGTTCTGGCTGTTGCTGTTGCCCGGCTGCTCCTCTGAACCCGCCCCTACCTTCCCGCCGGAAGGATGGTCTGCATCCGGAAGCTACTGGTGGCAAACCGGCGCCGATACGTCGGTAGCGTTCCGCCCGCTCGAATCGCTGGATGAGATGCTGCCGGAGAACGGCCCGAGCGCCATGCAGGGTTCGGTTTCTGCCGGGGGTGGTTACGCCGCCGTGCAATCCGCCTGGGCCGTAAAACAGAGCCTGATCCGGCTATACCGGAACGAACCTGAGGTGGTCGATTCCCTGTTCGAGCGTTTCGTGGCGCCCAAGCTGGCCGAGGCGCGTCGGGGCGACGACGCAGAGGCCTTTCTGGAAAAACAGAAGCGGCAGGGATACGACCTCATCCGGCGGCATTTCCGCGAACCCATGACCCGC
>CBDUBS010000034.1:0-27007 GCA_965365445.1 uncultured bacterium | reverse complement strand
AACAGCGTGCGGGTATTGGCCAGCTCGTCGTTTTGGCGCTGGGAGGAGTAGTTGATCCGCAAGGTACCTGCCTCCCGGAACTCCTGCTGGATGTCCGTCACGAACCCCATTTCGGCATCCTCATCCACGCGGAGCGAGATGATGAGCTTCGGGTTCTCGGCGTACTTGTTGTACATGATCGTGCGGACGTTCGTAATGTCCTCCACGAGCGCATCGTCGATCTGCACCGACGTTTCGCCGAGCTGGTTCGTCCCGGGGATGCGCTTGGGCCCGATATACACGAACGAAACGAGGCGCTTCTGCTCGATCTTCGTGAGGGCTTCCGCCTCCGGAAGAATCGTACGCACCTGCAATTCCTGCTCGCGCATCACGGTGCTGACCATGAAGAAAATCAGGAGGAGAAAGACGATGTCCGGCATCGACGAGGTCGGAATCTCCTGCTTCGTATTCGCTTTCTTGGTAAAGTGCTTCGACATCGGCTACAACCTCAAGGGGTAAACGATTCTGGGGAACGGATCAAGTGCCCGGGTCGGGCTCGGCCAGCGAAAGGTTGGCCTTGATCTTTTCACGGATCACGTTTTCCTCTCCCCGATCCTCCATGGTTTTACGGTACTCGTCGTAGCTCGGGTAGCCCATGGCGCGAGCCTCGGCATCCCAGAGCTCGCGGTACGCCATCCAGATCTCATCCAGCACCTCGATGTAGGCGGCATAGGAGGTCTGGCGGTCGGTCTTGAGCGAAACGACGGCCCGGTCGGCGCTCTCCGCGTACAGCGGGTCCCGGCCGTTGTTGGTCACGTGTTTCTTGACCTCCTCCCGGATGCGGTTCACGGCCGACGGCTTATCCTCCAGCAACACCATCCCCTGCGCGTTGAGCAGGATCTTGAGCATGTTCCGGTCGCGCACGGGCGGCGGATCGATGTTCTCATCCAGCTTCGGCGGCAGCGTCATACCGATGCCCGTATCCACGTCGAACGTGGTCGCCACGAGGAAGAAGATCAGCAACAGGAAGGCGATATCCGCCATCGAGGACGACGGGATATCCGCGCCACGGTGTCCTTTTTTCTTGAGTAATGGCATAGGTCGCTAAGTCCGCTCCCGGCGGCTCCGGCCGCCGGGCATCGGATCGTTAGAAATTGAACAGGCTTCGAACGCCCGACAGGAGCAGCGAAACCGCCCCGATGGCGAGCATCACCAGCGCCGATACGATGAACGCCTCCGTCCACGTCCCGGTGATCAGGTACGACAGAACGACGACCACGACCGGCACCAGCCCGACCAGGAGCGACACCAGGGTCACCTTCCCCCACATCAGCGACCTGACGGCGAAAACGGCCAGGGTCAGGGCGGCGATGCCGGTAAGGATGAGGGTACCCCAGATCAAATAAGGAAGAATGGATTCCATGCTTCTGTGCAGTTAAAGGTGAATGCCGGGGTCAGATCTTGGTGTTCGTGAGGTCCTGGCCGGTCGGCTTCGTGGTGGCCGGGCCGGTCTTGCCGGGCTTCACGAGCGGCTCGCGCGTGGTCAGCGGACGGCCGGCCTGCAACAGCACCAGCGAGTCGATGAGCTCGATGGAAGCCTCTTCCATGTCCACCACGATGCGGTCTACCTTCGAAATGGCGTAGTTGTAGAAGAACTGAAGGATGATCGCCACGATGAGGCCGAACACCGTCGTGAGCAGCGCCACCTTGATGCCGCCGGCCACGAGGGTCGGGGAAATGTCGCCGGCCTGCTCGATGGCGTCGAACGCCGCGACCATGCCGATAACCGTCCCGAGGAACCCGAACATCGGGGCCACGGAGATGAACAGCGAGATCCACACGAGGCCGCGCTCCAGGAAGCTCATCTCGATGGAACCATACGAAATAACGGCCTTCTCGACGGCGTCGATGCCCTCGTCGGCGCGGAGCAGACCGGCCTGGAACACCGAAGCCACCGGGCCGCGGGTGTTGGCGCACACTTCCTCGGCGGAGGAAATACCGCCTTCTTCGAGGGCCTTCTTGACTTTGACGATGAATCGACGGGTGTTGACGTCGGCCCGGTTCAGCGTAATGACGCGCTCGAACGCAATGGCCAGACCCAGAATAAAACAGATGAGAATGGGCCACATGAAGTCACCACCCTCGTTGAAACGGCGGACGAGCACGTTGATGAAGTCTTCATTGGCGGCTGCCTCCTGCGGCAACATCATGAGATAGCTGAGAACCTGCATGGGTGGATTCCTCCTGTGAAAAGGTCTGATTAGGGGTTGATGACAGGTTGGAAACAGAGGTTTCGTTTACCCTTAGCCCGGATGACGAGCCGGAACGCAATATAGCCCATTCCTTTGTGAAGAACGTTACGAATTTTTCGAGGGCGCTTTCGCGATGGGTTTCGTGCGAGGCCTCGCAGCGCTTCCGGGCGCGGGATCAGTTACCAGCAAGACACCGGCGCACCGCAGAAGTTGCCGGCGCCGGTCGGGTTTTCCGTAAGATAGCAAAAAAACCGTTCGTCTGCCTAGCCCCCGACCCCGACGGAAAAAACCACGCCTCCCCCTCAACCCCGCCCCGGCAATCCGCAGGGTAATTGAAGAATCGGAAACCCGTCGCCGGCCGGAAACCCCGGCAGCCCGGCCGAGTTGTGGGCACTCCCTGAATCGCTTGTTCGTCGGAGGATTGCGTGTCGGAGCCTGCCCGTCATCTCGAAGACCTCATATCCGGTGCGCCGGATGCCGCCCTGCCGCCCATCCCCGGCATCACCCCCCGAAGCGGGTTTGCCTTCCGGAAAGGCCAGCACCGGTTTCTTCTCAACCTGGCGGAACACCTTCGCCGGGGCGAACCCAACCACCTGGGGGTGTTCGTGCCGGGGTACGGCAAAACGATCACGGCGCTTGCTTCGTTCGTCGTGGCGCACCACCTCGGCATCGCCCAAAAGCTGGTCGTGTTCGTCCCCAGGGGCAACCTGCGCGATCAGTACGCCGACCCCCGCGAGCTCAACCGGGTGATGGAAGCGCTCGGCGCCCCCCGGTTCTCCTTCTGCGTGGCCGATTCGGAGAAGGTGTTCCTGAAAAACATCGGCACCCGCATCGTCATCACCACGTATCAGTACGCCGGCGGCCGGGGAGGGCATAAAGCCCTGGATCGGTTCTGCCGGTCCGCGCCGTGCATGTTCGTGTTCGACGAGGTGCACCACCTGGCCGACGACGGCCACTGGGCCGAAAAGATCGAGCAGTTCCCCTGCGCGTGTACCGTCGCCCTCTCGGGCACCCCCCTTCGGTCGGATAACAAGACGTTGTTCGGGGTGCCTTTCGAGGTCGGCTCCGACGGCGAGCAATATTACGTGGCGCTCCACGAGGTCGGCCTGCGCGACGCGCACGAGGAGGGCGGCATCCTGAAACGGGTGGAGGCGCACGTAATCGACTATCGGTTGCGCATGGTGCGCCGGGATACCGATGAAGAAGTCGAGCTTTCGCTATCCGGCATGATGGAAATAGCCCGCACCAGCAAAGAGGTGGATGCGTTCCTGGCCAGGAAAAAGCTCCGCTTCCACGACGTCTATCTCGAATCGCTGCTCGGCCCCGCCTTTCTTCGCTTCGCAGAAAAACGCCGCGCCGAGATCCGGCGGCATGCCGTCCGGCATACGCCCGGACCGCTGCGCACCCACCAGATGCTCGTCATCGCCATGAGCAACCGCCACGCCGAGGCCATCCTGTCGTTCATTCACCGCCGGTTTCCGCAGTTTTCTGCCGAACGTATCGGGCAGGACGTGCCCGCCCGGGATCGAAAAGAACGGCTGGATCGGTACCGCAACGGCGAAACGGATGTGATGGTGCAGGTCGATATGATCGGCGAGGGCACGGACATCAAGCCGATTTCCGTGATCGTCAAGGCCGATCTGGTACGGGCGTACTCCAAGACGTTACAGCAGGTGTTCCGGGGAATGCGCTATTTCGATGCCTGGGGCGCCGACGGCAACGTCTGCGACATCTACGCCGCCAACGATTCGGATATCGTCGGCATCCTGGAGTGGATTTCATCCGAACAACAGATCGGCATAAAACTGGGCACGCAGCGCGCTCCGAGGGAAGCCGTATCGGAAAAGGAAGCCACGCCCAGCCGCTGGGAGTTGAAACACGTCGAGCAGCACCGGATGAAATCCCACGCACTGGAGCTGTTTCCGGGCTACGGCGAAGCCGGCACGCAGCTCTACCTGCGGGAACTCCACCAGCCCCCGCCCGCCGTTGCGGAAAGCCGGCCGCACACGGTGGACGTGGGCGAGCACGAAAAGCGATTGCGGAAGGAATGCGCCGCCCTGGCCTCCGAACTGGCCTTCGCCCTCGGAGCGGCCGGAAAGGCGCTCGGCATTCGCGACGTGCACGCCGAGGCCAAACGCCGGTTCGGCAAAGGCCAGAACGAACTCAGCCTGAAGGAACTGGAACAGAAACGGGCCTGGCTCGAACGCTGCCTGCGCAACGGCCGGCTCGCCTGAAGGGTCAGCCCCTCGAGGGTTCGAACCGCGCCTGAAAGAACCGGCGAAATCCGGCTTTGCTAACGCCGGGTGCCCCGTTAACAACGTCGTTTTGTAATGCGGGCCTGTTACACACCCCTTTGCTCGGCTACCCAGTTGCGTATGTGATCTATGTACTCCGGCACAGGCATCTGTTGGATATCCTTCTCCGGACTGCCCTCGGCAGCCATCTTCTCGTAGAAAGCCGTAGTAAAGTCATTGAATACATACCAGACTACGGTTCCAGTCTGCACGCCGCGCAAGCCCAACGTTTCCACAAACCAGTCTCTTACGGCCCGGACAACCTCGTCAGGTTCGTTGCTATGAGCCTTTATATCGACGCCTGATATGTCCGACAGGGCCTTTTTGAAGTCGTGAAGTTTCTTCTCAAGAATCAGGCATCGCTTGCCCCGCATGAAACCCGGGCCGAATAATCTCGCTCCGTACTCGATCCCCAGTTCAAACGGCATATTCATTCGATAGAATTCCCCGGCCCTGTTGGATTTCAGTCTCGACAGGTCATGAATACTGTACTTACTCTCCCGGATCAGCTCACGTATTTTGTCTAATCGATTTTCGCCCGAGTCGGACCGCT
This sequence comes from uncultured bacterium, assembly GCA_965365445.1. Lineage (GTDB taxonomy): Bacteria > Bacteroidota > Rhodothermia > Rhodothermales > DASSAV01 > CBDUBS01. The sequence goes on along the minus strand of CBDUBS010000034.1, from coordinate 21,929 downwards.
CGGTTGCAATCCGCGGATTGTAACCAAGATAGACGATGGTGAACAGCAGCGGACGTAAAAGCGAGTAGTACTCGTCGTCGAAGGGGCAATTCACGAACACGTTCGTTTCGTAGTCCCCGACCGGCTCATCCAACGTATCCTTATCGATCACGGCTGGTCCCTGGGCGGACATGGATCGTTGCCGTACGAATCCTTACTCCTGATCGTGCCGTCACGCTTGTGCACATACAGTTCGGTGCCCTGGTTCTTACTCAACTCCCTCGCGTACGAAATAGCCTTTTTTTGCGTATCGAAGGTCCTCGTCGCCCTGGACGCTCCGCCCTTCTTCACGCTCCAACCTCCGTTTGGATTCGGAACGACATGTTGTGTCTTCCTCGTCATAAACGTGCTTGCTCAGTTTTGAAATCAGTTACCCACCAGAACGCGCTGCACCCCGCCCCGGTTCTACGTGGAAACCCGGTTGGAAAATACGTTCGTGCAGGATCGGGCTACACTACAGCCTCTTGAAATAGACCAACTCCGTACGCGTAGAACTATGCGCAACGGCCGGCTCGCCTGAAGGGTCAGCCCCCCGAGGGTTCGAACCGCGCCTGAAAGAACCGCAGGTATTTCGGCTCGTGGACCATGCGCAGCCCGGAAGCCTCCTCGCGTGCGTCGTAAACGGCCTTCACGGATTCCGCTACCACATCCATGTGCGCCTGGGTGTATACACGCCGGGGAATCGTAAGCCGGGTCAACTCGAGCTTCGGGAAATAGTGGTTCCCGGTATGGGGGTCCCTGCCGGCGCTTACGATGCCGCGTTCCATTCCGCGAACGCCCGAGTCGAGGTACAGGGCCGCCGCGAGGGTCTGCGCGGGAAACTCATCCTGCGGTATGTGCGGGTAAAACCGGCGGGCGTCCAGAAAAATCGCGTGCCCCCCTACGGGCCGGACGATCGGGATGTCCCACGCCGTCAGCAGATCGCCCAGGTACCGTACCTGGCCTATCCGGGCGCGCATGTATTCATCCTGCATCGATTCCTCGATGCCGATTGCCATCGCTTCCATATCCCTTCCGGCAAGTCCGCCGTAGGTATGCAGCCCTTCGTAGATTACCACCAGGTTCCGCAGCATCTCGTACAGATCGGGGTCGGTAACGGCCACCCACCCGCCGATGTTGACCAGGGCGTCTTTCTTGGCGCTCATCCACCCGCCGTCCACATGGCTGCAAAACTCCCGTACGATTTCCGCAAGGGATTTATCGGCATACCCGGCCTCCCGCTCCTGAATGAAAAAGGCGTTTTCCACCAGGCGCGTCGCGTCCAGGTATACCCGTATGCCGTGCGCGGCGCAGAGCCGGTGCACCTCCCGAACGTTCTGCATACTCACGGGCTGCCCCCCGGCCATATTAACCGTTGCGCCGAGGCTTACGTAGGCTACCTTGTCCGCCCCTTCCCGCTCGATCAGGTTTTCGAGCTTCTGCAAATCGATGTTGCCCTTGAAAGGGTGCAGATCGGTAGGGTCGTGCGCTTCGTCGATAACGACATCCACGAACGTGCCGCCCGCCAGCTCCTGATGGAGCCGGGTGGTCGTGAAGTACATATTGCCCGGCGTGAACTGCCCCGGCGTAATGGCGGCTTTACTCAGCAGGTGCTCGGCCCCGCGCCCCTGGTGCGTCGGCACCACCAGCGGGAAGCCGTAGAACGTCCGTACGGCTTCCTCCAGCCGCGTGAAGTTGCCGCTTCCGGCGTAGGCTTCATCTCCCATCATCATTCCCGCCCACTGGCGGTCGCTCATGGCGTTCGTACCGCTGTCGGTGAGCAGGTCGATGTATACGTCGGCCGACGGCAGAAGGAACGTGTTGAACCCGGCTTCCTCCAGCGCCCGCTTCCGCTGCGCGGGCGTGGTCATGAAGAGGGGTTCGACCATCTTGATTTTCCACGGCTCGGCCCAGGAGCGCCGGCCATATTGTTGCCCCATCGTGCGGGGAGAAGACGATTCGGTGTGTTCCATGGCTCAGGGTAGACGTGAATGGATGGGGTACGATGTACGGCAAAGGCAGATAGGATATTGGAAAAAAGCGGCAACGAGAAACGACCGGGCACGGATGCTTCCCTGTACCGAACGACTACGCCGGGCGGCATTCCCTGCCGGATCGGGGTTCCGACCGCCGGGAAGGTGCGCGGATATTCCCGGCCCGTGTCAGGATTCCGGCTCCCCGCCTGCGCGGCGACGGGCAGCGTTCCCGCGCAGGCTGTTGCATCCGCCGGGAGCGCTGCCTACACTGAAGAATTCCGAAACGTAAACGGGTTGCGCTCATGATGGAAATGCGGTGGTATCCCGATGCCTTTCTGTTGGTCGCTCTGCTGATGGGGCTGTCTGGCGTCGCGGCCGGCCAGACGCTCCACCGGGTTACGGCCCCCGGCGGAGGCCCTTCCGTCAGCCTGCAAGCGGCAGGGGAGGGGATGCGCTATGAAGTAACGTACAAACACCGGGCGGTGGTGCTGCCGTCGGTCATACGGCTCGAAATGGATGCCCCGGCAAGTCTGTTCCGCAACCTGGAGGTGCTGGGCGTCGAACGCCGCACCGTGGATACCACCTGGATTCCCGTCTACGGCGAACGCTCTCTCATCCGGGATCGCTACAACGAGATGACGCTTTCCCTGCGAAACCGGGCCGATACCCTGCGTTCGTTCCGGCTGCTCGTGCGGGCGTACGACGCCGGCGTCGCCTTCGCCGTCCACTTTCCGGAGCAGCAGGGCCTGAGCACAATCGCCATTGCCGACGAAGCGACGACCTTTGCGTTCCCGGAGGGGGCCCGGGCCTGGTTTACCCCTGTAGCGCAGGCGGAATACCGGCTGCTGCCCCTCGACCGCTGGCCCTCGGAAGCCGAACGCCCGCTGACCGTACAGCTCCCGGACGGCCTCTACGCCACGGTCACGGAGGCCGCTATGGTCAATTACGCCCGGATGAAACTCGCCCTCGCGGCGCCCGGCGTGCTGGTCACCCGCCTGGCGTCGCCCGTAACCGAAGGAGCCCCGTTCACGACCCCCTGGCGCGTGGTGATGGTCGGGGAGAAGCCGGGCGACCTGCTCGAAGCAAACGACCTGATCCTCAATCTCAACCAGCCGAGCCGGCTGCTCTCCACCGACTGGATCAAGCCCGGGAAAGTCATCCGCGAAGTCACGCTCTCTACCGAAGGAGCCAGAACGTGCGTGGACTTCGCCGTGGCGCACAACCTGCAATACATCCACTTCGACGCCGGGTGGTACGGGCATGAATACAGTGTCGCCTCCGACGCTTCCACCGTTACCGTCGATCCGCTGCGGAACCCGAAAGGCGACCTCGACCTCGGGGAAGCCGTCCGGTACGCCCGCGAAAACGGAATCGGGGTGCTCCTGTACGTCAACCGGCGGGCGCTCGAACGCCAACTGGATGTGCTGCTGCCGCTCTACCGGGCGTGGGGCATCAGCGGAATGAAATTCGGCTTCGTTCAGGTCGGCTCCCACCGATGGACGACCTGGCTGCACGAAGCGGTGCGCAAAGCCGCCGACTACGGGATGATGGTGAACGTGCACGACGAATACCGCCCCACCGGGTTCTCGCGGACGTACCCCAACCTGATGACGCAGGAAGGCATCCTCGGCAACGAAGCCATGCCCGACGCAACCCACAACACCATCCTTCCGTTCACGCGCTTTCTGGCCGGCGCCGCCGACTATACGTTCTGCTATTACCAGCGGCCGGAGTTCCGAGAAGCCTCCCGGTACATCAAAACCACGCCGGCCCACCAGCTGGCCCTGCCGGTCGTGTTCTACAGCCCGCTGCAATGGCTATTCTGGTACGACCGCCCCGAGGACTACCAGGGCGAGCCGGAAATCGCGTTCTGGGACGCTCTGCCCACTGTGTGGGATGAATCCAGGGTGGTCACGGGCGAAATCGGCGGGTACGCGGCCATAGCACGGCGCAGCGGCGCGGACTGGTTCCTGGGCGTCATCACGAATAACGACGCCCGCACCCTGGATGTACCGCTGACCTTCCTCCCGGAAGGACGGCCCTATCTGGCCTACATCTACCGCGACGGAAATGCCCCTACGCGCACAGGCGTATCCATCGAGCGCCGCACGGTGTATGCCGCCGCGACGCTGCGGGAAACGCTGAAGCCGGGCGGGGGCGTGGCCGTGCGACTTACACCCGCCGAACCGTAAGCGGCGTTCATTCGGCCAGCCGCCCCTCCAGCAGCGACTTTACCTGCGACGGGTCGGCCCGGCCGCCGGTCTTGCGCATCACCTGTCCCACGAAGAACCCCATGAGGCCGGTTTTGCCCTCGGCGTATTGCCGTACCTTCTCCGGATGTGAAGCCAGTACACCGTCGATCAGGCGTTCCAATTGGGACGTGTCCGTAAGGGGCTGCAAGCCGTGGCGCTCGATGATGGCGGCCGGATCGTCGCCGGTGCGGATGAGCTCGGCCAGCACGTCGCGGGCAATGCCGGTCGTGATCGCTCCCTGCTCCACCAGCGCCAGTAATTCCGCCAGGCGGCCCGGCGCAAAAGGCATCTCCTCCGGAGATAGCGACCGGTACTCCCGGGGCAGCTCGTGGACGAGCCATGCTGCGGCGGTGCGCCCCGGGATGCCCTCCGAAAGCAACCGGTCGAACAGCCCGGCCAGGGAGGCATTTTCCACGAGCACCAGCGCTTCTTCCAGATGCAACCCGAGCGTGTCGGTATAGTGTATGTACCGCTGGTTCGCTTTTTCCGAAAACGAGGAAATGCGGCGCTGCTTCTCTACGAGGGCCATTTCGCCCACGCCTGCCGCCTGCTTCCGAGACGCCTCCTGCGCCGCCTCCTCCCGGCCCCCACGCGAATACGTATCGCGCAGCGGCACGATGCGGTTGAATACGAGCCGCTCCGGGCCAGAGTCCACCGGGTCGGGCCAGAAGTATCCCTGCCGCTCGAACTGGTAGCGCCTGTCCGCCGGGTCGCCGCCAACCGAGGGCTCGATACGGGCGCCCTCCAGCACCACCAGCGACTCCGGGTTGAGATAGTCTTTGAAGTCCCCGCCTTCCTCATCGGGGTGCGCCACGGTAAACAGCGGATTGTAGAGCCGCACTTCGGCCTTTAGCGCGTGCGCCGCCGACACCCAGTGCAGCGTCGCCTTCGGGCGCCTTCCGTCCGGCGCTTCGCCGCTACGCGTAGCCGGGTCGTAGGTGCACCGTATTTCGGAAACCGCTCCGCCAGAGTCCCGAACCACCTCGGTGCAGGTAACGAGGTACCCGTACCGCAGCCGTACTTCTCGCCCGGGGGCGAGGCGGAAAAACCGGGCCGAAGGGGTCTCCATGAAATCGTCCCGCTCGATGTACAGCTCGCGAGAGAACGGAACCCGCCGCGAGCCGCTTTTCCCGATGTCGTGCGGCCAGTACGGGGCGTCGAGCCACTCCGCCTCCCCCTCCGGATAATTGGTAATGGTCACCTTGAGGGGCTGGAGCACGCACATCACCCGGGGCGCCCGGGCGTTCAGCTCGTCCCGGATGCTGTGGTCCAGCAGCTCCGGATCGACGCTTCCTTCCACTTTCGTCACGCCCACCCGGTCGCAAAAGGCCCGGATGGCTTCGGGCGGGATGCCGCGCCGCCGCATACCGAACAGGGTGGGCAAACGCGGATCGTCCCAGCCGGCTACGTGCCCCTCGTTGACCAGCTGGAGCAGCTTCCGCTTGCTCATGACGGTATAATCGAGGTTCAACCGGGAGAACTCGTACTGGCGCGGGCGGGTCGGGATCTGCTCCGGTTTTAGGCCGCGTTCGAGCACCCAGTCGTACACCTCCCGGTTATTGTCGAATTCGAGCGTGCACAGCGAATGCGTCACCCCTTCGATGGCGTCCTCCAGCGGATGGGCGTAATCGTAAAACGGATAAATGCACCACGCGTCCCCCCTATGGTAATGCGAGGCGTGCTTGATGCGGTACAGCAAGGGGTCGCGCATTTTCATGTTCGGCGAGGCCAGGTCGCCGCGCGCCCGCAGCACATGGGCGCCGTCCCCAAACTCGCCTGCCCGCATCCGGCGGAACAGGTCGAGGTTCTCCTCCACCGGGCGGTCGCGGTATGGGCTCGGCCGCCCCGGTGAGGTTACCGTGCCCCGGTGCTCCCGGATTTCCTCCTCGCTCAGGCTGTCCACGTAGGCGTCGCCCTGCCGTATGAGCTTCTCGGCCACTTCGTAAAACCGCTCGAAGTAATCCGAAGCGAAGTACAGGTGCTCGTTCCAGTCGAACCCCAGCCACCGCACGCTCTCCTTGATCGACTCGACGAACTCCTCGTTCTCGGTTTCCGGGTTGGTGTCGTCGAAACGCAGATGGCACCGGCCCCGGTAATCCCGGGCCAGCCCGAAGTTCAAGCAGATGCTCTTGGCGTGCCCGATGTGCAGGTACCCGTTCGGCTCCGGCGGAAACCGGGTAACCACCGTCCGGTGCTTGCCGGAACGAAGGTCGCTTTCGATGATGTCGCGGATGAAATGAGACGGCTTTTCGGAAGGGGCTTTTTCCGGTTCCATGAGGTCGTGTCTATGAAAGCAGGCGGCTGCGCCGCCGATAGGTGTACGAAAATTCGGTATCCTGAACAGGATTAAACCAACAAAAGTACGTCGAAATGCGGCCGAAAGGAATCCGTATTCACTCCGGTCGGCCTGTCTGCAATTATTTCAATGCCGTAAAAGCCGCCGCCGACCCTTTCATCCCGGCCGACGTACACGTATCATAAACCGCGCCCTGAAAACGAACCGCCGTCCGACGGACGGTTATTTTACGATGAAACGACTCCCGAATGCCCTGCTGTCTTCTTTACTGGCCCTGTTTCTGGTTGTCGCGGGCGGCTGCGGCGGCGAGAACGACGCCGTGGATTACGCCTCCGGTCCGAAAGACACGGACTCGACGGAAGCCGGCGAAGTAGGGGGCGGCCCTCCGGCCGGCTTCGCCGTCGATCACCCGGTCTACGCAACGGAAACCGACGGGGTGCAAACCGTGGAAATTACCGTAACGTCGGAAGGGTACGCCCCTGCCGTCATTCAACTCAAACCCGGTGTGCCCGCCCGCCTCGTGTTCACCCGCACCGTCGATTCGGAGTGCGCCCGGCAGGTGCAGATCCCCGACTTCGGGGTCGAAAAAACCGAGCTGCCGCTCAACGAACCCTATGCCATCGAGTTTACACCCACGGAAGGCGGCCCGTACCAGTTCATTTGCGGGATGAATATGATGAAGGGAACCATCCTGGTCGCTTCCTGATGCACGAAGAAACGGTCCGGCAGGGACGCTTCCCTGTACTACGAGCATAAATACGACGTCATCCCCGACCCGGTCGGGGATCCGGCCGCCGGTCCTCCTCCCTCGGGAGGAGGGTGATCCGGCCCTGCGCACATCGCTCAGGCGGCGAAGGAAACGGGTTTCGCGTCATCGGCCCTGAAATATACACGGCGCATCGGCACTCCTCTTTACCGGATAATTTGGCATGGGCGAGCGGGCATACGAACAACGCTATCCACCCATATCGGCCTATGCGCTGCTGAGCGATTGCCATTCCTCGGCGCTCGTAAGCCGGGAAGGGTCTATCGACTGGTGCTGCATCCAGCGCTTCGACGGCAACCCGATTTTCTCCCGCATCCTGGACTGGGAGCGGGGAGGGTACTTCCGGGTGGCGCCCTGTGGCATCAGTGCGTCCACGCGGCAGTATAAACCGGGCACCAACATCCTCATTACCCGCTTCGAAACGGAGACGGGGGCCATTACGGTCACGGATCTGCTGCCGGTGCGCCGCAGCCGCCCCGACGGGTCGGGAACCGTGCGCCCGCACGAGTACGACCAGATCATCCGGATCGTGGAGGGTGTGGAAGGCGAGGTGGACGTGGAGGTCCGGTTCGCCCCGCGCTTCGACTTCGGGCTGACGATCCCGCGCGTGGAGATCGTGGATGAACGCCTGGCGGTAACCTTCGGCGGCCCCGACGCCCTCATCTACCAGTCCGAATGGCCGATTCGTCGCACGCAGGGGCACGAATGCATCTCGGTTGCCCGCATCGTAAAAGGAGAGCGGCGGCGCCTCATCGTATCCTACACGCAGCCGCACGAACTGGCTCCGCGCACCTTCGAGCGGGATGAGATCGACCGCCGTTTCGAGGACACCTGCGAATTCTGGGAGGAATGGTCGAACCGGTGCGCCTACGAAGGGCCTTACCGCGAACAGGTATTACGCAGCGCCCTCGTGCTGAAAGGCCTCACGCATTCGGATACCGGCGCGATCATCGCCGCGCCCACGACGTCACTGCCGGAGGAGATCGGAGGGGTGCGCAACTGGGACTACCGCTACACCTGGCTCCGCGACTCGGCCTGGATCCTGGAATCCCTTTTCGGCCTCGGCTACCGGGAAGAAGCGGACGCTTTCCGACGGTTCATCTGGCGCACCACGGCCGGCCGCGCCGACGATCTGCAACTCATGTATGGCATCGGAGGGGAACGCCTGCTCCCCGAAGTGCGGCTGAACCATATGGACGGCTACCGGGGCTCCCGGCCCGTTCGCATCGGCAACGAGGCATCCAAACAGTTCCAGCTCGATATTCCGGGCGAAATGCTCGACCTCGCGTGGTTGTTCCACAAGTACGGAGGCGTCATCGATTTGGGTTTCTGGGAGTTTCTGGTCGGCATCGTGGAGTTCGTCGAGAAAAACTGGACACGCCCGGATTCCAGCCTGTGGGAAGTGCGCGGCGCTCCGCGCCATTTCGTCCACTCGAAAGTCATGTGCTGGGTGGCCGTGGACCGCGCCGTTCAACTGGCCCGGACCACCGGGTTCCCCGCACCCGTGGCCCACTGGAAAGCACTGAAAAATCAAATCCGCCACCGGATCGAGCAAGAAGGGGTCCACCCCGATAAGGGCTTCTTCGTGCAATCCTTCGGCGGGCAGGCCGTGGACGCGGCCGGGCTGATGCTTCCGCTGGAAGGCTTCGTAGCCCCGGACGACCCGCGTGTCCGGGCGACCGTCCGGGAAATCGAAACCCGGCTGGTGCAGGACGGCCTGGTCAAACGCTACCTTACGGACGACGGATTGCCCGGCGAAGAAGGGTTTTTCCTCATTTGCAGCTTCTGGCTCGTAGAAAACTACGCCGTCCTCGGCGAAACCGACCGGGCTATCGAACTGTTCGAGCATCTGCTCGGCTTCGCCAACGATGTCGGCTTGCTGGCGGAAGAAGTGGACGGCGTCACGGGCGGCCTGCTGGGCAACTTCCCCCAGGGGTTCAGCCACCTCGGCCTCATCAGCGCCGCCTCGACGCTCGCCGCCCGAAGCAGGGGAGAAGCGCCCCTGTCCGTTCACTCGACGGCAAAGCGGAACTCGGCAGCATGACGGTATTCCTCGCCCGGTCGCAGCACGGTCGAAGGGAATCCCTGGTGGTTCGGTGAGTCGGGGAAGTGTTGCGTTTCCAGGCAGAAGCCGTCCCGGAACCGGTACACTTTCCCCTCTTTCCCGATGTGCGCGCCCGTAAGAAAATTACCCGTATACAACTGGATGCCCGGCTGCGTCGTCCACACTTCGAGCACCCGCCCCGTAGCCGCGTGGCGCACCCTCGCAGCCCGTATCAACGAACCGTCGCTACCCAGCACGAAGTTATGATCGTACCCCCGGGCCAGCGCCAGTTGCTCGTCCGGCTCGTCGATCCGCTCTCCTATCGGGTGAGGTTGGCGAAAATCGAGGGGGCTGCCGTCTACCGGGCGGATTTGACCCGTCGGAATCAGGTCGGTATTGATCGGGGTAAAGGCGTCCGCGAAAAGCTGTACCTCGTGGTCCAGTATGTTTCCTTCGCCCGCCCCGGCCAGGTTGAAATACGAATGGTTCGTCAGGTTCAGTATCGTCGGGGAGGCCGCCGTGGCCCGGTAGTCGATGCGCAGCCGGCCGTCCCCCGCGAGCGTGTACACCACCTCCACCGACAGGTCGCCGGGGTACCCTTCCTCGCCGTCCGGACTGAAGTAACGCAGCCGAAGCCCTGCCCCTTCCTCGTCGGTAAACGGCTCGGCGTCCCACACCACCTTGTCGAACCCTTTGACGCCGCCGTGCAGGTGGTTCGGCTCGTTGTTTATGGGCAACTGGTAACGTGTTCCATCCAGAGAAAAACGTCCCTTGTCGATGCGGTTGCTGAACCGCCCGATGATCGCGCCGAAGTACGGGTCGTTGTTATGAACATACGATACCAGGTCGTCGTAGCCGAGCACGACGTCTCCGGCGCGGCCGGATCGGTCGGGTACGGAGAGTTCCTGCACGATGCCGCCGTAGGATAGAATGCTCACCGTGACGCCGGCCGGACTGCCGAGCGTGAACCGTTCCACCTCGGTTCCATCCACCTTTCCGAAGGGTCGGCGGGTAATCGTAGGAGATGCTGCGCGGGTTGCCATGATAGGGGGTGCAGGTTGGTGAGCCGAACGGAGTGCCCAAAAAAGTACTGCATCCACAACCCGAAAACCAGACCCGCGCCCGCAGGCATCCGTTACGGAACGGAATGAACCGCCCGTCTGGAATGATACAGCAGGGCGTCGTCATCGAGTTGCTGGATACGCTCCGCAATGGATTCCAGCCATGCCGTCGTAAATGCTCCCCAGCCCCACGGCCCCCCCTTGCCCATGTTCCGATGCAAATCACCGAGCGTGACGTTTTGCCTCAGCTGAACCACGATGCTGTCCCCGAATCCGAAAGGCTTGCCCCAGATCACCTGCTCGCGGTCGTCCGTATAATCGAAAACAATGGTTTCGCCCGTCTCGTAATGAATGGAGTCGTTCATGGCGCTTCCCATGCTTCAGGTTATCGACGAGCCCGCGCCGGCACAGCACGGACGGTTTGGCGAACGTTCTGCAATACCCTGTAATTGTCTTCGGTCCCGGGCCTCACGAAGAACAGGCCACACCCTGCCCGGATTGATGCAGAAATCGGGCGATGAGCGTCTGAAGTACGTACCCCGCCAGATCGTTCTCCATCGTCACCGTCTCGTATTCGAACCGCAGGTAGGTAGTGGACCGGTCCTGTAGATAATCGTTAATGATTTCCAGGTGTACGGCCAGTTCGGCTATTTCTTCAACCGATAGCGGGGTATCGTATTCCATCCGGGTGCGGCGGCAAGGCCGGTCGGGACGCGTCATCTCCGCCCGGGGCAGCTCCCCTCCGGGGCGACACGCAGAAAAGACACAATCATGATGAAGAATTTATATAGAAATAACCTGGAAAAACAGTTATGTGGATAACTATTCCTGATATATCGGTAGCCGTCCGTCTGTTCGGGCCGCCGTTCACCGCATAACCGCAAGGATGCACGCCCTCTCGGGAGCGGCCTCCGATCCGCATCCTGAAGGAGTGGGGGCGCGAAGCCCATCCGCAAAAGAAAAACGGGAAAGCCGCCCTGAACGACTTTCCCGTACCGTCAGACCTTCTGGTGGTCCGTGCCGGTTCTGAGGCGTCCTATCTCCTCCTGTAGTTCCTGTACGGTTCGTTCGTGGCGGTCGTCCCGCTGCATCAGCACCTTCTGCGTCTCCCTGACCTCGAATATCTGCTCCTGCAACTCCTTGTTCAACCGCTCCATCGTGTCCACCCGGGCGAGCCGTGCTTCACCGGTTTCCCGGAATTTCAGCCATTCCTCCCGGTCGGTCGTATGCGAGCGGTCGTATCGGTCGAGTCGCTCGGTAAGCAGGCGGTTTTGCTCGCGCAGGCTTTCCACCTCGCGGCGGAAGGCATCCTCCCGTTCCGCCACCGTCCGGTGGCTGTCCGTCCCGGCTGCGCTGCGGTTTCGCGTTACGAGCCAGATGCCCAGCCCAACCAGCGCAAGAATGAGAATGACGGCCCCGATGATTTGCACTTCGGAATAATTCATACCGGCCTCCGTTGCCTGATCCATGTTGCGTTTAGCAACAGGTATATTCATGAGATAGGCTACGGCTCGCGCTGGCGCATTCTTTTCTTGTAATAGTTGGAAACGGTTCGGTAAAAAGGCCCCTCGGAGGCAACGGAGCATTCTTTCAGAACTCTTCCTGACGCCCCTACCCCTGTATTTCGGTGACGAGCTGGATTTCCCGCAGGACGGACTGCACGCGAAAGCATTCCTCGAAGGAGCCTTCGAACACGGCGGCCTTGCCTTCGAGATGAACCTGCCAGGCGTACCGTTCGGCGTCGGCGGCGGCGCATCCGGTGGCTTTTACGATTTGCAGGATTACTTCATCGAACGTGTGTATGTCGTCGTTGTACAGGATGACCCGCCAGGGGGTATCGAGCCGTTCTTCAACCTCCTCATCGACTGCAACCTCGGTATCGGGTGAGGCCGGCGCCTCTCGGGCGCCCCTGGCAGGTCCGAAGCCGTTCCGGAAAAAATCTGTACGCATCGCCGCTTTCGTGTGGTTCCTAGGCTTTCTCCAGCGTGATCTCGAAGTCCTCCATGACCGCATTGGCCAGCAGCTTCCGGGCGGCCTCGTCGGCCGTTTTTCGGGCGCTGTCCGCATCGTCCGTTTCGATCCACAGGTCGATTCGTTTTCCGACCCGCACCCGGTCGATATCGGGAAAGCCGAGGTGCGAAAGAGCGTGTTGAATGGCTTTCCCCTGCGGGTCGAGTATGGAGGGCCGGAGCGAGACGGTAACGGTTGCTTTGAACATCGAGAATGACGGATTCGGGTGATCGGGGTGGTTATTTGGCAACGGGTGGAGCGTCTTCGGTTTTGCCGTCGTCCAGTGGATAGTTCAGAACGGCCTGGACGATGTTGTAAACCGAACGCCCTACTCCGTACAGCAGGTAAATGGTCAGCGTGACCAGCAAACCTACCTGCTGGAATACAATGATGAGCGCAAGCCCCACCGTGTAGATCAGGGTTTTGCGGGGATACTGCCGGATGTAGCGCGGGGTAGGCTTGGGAATGGCGTCGAACGGGATCGTGGCCACCATAAGGAAGGACAGCGCGATCACGACCGGGATAAGCAGCGCCATGTTGTTGAGGCTGATTCTGCCGAACAGAATGGACCGATCGAACGTGAGAATGAGGGCTACGAGCGAGATAGCCATCCCCGGTATGGGCAGGCCCACGAAGTAATCCTTCTTCTCCCCGTCGAACGACGTGTTGAACCGCGCCAGCCGCATGGCCCCGCAGATGAGGGGCAAAGAGGAAACCACCAGCCCGAGGATGCCGAACTCGTTCAGGCCGAACGTATATACCAGAAACGACGGGGCTGCGCCGAAGGAAACCACGTCGCTCAGCGAGTCGAGCTCGACACCGAACAAGCTGTTCGTTTTGGTGAGGCGGGCCATCATGCCGTCGAGCACATCGAAAAAGGAGGCCAGCACGATGAGCCAGGCCGCCTCGTCGAAACGCCCGGCCATGGACTGGATGATGGAAACATACCCGGAGAACAGGTTCATCAGGGTAAAGAACGACGGCACCGCCGAGCGCGGGATGCGCCGCCGGAACGGCCGGAACTCGGCGTTGTACGCGCCGAGCCGCTCCCGGATGCGGCGGTGCTTCCGGCCGGGGTTCCTCGGATGGCGGGAGGATCGCTGAAATGAACTCGGCATATCGGACCCCTTGTGCACTCGGTACGCCCGGCCATACTTCCGCCCCTGTCAACCGGGCCGGGAAGCATCGTCGGGAATGCGGATCAGGTTGGTTCTGGGGACGGTTCGGGGATGCGCGCCAGTATGCTTAACCCGGCGGAAACCCGGTCGCCGACGGCTACCTCGACGCTAAACTCCAGCGGCATGATGATATCCATACGCGAACCGAATTTGACGATTCCGAACCGGTCTCCCGCTTCCACCTCCTGACCTGTTTTCAGATAGTAAACGATACGCCGGGCCACGGCGCCGGCGATTTGCTTGAACAGGATCCGGTAACCCAGCGGGTGGCGGAGCCCGATTTCGGACCGCTCGTTTTTCTCGCTGGCTTTGGGGTGCCACGCTACGAGGTACTCACCGGGTACGTACCGCTCGTACTCGATGACGCCCCGGGCGGGAACGCGGTTGACGTGTACATTGAGCGGCGAAAGGAATATGGAAACCTGCCGGGCTGCGGTTTTTAGATAGAGCGGCTCGTGCACTTCCCCGACCACGACGATCTTGCCGTCCGCCGGAGCGAGCACCAGCCGGCCCAGACCGGCTTCCTCGGGAGGGACACGCCGGGGGTCCCGGAAGAAGTACAGCACGAACCCGACCAGCACCACGGAGGCCCCTACGAGCAGCACCCGCCAGAATCCGTCCACCACCATGGAAATCCCGGCAACCGCGAGCGCCACAAGCAGTGTAACGGCGATTATGGGGTACCCCTCTTTTGCAATCACGGTGCGTCCAGTATTAGCGAAGGGCGGGCGACACGGGAAGGCCGCAAACGGCTGTTGATAGAATACGAGGCGAAAATACCCGTACCGCCGGAACAACCGATCCGCCCGGATTTTCATGCCCGGTGGACAGTACCTGCCTGCCCTGTCCGCCGAAAGATATGAAGCCGGAAGCTGCCGTGCTGCCGCCCCGTCAATTTCTCTGCCGGCGGGCCGGGTAAATCGGCCTACTTTGCCCGTTCCAGCAACCTTTTACTTCCATGCCGACCGTTTCGTTTTACACGTTGGGTTGCAAACTCAACTATGCGGAAACGACGACCATTTCGCGCGACTTCCAGCAACGCCGTTTCGAGGTGGTGCCGTTCGGCAGCCCGGCGGACGTAACCGTCATCAATACCTGCACCGTCACGGAGGAGGCCGAACGAAAATGCAGGCAGGTAATCCGGAGGATCTTGCGGAAGAAGCCGGATACGTTCGTGGCGGTTACCGGATGCTATGCGCAGCTGCGCCCCGAGCAGATCGCCGGGATTCCGGGGGTGGACGTGGTTTTCGGGATGCAGGAGAAGTTCCACCTGTTCGCGCTGGTGGATGCCTTCGTAAAGCAGGAAAAAACCCAGGTTTCCGTATCGTGCATCGACGAGGCGGAGGGATACGGCGCAGCCTATGCCGCAAGCGACCGGACGCGGGCCTTTCTGAAGGTGCAGGACGGGTGCGACTATACCTGCTCGTTCTGCACCATTCCGCTTGCCCGGGGCCGGAGCCGCTCCGCCCCCATCCCGGATATCGTGCGGCAGGCGCAGGAAATCGCGGAAGCAGGCTTCAGGGAAATCGTCCTGAGCGGAGTCAACATCGGGCTTTTCGGTCAGGAACGCGGGGAGACGTTCCTCGGATTGCTGAAGCGCCTCGAACGGGTGGAGGGCATCGAGCGGTACCGCATTTCCTCGATCGAGCCGAACCTGCTTACGGATGCCGTCATCGATTTCGTCGCCGGCTCGGTGCGCTTCATGCCGCACCTGCACATCCCGTTGCAGAGCGGCGACGATTACGTGCTGGGGAAAATGCGCCGGAGGTACCGCCGCTCCCTGTTTGCGGATCGGGTGGAAACGGCCTGCCGGGCCATGCCCGATGCGTGCATCGGGGCGGATGTTATCGTGGGCGCCCCCTACTAAACCGCCGAGCGCTTTCAAACCACCGTCGATTTCGTGGAGAGCCTGCCGCTGGCGTATCTACACGTATTTACGTATTCCGAGCGGCCCGATACCGCCGCGGTCCGGCACATCGAGGAGGGGGAGGTCCGGGCCGTACCCGCCGCCGAACGCTCCCGGCGCAACCGGGTGCTGCATTTCGTATCCGAGAAGCAACGGCGGCGGTTTTATGCGGCCAACCGGCATTCCGTTCGCCCGGTGCTCTGGGAAGGTTCGGTCAAAAACGGACGCATGTTCGGGTTTACGGACAACTACATCCGGGTGGCCCGGCCGCACGATCCGGACCGCGTCGGCGTCATCGAGGAGGTGACGCTGGGAGATTTCGGCGCCGATGACGCCCTGGATGTTTCCGATCTCCTGCTTCCCGTAATCCGGACAGGTTTACCTGTTCCGGCCGTTCGCTGAACGCAGGCGCGTCACGAACTGAATGGTTATTTCGTTGACATCCTGCGAGTCCATGCGGAATGTCGAGCGGAGAACGATGCGGCTGCGCACCCGTCCGTTCGCGGGCAGCCGCCCGAGGTCGATGATTTCGGTATCCGCCTTGCGTGGAGCGCGAGCGGTTTCCGGGATAAGCAATGTTACCGAATCCGGCTCGGCGCGCACTTCGACCAGTTCCACGGAGTCCGGCAGCGCCCCCGTAAACCGCACATCTACGGGAACGGTAACCGACTTCAGCGGACGGGCCGTAACCGTAACCTGATTCGGCTCGATGCGCTCGATGGAGATGTTGGAGGGCAGGTTCAGGTCGCTCCGGTCGATGGTGTAGGTGTTCACCCCGTTTTCCGGCTCCGAGGCGTTCAGCGTAATGGCGACCTGCGACGGATCGATGCCGCGAATGGCCTGTTCCGATCCTTCGAGCGTTACCTGCACCCCCAGCGCTCCCTGTTCGACCAGCTCCCAGTCGGGGGGCAGGTTACGGAATTCGATGGGGGCCTCGATCGTTCGGAGCACCGTGTTGGGGCTGTACGCGAACATGAGCCACAGCGTTACGCTCATCACGACCGCCACGGTCGCGTTTTGCAGGGTGCGCCGGCTCAGCCACATGGCTTGCTGCTTCTCGGTGGGGTTGTAGTACCGCCGCCAGAAGCGGTCCAGCCGGCCCTTCAGCTCCGAGGCCGATTCCATTTCCGACAGCACCCCTTTTTCGGCCACACTGATCGTTCCGCGCTCCTCGGACACGACGATCACGAACGCATCCGTGACCTCGGCCAGGCCCAGCGCCGCCGCGTGGCGGGTGCCCCCGTATTTGCTTACGGCCGGCAGGTTCGAGGCAAGCGGCAGATGGGCGGCGAAGCGGCTTACGCGGTCCCCTTCAATCAGTACGGCTCCGTCGTGCCCCGGCGTTTCCGTGTCGAATATGCTGTAGAGCAGCGGCTGACTGACGCGCCCGTCCAGGGGCACCCCTCCCTGTACGTGCTGGTCCCACGGATCGCGCCCGCGCACGACGATGAGCGCCCCCGTGCAGTCCTCGGCGAGTTTGTTTACCGCCTCCGTTATCAGATCGACCACCCGGTTGGTCGGCGGCGCCGCCCGAGCCGGCCTGAACGGCTGCCAGGCGCCGGCCCGGTCCAACATGCGGCGGATATCGGCCTGAAACACCACGATGACCGAAACCAGCGCAATGAGGAGCAAAACCTGAATGACCTTCTCGAACAGATACATCTGGAAAAGATGGGCCAGTATGTATACCGTTACAAAGAACCCGACGGCCACCAGCATCCGTCGGGTTGCGCTGCGCGAGGTGCTGTCCCGTATCCAGGTAACCACGAGGAAGAGCAGAAAAGAAACGAGCAGCACATCCAGGATGTCGGCAATACGCAGGTTGGGCATAAGGCCTGCCAGAACAGCTTCGATTTCTGCAATCATACCCGTGCGTTGCGGTCGTAGCGAGCGCCGCCTGAGGCTGTTAAAAAAGTATGGTCTCCGATCGGCTTCGCAACCGCTTCCGGCTCCAACGCGCCGCCGCCTCGGATGCTCCCGGACCGTTCACCCGGATGCGTCACACCGGGCGAGACAGGCCCCCGGTCGTAATCTCCGAAGCCATGGATTACCCCTGAGAAGAGCCCTCCTCGGGCATCTCCCATGAAGCGGCGTGCAGGTGGAGGTAATAGGGGAGGTGATGACGTGTAACGGGGAGCGCCTGCGGTTAACACCGGACCCGATGGCTCCACGCGGGCGAGGCCACCCGCGAAGGACGCACGGCCCCTCTGTCGGTGCAAACCGGCCTGCCTCTCCTGCTCCGGCGCACCTCCGGCGAGGAAGGGAGCACCGGCAGGGGCGGCTGAGGCTCCGGCGGCGGCGGCGGGTCGTCCGAGCCCGTATCCTTCCCCTTACGCAGCCTCCGTATGGCAAGTATCCCGGCGATGAATGGCGCCACCCCCACAAACATGATCAGAAGTTCCAGCATCACTCCGTACCATTCAGTTTACCGTCTGCTATCTTGTATCTGCGCTCATCCGGAGAGGATTCTGTAGGGATGTTTCATTGTTCTAACGATTGCCCCGGTCCGCATGAAACACATCAACATCGAAATCAAGGCACGCTGCCGGGACTTTACGCCCATCCTGGAGAGGCTCCACGAACGGGCCGCCCGGTTCGTCGGGGAGGACCACCAGGTCGATACGTATTTCAAGGTCCCCCACGGGCGGCTGAAGCTGCGCTCCGGTCCTATCGAACAGGCCCTGATCCACTACGTCCGGCCCGATTCCGCCTCCGTCCGGCAATCGGACGTCACCCGCTGCGAGGCAGCCGACCCCGCTGAACTACGTTCGGTGCTGACACAGGCGCTCGGCATTCTCGTAGTCGTGGAAAAGCGGCGTCGGATCTATTTCGTCGATAACGTCAAGGTTCACCTGGACGTGGTCCACTCCCTCGGCGCGTTCGTCGAAATCGAGGCCGTCGGCACAGACGAAACATCCGATCCCGAAACGCTGCGCCGCCAGTGCCGGGAATACCTGCACCTTTTCGGCATCGACCCCGGCGATCTCGTGGCTTCCTCCTACAGCGACCTCCTGCTGGGCCTGACCCCGTAAGGCCGCCCGGCTGCCGCGCCTCCCGTTCTCCTCCCGCCGGAACCGGCTCAGGCAGGCGTCAGCCGACCAAACCGGGGGCCATGCGACTGGCAATGCCGCTCGGAAAGCCACGCCCCCGCCGGGTACCGATGGAACACGAGCACCCGGTTCGGCAGCCCACACGGACACGGCGCCAGGTAGCCGGACGCCTCCCGACGTACCGTAACCTCTCCGTCGGCCGGCATACGCGCTACGTGCCACTTTTTCGAACTGGCCGGGATCTCTCCCCGCTGGAACTGGATGCTCCGATGGGAAAGTGTACGGCCCCGGTGGCTGTATACCAGCCCCAGGACCAACAGGGCTGCGGCTATGAAAATGAAACCATAAAGGCGGCTTCTGGGCATGGGGCAAAACCGTTACGTCTCGTGAGTGCCTATACCTTTATTTAGTTTGGATAAGCCCCCAGGTTGCCGGGTAAACGTAACGATGTGTGTTTATTGAGATCGGCCCGGCGTAATGAACAGGCGGATCAGGTCCGGCCCTACGTATGGAGGTACGTCGTTTCGGCAAACGACCTGCGATACTGCTCCAGCAGCCGCACCCCTTCTTTCGGGCGGAGCCGCCCCGCGCGTACTTTTTCGGCGATCAGGTTTTCCATGCGCCGTTCGAGGTCGTTCGGGAAGTACTGTACGAGGGCCAGTTGCTCCTCGATGGTCGCACCGGGAATGATCTTCTCGATGTAGAACTGATCCGGCTCGTCCGCGTCCGCGTATACGTGCGCTTCGGTAACCCGGCCGAACAGGTTGTGCATATCCCCCATGATGTCCTGATAGGCTCCGGTCAGGAACACGCCGAGGTAGTACGGCTCGCCGGGGCGCAGGTCGTGCAGCTCCAGATACCGTTTGTTGCCGGACGGCGCTACGAACTCGTCTACCTGACCGTCCGAGTCGCACGTGAGGTCTACCAGTTTGGCCCGGCGCTCCGGCGGCTCGTTCAGCCGGTGGAGCGGCATGATGGGAAACCGCTGCCCGATGGCCCAGTAATCGCTCATGGACCGGAAAACGGAGAAATTGCAGAGGTAGTGGTCCAGCAACTGCGCCTCCAGATCGGCGAAATCCTCCGGGATGGGTTCCCCTTCATATCCGTCGTACAGGTTGCGGCAAATCGACCAGTAAAGCCGTTCGGCCAGCGCTTTGTCCTCAAGCGACATCTCGCCGCGACGGAAGGCGTCCACCACGCGGGACCGCAGCGCCTCTACCTGCCGGAATAACTCCACACGTTCTTCCATGCGGACCGCCTCCGAACGGGCATACAGCTCATGCAACGCGCCGGTCAGACCCTGCCGCCCGTTCTGGAGGTCGTGGCCCTCGATGGCGTCCTTGGCCCGCGCCCCGATGACCTCCAGGACGAGCACCGAATGGAAGGCCGTGACGGCGCGCCCGCTCTCGGATACGATGATGGGCGCCGGGACGGCTTCACGGTCGCATAGCTCGTCGAGCGTTTGCACGACGGCGAGGGTGTACTCATCGAGCGTGTAGTTGATGCTGCCGGGCACGCTGCTGTTGCCGGCCTCATAACTCACGCCGAGGCCCCCGCCGATATCCAGGTACCGCACCCCGATGCCCCTGCGGTGCAATTCCACATACAAGCGTCCCGCCTCCATGACGGCCTGCCGCACGGCGCCCAGGTCGGCGATCTGGCTGCCCAGATGGAAGTGCAACAGGCGAAAGGCATCGGTGCGCCCTTCCCGCTTCAGGCGGTCGATCAGGGCGAGCAGTTCGGTCAGCGATATGCCGAACTTCGAGTTTTCGCCGCCCGACTCCGACCAGAGCCCCGCGCCGGTCGTGGATAGCCGCACCCGCACCCCGAAGCGTTCTTTCACTTCCATCGAGTGGGCCAGGCGGCTGAACTGTTCGTACTCATCGTACCGCTCCAGCACGGGAAGGATGTTTTTCCCGAGCTTCTGCCCGGATAGCATCAGCCGCATCATCGACTCATCCTTGCTCCCGTTGACGACGAGCAGCATGTCGTCGGAGGTAAGGTAAGGAAGCGTCGCGGTGAGCTCCGTTTTGGAACCGGCTTCCAGGCCGTGCCCGTAGGGGCGGCCCGCTTCCAGAATTTCCTCAACGACCTCCCGGAGCTGGTTCACTTTTACGGGAAACACCCCCTGATACCTGTTGGGGTAGCCGGTAACGGAAACGGCCTTCCGGAACGATTCGTTGAGCCGGACGACGCTGGTTTGCAGCAAATCCTGAAACCGGAGCAGCAGCGGGAAACGGTGCCCGCGCTCCTTGAGCTTGCGAACGACGCGGTAGATGTCGATGGACGGGCCCCTGTCGCGGCACGGGTGCACGACGGCGTGGCCGCGCTCGTTGATCGAGAAAACGCCGTTGCCCCACGCGCGCACGAAGTACAGATCCTCGGCGGGGGCTGTGGGGGGGCCGTGTTGAAGGGTGCGTTCGGGCAACAGTGGTGCGGATTGGCGGTTGAGGCGTTCATCACCGGGAACGAACGCTGCGAAAAATCAAACGGCAAGCCTTACGCCCTACACGCGGCGAGGTTTCGGGTGCGCCGCCCCATCAGCGGACGCCCGCCAGGGAAGGAGCCGCCCGCTTCGATTCCCGCCGGGGCGAAAACATGTCCTCTCCCGTAAGCCCCAGCGCGTCTATCACCTCCAGGCAGTACTCCGAACGGCTCAACACCTCGGCCTTGTTGTTCGTGCCGCAGGAGAATTTCGCCCCGGCCTCTTTAGCCAGGCGCAAAAAGGGAAGCCCCGGAATGCGATAGCGGGTGTTGATCTCGATGGCTACGTCGTTGTGCACCGCCGCGTCGATGACTGCTTTCATCCTCGGTTCGGACCAGAGCCGGTCGTAGTCGGGCGCGATCTGCTCGGGCAGGTACGTCGGGTTTACATAAATGTCGATCGGCTCGTTGTTCAGCACCCCGAGGATGCGATCGACGTACATATCCATGAACCGCTGCGGGTCCTCGATGACCCCTACTTCCTCCGGTATCCAGAGGCGCATACGCTTCCCCGCGTCGTCGGTAAAGGTCATCGCATCGGTGAACACATAATCGAACCGGGAGACGGCTTCCGGCGAAAACAGAGTCGTCCACTCCCGTCCTTCCGCCTGCATACCGAGGAATACGGGTTTGCCCTTCATGCTGTCGAGGAAGGCGTAAATCCCTTCGTCGTTCTCTATCGGAAAGCCGAGGCCGCAATTCGGGGCGATGCCGAAGTTGATCCCCGTCCGCCTGGACTGGGCGAGCGCCTCATCGAGCGTGATGCCGCCCTTGAGATGGACGTGGTAGTCGATGACGGGGAAATTATCCCGCTGCAACCGGGCGATCATCATATCGATCGAGTCGGGGGCCGGGGCGGGCGGAAGGTCGCGCCCGGCCTCGTCCGGC
>CBDUBS010000033.1:0-27337 GCA_965365445.1 uncultured bacterium | reverse complement strand
CCGCCGTATTCAGTATATCGAACGCCATGCTAAGAATCATCCTGAAAATAGGGTGCCTGTCAATCATCGGGGGAGCTTTTTCTCCTCACATGACGTCGGCGCAGTTTCGGCTTCCCTGCTTCGGAGTCGTAGAGCTGCCGTTTGCGGGACCGCAGCAGAAGGCGGCGGACACTCCCTCCGCCGATATCTCTCTGACGACGGAGTGGCGCCATCAGGACGGACAAACCATCCGGGTGCACGGCTTCTTCGATGGAGACGGTGAGGGGGGCATCGAAGGCAACGTGTTCAAGGTGCGCTTCACTCCCACCCGGCCTGGCCGCTGGGTTCTTTCAGAAACGACCTCCAACCGGCCCGAGCTCGACGGACAGCGAGAAGGGGTCATCGTAGACGCCCTGCCTTCCGAAACGCCCGGCTTCTGGGAGGTAGATGAAGACACGAACGGTCGGTGGTTCGTGCGCTCGAACGGATCGCATCCCTATATCGTGGGCAATACCTTTTACAGCTTCCTTTCCGAATACGGTCCCGAGGGTCCCAACGGAAGCTCCATCGAACGCGACATAAGGGGATCGGCGGCCTATTTCAACAAACTGCGCTTCGGCCTCACGGGGGACCGGTATCCGCACCCCACCCAGAAACCCTTTCTGGACGATTCCGGCCTTCCCACCGATGATGGAAGCTTTTCCCACCGGCCCAACCCGGCGTGGTTCAACCGCCGGGTAGACCGGGCCGTTCAAACGGCCTACGACCTGGACCTCATCGCGGATCTGATTCTCAACGGTCCGGATACGAAGGCGTCGCGTTCGGCGCTGAAGGCGGCCCGGAACGGCGGAGACGCCACCCCCTTTCTCCGGTACGTGGCGGCCCGGTACGGGAGCTATCCCAACGTATGGATGGTCGTCTCGAACGAGTACGACATCAAGGAGCCGAATTACAGTCCCGAGGAAATCCGAATGCTCGGCGCCCGGTTGCAGAAGTTCCTACCATACCCGACGCCAGTCAGCGTGCATGCCATGCAAGCGGATTGGGATACGGCGCTAGGCGGTGAGCCGCACTGGTATACGCACATCATTCTTCAGAATAAGCTGAAGAAACTGCATCACGCCGCCGATTTCAACGAACGCAACTATTGGATCGGCGGAAGGAACCCGGTCCTAAACGACGAACTGGCCTACGAAGGCGCCGGGGACGGCTGGAGCGAGTCGGATGTGATCGAGGCCATGCTGGGGGCGTTCCTGGGAGGGGGCTACGCCTCTACCTCGCACAAATCCGGCAACAAGCTGGGCCAGTACTTTGAGGGTGATTTCGACCCTGCGGAGCATGCTTCTGCGGACAATTTGCAATGGCTGCGCAACCAGATCGACAAGCACATTACCTTCTGGCGGATGGCGCCTGTTGCGGTAGTGAACCGAAGGCTGAGCATTTTCGAGGACGCCCACGACAATTTCAGGGCCATGCAATGGCCGGGCAGAGAATACGTGTTAGGCACGAATCAGGCTCATAAAGGCATGACGGCCCGCCTCCCGAAAGGAACGTGGCAGGTGACGCAGTACGACGTGATGCGTAAGGAAAGACAGGTTATAACCGAGCAGGCAGGTGGGAATTATGTATTCGACGCTCCGGAAGGCCGGGCCGTGCTTTTCCACTTCCGGTGCACCGACGACGGATAAACAACGACAGTTAAACGGGGCGGCCGTTCTATCGAACCGTAAGCTCGGCTCAGTCACCCGGAACGAGCAACATGGAGGCGTATTCGGTCGTAGGCAGGGCCGGGTCGATGCGTTTCATCAGATGATTGGCCGAGCGTTTCAGATGCTCCCCCATGCACCGTTCCGCCCGGTCCGGATCGCGGGCGAAGACGGCATCCAGAATTTCCTGGTGTTCAGCCAGTATGGACTCGATCACCAGATCTTCGGCGGCGGCTTTCTGAATCCATATCTCAAAAAGCACACGCATACCCGTAATGAAATGCGCCAACACGCTATTGTGCCCTGCCCGGGCAAGCGTGACGTGCAACTCCAGATCGTACCGGGCCACCATCGCCAGATCATCCGCCGAGAATTCCATTTTCCGCATGACCGCTTCGAGCTGCTTGCGGTCGTGCTCGTCATGGCGGCAAGCGGCCAGGCGTACGGCCTGCAATTCCAGCGTTCGTCGAGCCTCGATCACCTCGGACATCGTGGAACGTTGCATCATGAGGCCCAGTCCGATCAGCTTGCCGACATAGCTCTCCTCGGTGCTGACATACGTACCGGAACCCTGACGGGCATGAACCGCCCCGATAAAGGACAGGCTTCGCAGGGCTTCGCGAATGGATGAGCGGCCTACGCCCAGCTTCTCGCTCAGCGCCCGCTCGGTTGGCAGCCGAGAGCCCGGCGGCGAAAGAGCAATGAACTGCGCCAGACGGGACGTTACTTCCGAGTGAACGGCTTCACCGGGTATTTTGTCAAGTAGACGGGCCCTTCCTTCCGCTTGTGTTTCCAAGAGATTCATGGCTACCAATTCGGGATGCAGGGTAGCAGACTCCATCGTTTCCAACTCAGCCACCGGAATCCAACAAGATACGTGTTTGCGTGGCTGTTTTACGAAATAACGGGCGATCCTCCGCGGTTCGTATGCGGGAAACATGCACTTTGCCCCGCCGCGAGCCCCGGCGGTGTTTCCAGCCCGGACCGCTCGGGCGTAAACCGGCCGAAAAAGCCTTACAGCGCCCGTACACGAATCGCGAACGCTTCGGCCGGATTTGTCACGGTCATACGGTGGAGTTCTTCCGGAGTTACGCCAATCGAGGTCAACGCCGGCAGTAGCCGCCCGGCAATCGGGGTGAAGGAACCTCCTTCCGAAGCCCCTTTGCGGGGGTAGGCATTGGCGTCGTGGGAAAGCAATACCCGGTGCAGCAGGTTGTTTTCTTTGAGCGTCCCGATCAGTTCAACGAACCGATCGTGGCGCTCGGGGCGGTAGCCGTCTATCGATAGCCAGGCTCCTTCGCCGGCCGCGGCGATGAGGGCTTGCTCATCCTCGACGGCGTGGGCGTGCGTCCAGAGCCACGCGGAAGGCGAGACTCCGGCCCGTCGCAAGATGGCCCGCTGTTCGGCGGCGCCCTCCGGATTATCGGCCGTGTGCACCGCCAGCGTTAGCCCGGTAGCCCGGTGCGTCAGGGCGCCGGCCTCCACGAGCTTCCGATTGACATCGGAAAGCGGGCCGCCGCCGACGCCCAGCTTGACGAAACCCGGACGGATACCGGTTTCCCCTATTCCGTTACGGTATTCTCCCGTCCAGCGTTCGGCAATGCGCTCGGCCGTTTCATTTCGGGCGTGTTCCGGAATGTATCGTTCTTCGGCGGCGCCGTAGTAGCCCGTGTTCGTAACGATATGCAGGCCGGAAGATTTAGAGAGCTCTGCCAGTAGCCGGGGCGATCGCCCGAAATAGGCGGTAGTGCAGTCGAACAGGGCTCGAACGCCGAGCCGCTTCGCCTCCAGCAGCCGGGGCAGTACGGACGCCTTCAATGCCGGCTCATCATAAACGACCGGCTCCTCGGCATCGAGGCCGAAAATGGAAAATAGGTGTTCGTGCGGCAGCGCAAACCCCAGATCGGCCGCAGGAATCGGGCCGAGCACCGTCATGATTTTTCCCTCCGAGCTATATGCAGCCGGATTCGAGTGCAGCGCCTGCATCGGGCCGGCCAGCAGAACGGAAGCCGTTTTCATCAGGGTACGACGGGTGAGTTTCATATGAATCGAGATTGGGGCCTGCCGATTAATCGCAACAACGAGCGCTTCCTCGTGAAGGGCTGGAAGTCAACCATGCCCTCCGCCAACCCGGATGGGACGGTGACATCATCGTTTCGGCTCGGCCATCACTTCCAGGGTCGTTGATAGTACGTCTCTGGAATTCGGACCTGCCATGACGGTAAACGTTCCGGGCTCCACGACACGCTTCATGTCCAGGTTGTAGAACGCAAGGTCGTCGGGCGTGAGGCGGAAGCGGACGGTGCGGCTTTCTCCCGGCGCGAGGGAGATACGCTCGAATCCCCGCAGTTCCTTGACCGGACGGGTTACCGAGCTAACATCGTCCCGAACGTACATCTGAACTACTTCATCTCCGGGCCGGTTGCCGGTATTCTTCACCTCGATCTCCACTTCCACGGTTTCCCCGGCTCCAACGCGATCTGACGACAGCTTCGGTTTCCCGATGGCAAAGGTGGTATAGGACAGACCGAACCCGAACGGGTACAGCGGCTCGACAGACGTAAAGAGGTAACCGCGCCGGGCCGATGGCTTGTGATTGTAAAACACCGGCAACTGTCCAACCGACCGGGGAATCGTGACCGGCAGCTTGCCGCCCGGGTTATAATCGCCGAACAGCACGTCGGCCACTGCCGTACCCGTCTCCTGCCCCAGATACCACCCTTCAAGGATGGCCGGTATGGTTTCTTCCAGATACGGGGTGGCAAGGGGCCTTCCGTTGAGCAAAAGAACCACGATGCGCTTGCCGGTGGCCTGCACTGCCCGAACGAGCCGCTCCTGATCCCTGAGGAGATTAAGCGAGGAACGGTCGCCGAGGTGAGCGGCTTTATCCCACCCTTCGCGGGAGGTTGCCTCGTTCCCGCCGAGCACCAGCAGAACGACGTCGCTGCGCCCGGCGGCTTCTACGGCTTCGGCAATGCGGGCATCGTTGGAGGCCGACGCCGCAAGCGCCACCCGATCCGCTTGCCAGCGCTGCGAGGACCGGGAGCCGCCCACGAGCGGCTGCGGCCCGTCGGTAAAGGTCGAGTCCTCGGTGAGGCGCACTCCCTCGGCATAGTGAACGGTTACGGCGGGGCCTACGGCTGCCCGTATGCCTTCGAGCACGCTGACCGTATTCGTCGGGTCCCCGGAGTATCCACCGAGGAGGGTTTCGGCGGCATGCGGCCCGATAACGGCCAGCGATTTGAGCACCGACCGGTCGAGCGGGAGGAGTTGGTTTTCATTCTTAAGCAAGACGACCGCCTTATGCGCGGCTTCGAGGGCCAGCCGGCGGTGTTCGGGATTCCGTGTAACCTTTTCGGCTTCATCCGGATCGGCATAGGGATTTTCGAACAGCCCTGCCATGAACTTGGCCCGCAGGGTACGACGCACCGCCGCATCGACGGCTGCTTCCGAAACGCGGCCGTTCCGCACCCCTTCCACGAGCGTATGGTACGTTTCGATGTCGGGCAGCTCTACGTCCACCGTTGCTTCGAGGGCTCGCCGGGCCGACTCGGCCGGGTCGGCGGCGATGTGGTGGATCGTGCGGAGCTGATCGATGGCCGACCAGTCCGATACGATCACGCCGTCGAAGCCCCATTCCCCGCGAAGCACGTCCCGCAGCATCCAGACGTTGGCATGGGACGGCACGGCGTTCACCTCGTTGTACGACGGCATCAGTGCGAGCGCTCCGGCCTCCTGCACGGCCGCTTTAAACGGCGGGAAGAATACTTCACGCAACTCGCGTTCGGAGTAATTGGCCGGGCCCACGTTCATCCCGGCTTCGGGTTGTCCGTGCCCGGTCATGTGCTTGAGCGTGGCAATCACATGGCGGTCATCGATGCGGTCGACCGGCGGCTCGCCCTGAAACCCTTTCACGGCTGCAACGCCCAGTCGGCCGGTCAGGTACGGATCCTCGCCGAACGTTTCCTCGATGCGCCCCCAGCGGGGTTCGCGGGCCACGTCGATTACCGGCGAGAGGACCTGCTGCACGCCGCGGGCTCGCGTTTCGCGCGCGACCACTTCGTAAATCCGACGCACCAGGTCAGGCTCCCACGTCGAAGCCAGTCCGATGGCCTGCGGAAAGCTCGTGGCCCCCTTCGCCTTCAGGCCATGCAGCGCCTCTTCGTGAAAGATGGCGGGAATGCCGAGCCTCGTCTGCTCGATGAGGTACCGCTGAATGGCGTTGGCGTACGCGGCCTGCTCCCGCGCCGTCAGCCCGACGGACGGGTCCGCGCCACCCAGGGCGCTCTCGCTGGCCCGCTCTATACGGCCGATGCCGTGTCGAAGCAGTCCGGACTGCCCGGCCCTGCCCGGATCGAACGTGCCCCGGCCCTCAGTAATGCCTGCCTTCCCTTTCCAGAGGGAGAGCAACTGGGCCGTCTTTTCTTCCAGTGTCATTCGGCCCAGTAAATCGTCTACCCGCTGTTCGATCGGCAGTTTCGGGTTTTTATACGGCGGCGGAGCCGTTTGACCGGCGGCGGACAAGAAGGGTACGCAGCAGACGAGCAGGAACAGCAAGCGCATAACGTTGAAGCGGATCAGGGAGTTAGCGGGATTTCGAGAACGGAAACCGAACGTTTCGGTAAGGTAAAAACGTATCTCCGGCCGTCGGACGGAACGGGCTGAAGGGTACGCTCGGCTTCCACATCGGTTTGCCGGTGAAGCGGTCCAACGAGCGAATACAGCATCCCCGGGCCGGAGACGCCGCCGAACGGTGAAAGATCGAGCGCGACGGGGATATCTGCTGCGAATCGCCTGTTGATCAGGTGGACATATAGCCGGTCGTCCGAGCGGGTAACCAGCACGTCCAGTACGGCCACTTTTTCGGCAGATTGGATCGTATTCATCTGGTATGGTTGCTCGTAATAACGCTGGTTCTCCATCTGGACGTCCAGGCGCCGGTTGCCATGATGGGCGGCGTACAGATCCGTCACCTGGCCCGATGGCAGGAAGTACGTGGGGCTTCCGGGCAGCGTATCGGTATGGATGCCGGTAATTCCCCAGCTTCGCCCGACGAGCATGGACTGGTTAGCCATTACGAAACGGTCTCCGGCACGCATGAGCGCGTGCAAAAAACCTGCGCCTCCGATTCCCTTCGCCCAATCGGAATCCAGAGGGCGGACGGCCCTGTCGGGTAGCGCCCACCAGCCGTTCCAGTTCCATTCCGTCACCGCGACCGGGTAGCCGGACGCCCTGGCCCATTCGGCTTCCGGCTCGGCGAACACGGATTCACCCGTCCCGGGGTCGATTTCCGGAACGGCAACCCAGGCGTTCCATACCTCCTCATCCGTCAGGTGCGCGGGCGGAACTTCCGCTCCCCCGCGCAGCACCTTTTTTATGGCCCAGGGTTTGTAATGATGGTAGGCGACGTACTGCACCCGGTCGCCGAGGCGGGCGCGGGTTTCGGCCGCGAGTTCGTTCACATTGCCGTCGGCGATGATTTCCACCGCAGGATCAACCGAACGAATGGCCGATACATACGCCTCCAGGCAACGGAAGTACCTTGCCTTCAGGCTGTCCGGAACGTCGCCGGTCCGGGGCAAGTCCCGATCCAGCACCCACGGTTCGTTGGCTATTTGTACGTACCTCACACCGTAGGGCTCAGGCCGCCCATTGCGAGCCCGAAGAGCGGGCCACCTGTCGAGCCCGTCAGGCAGAGCCTCGCCGACCGGCGCGTTTACGTAAGCGACCAGCGCAGCGGCGTGCCGGGCCGCATCCTCCGTGCTACGGCGGCCGAGATAGCAATCGCCGAAATTGACGACGAGGTTCATTTCCGCTCCGAGTGTTTCGGCCAACCGCAACGCTTCGTCGTACCCGAAAAAGTTGGTTACCCGGACGCCGGTGTGCCCGATGCTGGTCGGACGGCCGGGCGAGGTACGCCCCGGCGCTCCGTCGATCATGTCCGTCCAATCCATATGATCGACGTCGGTGCCGCCCGGAAACCGAAGCACCGGGATGGTCATCGATTGGAGCTTTTCCAATAGTTCGGGGCGCAGGGTTCGTGTTCCCGGAAGCACGCCCGCTTCGATGCCCGTCTCGCCGCCCCAGGAGGGTTTCTCCAGAAAGTGCCCGAACAGGCGGGAATCCACCGTATGGAGCACCGAGTCGCGCACGACGATTCGAACCGGTTGCGCGATAACGCTGGTCGAAACGAAAAAGAGCAACCAGATCGCCGGCCACAGGCCGACGCCGCTGAGGGAATGATTCAGATATTTACGGCGCATCGGCGAAGGTGATTCAACGGTTCCGCCCCCCCCGGAGAGGCGATTGCGGAGGGGCCTGCTTCGGCGGGTTTGCCGGGCGTACAGGTCAGCCGATCCTTACCTGGTTATATAGGGGCCGTCCTTCACGATACCGCCCGTAGTTCTCCAGGAAGATGTCGATTTTGCGCAGCTGCTCGTCCCAGTTACCGCCGCCGGTATGCTGGGTAAGAATCGTGTTCGGACACGTCCAGAGCGGGTGATCGGCCGGCAGAGGCTCCTCCCGGGTTACGTCGAGGACGGCGCCGCCCAGCTTCCCGTCTTCGATTCGGGCTGCCAGCGCCCGGTCATCAACCACGCTGCCCCGCCCAACATTGACGAACACGGCAGAACCCTTTAGCCTCTCCAGTCGGGCCTCATCGAACAGGTTGCGTGTCTGATCGGTTTCCGGAACCGAGCATACGACGACGTCAACTTCCGGCAGCAGGGCATCGAGGGCGTCGATCGTATATATGTCGGCTTCCTCTTCATTCTGGCCCATCAGGACGACGGAGCAATCGAAAGCCAGTAGCCGCTTTTTGATGTTGGAACCGATGTTGCCCGGACCGATGACGAGGGCTTTACTCCCGTAAAGCGTGCGCAGTTCGCGACGAAGGGGAGCGCCGATCCATGCCCCCGTCCGTTGCAATTCCAGCAATGTATCCACACGGCGATAGAGGGCAAGAATACCCGCCAGCGCCGTCTCGGCCACGGCGACGCCAAACAACCCGGCCACATTCGTCACGGTTAGCCGCTCGTTCAGATCGGCCCAGTCCAGGCCGAGGTACTGGTCGTATCCTACGGAATTGAGTTGCAACCAGCGCAGTACTTTCGATTCGCCTACCCAATGCGGCTCGGGACTTCCGAAGGCTACATCGGCCTCGCCGAATGCTTTTTCCTGATCGGAAGGGGCCAACTCGAACCCATAAACGACGGTTTCTCCATTCAATCCCCTCTGGAGATGGTTTTTTTCCCGGTCATCGAGTTGTAGTGTCGTGTAAATGATCATAACGGAAAGCGTTCTCGTGTTTGAACCGTATGTACAGTGGAAAATGCAATGGAACAGGGAAAGCAGAGCCCGCCACGCGGCCGTACTGCTCCGGGGCGCATCGGATCAGTCGAAAGCTCGGTGATCAGCCGGATCACCTTCCGATGCACCCGCGGGCGCGTCGGAGGCATGACGCAACAGGAACGAATCCAGATGATTACGCAACGCCGACCGGACGACGGAAGCCTTCCGCCCTGCGAGCGCATCGTACAGCTCCTCATGCAGCCCGACGAACTGATCGAGCGTTCTCCTTTCCATTTGCCGCTCGATACTGATGAAGGCAAATAGCGGGGTCGTCAACTGTACGAGTGTGCCGGTCAGCACCTCGTTCCCGGAAGCCTGCCATACCGTACGGTGAAAGTGCTGGTCCACTTGCGACGCTTCGAAGTGATCGGCCTCGAAGGCCACGGTACGCATCTTTTCGAGATCTTCATTCAAAACGGCAAAGTCCGCATCGGTCAGGTTCCGGGCGGCTGCTAGAAAAGCCATTTCTTCGAGACGGCGGCGCACGTCGAGGCGTTCCTGCACCTCCCGCGGCATGAGCCGGGTAACCGTGGTGCCCTTGTTGGCGATCCGGGTAACGAGGCCCAGATACTCCAGTTGAACGAGCGCCTCGCGGATAGTTGACTGGCTGACCCCCAGGTCGCGGGCCAGATGGATTTCCCTGAGCGGGTCGCCCGGCTTGAGTTGCCCGGAAAAAATGGCCGTCCTGAGGCTGTCGAATACCAGGGATCGCAGAGAGGTGGCTTTCAGCGGTTTCAGCATAGTCGGAGGCCCATCTGTATATTTCAACGACTATTGATTATCGTTAAAGTTACATCATTCGTAGCTTCTTTCAACGAGTATCCGGAAGGAAAAAAGAGGCGTTTTACCGCCCCCTATTGCAAACCGATCCGGTTCGCTATATTATCGATATTGATACCAGCTCATAGCATTCGTACGTATGGCCACGTTACTTCAACCTGTCAAGTCTACCTCGCTCAAGGATAAGGTATTCACGTCCTTGCGGGAAGCCATTCTTTCCGGAGGTTTCGAGCCGGGAGAAGCGCTGCGCGAGGCTCACGTGGCGCGCGACCTGGGAGTAAGCCAGGTTACGGTCCGGGACGCCCTGGTTGAACTGGAACATCTGGGGCTGGTGGTGCGGGTTCCCAATAAAGCCACCATCATCACCCGGTTGACACAGAAAGAGGTGCTGGAACGCCTCGCCATACGGATTCGGCTCGAAGAAATGGCCTGGATCGAAGCCGCCGAGCGTATGGGTGAGGCGGAGTTCAACCGCCTGGAATCCCTGCTTGCAGAGCTATCGGGCTTTATCCGGGAGAACAGCCACTTCGAAGCCGCGCAGGCGGATTACCGGTTCCACCAGCAGATCTGGATTTACAGCGGCAACGAGATGCTCGAAAAGATGCTCACGCAGCTGACTTTGCCGCTTTTCGCTTTTATCAGCATCAAACGGCGACGCCAGGGTGACGAGTTGCAGGCGGTTACCGACTCCCATACGGCCATCATCGACGCCCTGCGAAGCCGGAGCCCGGAACGCATCACCCGGGTGTTGCACCAGCACCTCGAGCGCGTTCGGACCTTACCGGAACGTGTTTGAAACCTTCTTTCACGCTGTAGCCTCACACTCTTTCGTTATTTCGTACCATGAAGATCACGGCGGTTCGTTGTCTGCTCGTAAGCGCCCCCTATGCCACCCCCGGCGATGCCGAGCGCGAGTGGCATCTACAAACCGGCTACCGGCCGGCTTCGTTCATTCGGGTGGAAACCTCCGAGGGGGAGTATGGGCTCGGAGAGACATATGCCGGCGTGTATGCGCCGGAAGCGGTGCGCGAACTGGTTCGGCAAATAGAGCCCGAGCTCGTAGGGCAGGACGCTTTAAATACACTGGCCTTGCTGGATCGGATGCGCCTGTCCTGCTTCTACTGGGGACGCATGGGCCTGTCACAGAGCGTAATCGGCGGAATCGAAATGGCGCTATGGGACCTGAAAGGCAAAGTGCTCGGCGTGCCGGTATACGACCTGCTGGGAGGAAACGTGCACGAGTCGCTGCCCGTATACGCCAGCGGCGGCAACGACAAGCCCTACGACGAGTTGAGAGCGGAAATGAAAGGGTACGTTGCGGAAGGGTATGGGGCAGTCAAGATCCGCATCAACAACCTTACCGAAGAAAAAATCGTCGAAAAGGTGGCGATGTGTCGCGACGCCCTGGGACCGGACGTCGGGCTGGCCGTTGACGCCTGTCAGGGAACCGTTCGCAGCCCCTGGCCGACAAAGAAAGCCATCCGCATAGCCCGCTCGCTGGAACCGTACCGGCTGCTCTGGCTCGAGGAACCGGCGGAGGCCACCAACTACGCGGGCTTTGCGGAAATACGGCATACGACGGTTACGCTCGTTGCCGGCGGCGAAACCGTGACGAGCCTCACCGAAGCCGAGGCGTACCTGAATGCGGGCTCCCTGGACCTTTTCCAACCGGACGCCAGCCTCATCGGTGGGCTGAACGTGTTTCGACGAGTGGCACAGATGTGCGAGCGCCGAGGGGTGCATATCGCGGCGCACGTATGGTGCGGCGGAATCGGAACGATGGGTAACTACCATGCCGCCTTTGCTACACCCAACTGCCTGTGGCTCGAACTGAGCAACGTGCCCAACCCGCTTCGGGATGAGGTGCTCATCGAGCCGCTCGAAATCCGAAACGGGCGGGTATACCTCCCACGCACCCCGGGCCTCGGCGTACGGTTGCCTGAAGACCTGGAAGAAAAATACCCTTACCGACCCGGCAGCGTCTACCGGTTCGTCCGGTAAATAACCCGGAACGGCCGTTTTCCGCCGGTCCGCTCTGCCATTATCGATTATTGCATAAACCGCCCCGGTATCCTATCTGGTCCGGAGTTTCGATTACCCAATTCATAACAGATCATGTTCAGAGGCATCTATCCAGCCGTTATCACGCCGTTCGATGAAGAAGGCGGGTTTTCAGAGTCGGCTTACGTCCGGTTACTCGACCGCCTGTACCGCCGTGGAGTGAACGGGGTATACGTTTGCGGCACGACCGGTGAGGGAATGCAGCAAACCGTAGCGCAAAGAAAGCGCGTCGTGGAGGCGTCCGTTGCGGCAACGCCCTCCGACCGTCAGGTAATCGTGCACGTAGGCGCACACTGCGTGGAGGATGCGGTTACGCTGGTTCGCCATGCCGCCGCGACCGGGGCCACGGCCGTGAGCAGCCTTCCGATGGGCTCGACTTTCGAGGAAATTCGCACGTACTACCAGCACCTGGCCGCCGCGTCCGATTTGCCGGTGTTGATGTACTATTTCCCGGAGTTAAGCCCTTCTCTTCGCACCGTCGAGCAGATCCTGGATCTGTGCCGGATAGAAAACGTGGTAGGACTGAAATTCACCGATTTCGATCTGTATAAACTTTCCATCATTCACTCGGAAGGATACACGATCCTCAACGGAAAAGACGAGGTGCTCGCCGCAGGCCTGCTCATGGGAGCCGACGGCGGCATCGGTACGATTTACAACCTGGCCCCCGACGCTTTCGTGAACCTGTACAATCTATGCCGTTCGGGGCAGTGGGAGGAAGCACGCGTATTGCAAGCAGACATAAACGAGCTGATTCGGGTGCTATTGCGGTACCCGATATTCCCGGCAACCAAACAAGTCATTACGTGGTCCGGGATCGATGCCGGCGCCTGCCTGCCGCCCCGAAGAAAGCTGACGAACGAAGAACGGGACGGCCTGAGCGCCGACCTGGAGGGCATTCGGCTGCGCGTTGCCGAGTTGCAGGACTGAACCACCGGCTGGACAATCGCCACTCGGTACCCATCCAATGACCCTCATGCCGATCCAGAAGCGCTTTCGTTTATCCGGTTATCTGGTCCTTTTGCTCATGTCACAGGCCTGTACTACGCCCCCGCCGGTGCAAGATCCGTTTACATGGCACGAGCTACCACAGGCGCCGCTGGCAACCGGAGGGGCCTTTGCAGGCGTTCTCTCCGGCCGGATCGTCCTGGCCGGCGGATCCTATTTTCCCGGTCTCCCTTCGTATCAAGGCGGCGTGAAAATATGGACCGATTCCGTTTTCACCCTCTCTCCGGATGCATCCGAGTGGGAGCAGGGGTTCTCGCTGCCGGAGCCACGCGGGTACGGCGCCTCGGTCAGTACCGGGAAGTCGATGCTGCTCATCGGAGGCAGCCACGCCGGAGGCCATACGAGGGAGGTGCTGCGGCTGAGTGAATCCGGGGCAGGCCTGACGATGGACACCCTTCCCGCGCTGCCCGCCCCCTCGGCTATGCACGGGGCGGCCTTACTGGATTCGGTGGTTTATGTGGCCGGCGGCCAGCGCGATCCGACGGCGACGACAGCAGAAACCTCCTTCTGGGCGTTGAATCTGCGACGACCGAACGACGGGTGGCGGGAGCTGCCCGTATGGCCGGGTCCGGGGCGAATTTTACCGGCCGTAGCAGCGCAGGATGGATCAATATTCGTCATCAGCGGAGCGGAATTGCTGCCGGATTCGGCCGGTAAGGCGACCCGCCGGTTCCTTACGGATGCTTACCGATACACACCCGGGAAAGGCTGGGACCGCGTGGCCGGCGTACCCGTTCCGGTCGTGGCGGCCCCGGCGGCCTCTTACGGCGCCTCTCACATCCTCGTATTCGGCGGTGATTCAGGGGAGCTTTTCTTCCGTCAGAGGGAACTCGGCGACCGGCACCCCGGCTTCAGCCGGGACGTGCTGGCTTACCATACCATCACCAATACCTGGACGACCATCGGGCAGGCGCCGGAGGGCCTGGTTACGAGCAACATCGTGCCCTATCGGGGAGGCTTCGTCATCCCGAGCGGCGAGGACCGGCCGGGGCATCGCTCCCCTTCCGTCTGGCAGGCTCTACCGGTTCGGGCGGAGGCGCAAATCGGACTGCCGGATTATATAGTCATCGTCCTCTACCTCGTCGTGCTGATTGGCATCGGGTTGTACTTCTCCCGGCGGGGGGAAAACACCGACGACTTTTTCCTGGCCGGGCGGCGCATCCCGTGGTGGGCGGCGGGCCTGAGCATCTTCGGCACGCAACTCAGCGCGCTTACGTTCATGGCGATTCCGGCCAAGGCCTACGCAACGGACTGGGTGTTTGCCCTCGTCAACCTGGGCATCGTGCTCATCGCGCCCATCGTCATTTACCTGTACCTTCCGTTTTTCCGGCGGCTGAATATCACGACCGCCTACGAATACCTGGAGAAGCGCTTCAATCTGGCTGTGCGGTGGTTTGGCAGCCTGTCGTTCATCCTCTTCCAACTCGGGCGAATGGGCATCGTGGTGGCTCTGCCTTCCATCGCGCTTTCGACCGTCACCAGCATTCCGGTGACTACCAGCATCCTCATCATGGGAGCGCTGGCGACGTTCTACACGGTGCTCGGCGGCATCGAAGCGGTCATCTGGACCGACGTGATCCAGGTCGTAGTGCTGCTGGGCGGAGCCATCCTGAGCCTCGTTCTTGTCGCGTCGCGACTCGATGGAGGGTTCGGGGAGTTTTTCGAGGTCGGCGCCGCGGCCGGTAAATTTCACCTCGTCAACTGGACGTGGGATTACACCACGGCCGCACTCTGGGTGGTGATCGTCGGCAACGTGCTCTCCAACCTGGTGCCGTACACGACCGATCAGTCCGTCATCCAGCGGTACCTTACGACCAGGGACGAAAAACAGGCCGCCCGGGCCATCTGGACGAATGCCGCCCTGACCATCCCCGCCACCATCCTGTTTTTCAGTGTGGGTACGGCGCTGTTTGTATTCTACGCGCACCACCCTCAGAACCTGAACCCGGCCCTCGCCAACGATGCCATTTTCCCCTGGTTCATCGCGCGGCAATTGCCTCCGGGCGTCTCCGGTATCGTGATAGCCGGGCTGTTCGCGGCCGCCATGTCCAGCCTCGACTCGTCCATGAACAGCGTCGCCACAGCCGTCGTCACCGACTTTTACGCCCGGCTCAGGCCGGCCGCTTCCGACCGGTCGCGCCTCCGGCTGGCGCAGGGCATTACCCTGGGCGTGGGTGCACTCGGCACAGCGACGGCTCTGCTCATCGCGTATTCGGAGGTCGAGTCGCTGTGGGATCTTTTCCTCCAGATCGTCGGGCTTTTCGGCGGCAGCGTCGCCGGCGTGTTTGCGCTGGGCATATTCACACGCCGTGCGAACGGCGCGGGTGCTCTGGCCGGGGCCATCATCAGTGCCGTTGTTCTGTATTCCGTTCAGCGCTTCACCGATGTTCACTTCTTCCTATATGCGGGCATCGGCATCGTTACCTGCATGAGCTCTGGTTACCTGATCAGCTTGTTGGTTCCGGCAGCGCCCCGAAATCTGACCGGATTGACGATTTATAGTCTGTTGCAGCGGCGCAAAGATAACGTACACGTCGAAACCACACCCTGAAACCGGCATACCCCAATGAGTAGACACGACCGCACCATACGGCTCCAGCCGGATGCTCCGCAGAAGAAACGAGATCGCCGGAGCATCCGAATCAGGGCGATGTATACCCTCGCCATGCTTTCGTTGTGCGTGATGATTTGCCGGGTAGAGGAAACCGCGGGCCAGCCGAGCGATCGCCCCAATGTGCTCTTCATCCTCGCCGACGACCTGGGCTGGGCCGATCTGGGCAGTTATGGCAATACGTTCATCGACACACCTAACCTGGACCGGCTGGCCCGGGAGGGAATGCGCTTCACGGACGCCTACGCCGCCTCGCCGGTGTGCTCCCCTACCCGGGCCTCCATTCAAACGGGATTGTATCCGGCGCGGTTCGACCTGAACGACATCATCAACCCGCACAGGCGGCCGTGGGCGCTGCTCTCTCCGCCGGAGAACGGCTGGCGCCTTCCTCCGGACGCCGTTACGCTGGCCGAAGCCCTAAAGGAGGCCGGGTATACCTCCACGCTGGTCGGAAAATGGAATGTAGGCTACGACAAACCGGATATGCCGGAAGACCGGGGGTACGTCGCTCCGCCGTCCGCCGACTCGGAGCCGAACCGCGCCTACCGGGAGGACCTCGAACGGTTCGCCCGGGAAAACCCGCACAAAGGCACCGGCCCCATTACGTTGCAAGCCGTCCGCTTCATGGAAGAGCACCGGGACGGGCCGTTTCTGGCGTTCGTCTCCTACAACGCCCCCCACATCGAGACAGCCGCCCGAGAGGAACTCATCGGAAAATATGAACGCAGGAAGACCGAGGTGAAAACCGACATCCATGCGGAATACGCCGCCATGGTTACGGCCCTGGATGAGGGCGTCGGGTATTTACTCCGGTCCCTGGAGGTGCTGGATATCGATGACCGTACGCTCGTATTTTTCTTCTCCGATAACGGCGGGCTGATCCAGGTGTATCACCACGCCGGACCTATCATCACCACGAATGCGCCGCTGCGCGGAGAAAAAGGCACGTTGTACGAAGGCGGCATCCGCGTGCCGCTCATCGTGCGCATCCCCGGCATGGTTAAGCCGGGCGCCGTTTCCGCCGAGCAGGTCATCAGCAACGATTTCTTCCCGACATTTCTGGAAGCGGCCGGACTGCCGATCCCGTCCGATCTCGACGGCGTATCGCTGTGGCCCGTGCTTTCCGGGCGGGGACCGTTAAACCGCGAGGCGCTGTACTGGCATTACCCATCGTACCACCATTCGACCCCGGCCGCTGCGGTCCGGGTGGGGCGGTACAAGCTGATCGAGTTTTATGAGGACGGCCGCCGGGAGCTGTACGACCTCGCCACGGACCCGGGCGAGCGACTCGATCTGGCCGCCGAGCGCCCGGAAATGGCCCGGTCGCTCGCAGAGCGCCTGCACGTCTGGCAGAAACGGGTCGGCGCCGGTATGCCTCGCCCTAACCCCGACTTCGATCCTTCGAAAGCCTACCTGTGGGGCAACCGCCCTGCTGCTCCATGGGAAAAGGCCCCGGAGGGGGTGGTGGACATGCGAAGCGAGTGCATTAAACTCTTCGGTCTGCATGAGTAACCAGCGGATACATACCGTCAGCGTCGTTTTGCTGGGATTGCTGCTGTGCGGTGCAGCCGGATGTACCGGCGCACTCCGGGAGTCCGGGCGAGAAGCCCGGCGACCCAACGTGCTGCTCATCCTGGCCGACGATCTCGGCTACTCCGACATCGGCAGCTACGGCTCCGAAATCCGCACGCCCAACCTGGACCGGTTGGCCCGGGAGGGGGTGCGGTTTTCCCGGTTCTACAATACCGCCCGATGCAGCCCCTCCCGCGCGTCGCTGCTCACCGGTCTTTACCCGCATAAGGCCGGGGTGGGGTTCCTTACGTCCCGGTGGGCGCAACAAATCCGCGACACGCTCGGCGCGCCGGGCTACCTGGACCACCTGAGCCCGAACAGCGTCACCCTGGCGGAGGTGCTGAAAACCTCCGGCTACCGCACCTATATGGCTGGCAAGTGGCACGTCGGGCAGGAGCGCCCGCACTGGCCGGTGGACAGGGGGTTCGACGAGTCGCTCGTGGTGCTGGAAGGCTACGACTACTTCCAACCCGCCCGGTGCGAGTGGGCTCGTAACGGCGAGCGGTTCGCGCCGGACAGCTCCGGCTTTTATACGACCGATGCGCTGACGGATGAGGCCGTGCATTTTCTGCAGGGCCATCCGGAGAACGAGCCCTTCTTCCTCTACCTAGCCTATACGGCGCCGCACTGGCCGCTGCATGCACCCGAAGCCGACATTGCCCGGTACGAAGGCCGCTACATGGCCGGTTGGGATACGGTGCGCTCCCACCGGTACGAACGCCTCCGGCAGGCGGGGCTGATCGGGCCGGAGTCGGCGCTATCGCCCCCTCACCCGGAGGCGCCGCGCTGGGAAACGCTGAGCGCGGAGGAAAAGCGCCATTGGGATCGCAGGATGGCCGTCTACGCCGCGCAAATCGAAATAATGGACGAGGGCATCGGGCGGGTGCTCAAGGCGCTCCGGCAGCGCGGTGTACTGGACGATACGATCGTGCTGTTCCTGTCGGATAACGGCGGAAGCGCCGAACCCATCGACCGGGGCGACCCCGACATGTTACCCGGACGGCCGGGGTCGTTCCTGAGTTACGGCCTCCCGTGGGCAAACGTGAGCAACACCCCTTTCCGGCTGTTCAAACAGTGGGTCCACGAAGGCGGCATCTCCACGCCGTTCATTATGCGCTGGCCGAACGGGGGCGTCGGGCCGGAGGGCGGCATCGTTCGCGCCGAGGGGCACCTGGTGGATGTAATGGCTACCCTGGTAGAGGCCACCGGAAGCCGCTACCCCTCTGAACGGGCCGGAACTCCCGTCGCCCCCATGCAGGGCCGTTCGCTGCTACAACCGGCGCGGGGAAACCCGACGGCAGAGCCTCGCCCCCTGTTCTGGGAGCATCAGGGGCACCGGGCGGCTTACCTGCCGCCCTGGAAGCTCGTTTCGGAATATGGCAGGCCGTGGGAACTGTACGACATGCGGACCGACCGGAGCGAGTTGAACGACAGGGCATCCGGATACCCCGAACGCGTCCGGAGTATGGAGGCCGCCTACCTGAAGTGGGCAAAAGACAACGGCGTCACGCCGTGGGAACGCACCGGCCGCTGATCCGGGTTTCGCGCAAAAAAACAGCGCAGGTATGACGAATGGTATTGACTCTGAGCTAATGTTTAGTAACATTACCATTATAAATTATCGATAAATATCGCCCTTTCACTCATGTATCTGAAAGCACAAAAAACCGGGAGGTTCAACATCATGCGCAGAAGCCCAAGTCTGCCCGCCATCGGACTCCTATTATGTCTCGGAATTGGCGTCGCGCCTGCGGCGGCGCAAACCGGGAGCATCGCCGGCGTCGTACGGGATGCCGGTTCGGGAGAGCCGTTGCCCGGCGTGAACGTTGCCATCGAAGGCACCACGCAGGGTACATCCACCGGCCTGGACGGCGAGTATACCATACAGAGCGTTGCTCCGGGTACGTATACGCTCCTCGGGTCGTTCGTGGGGTATAAAACGGCACGGATCGAGAACGTGCAGGTGGCGTCAGGACGAACAACCACACAGGATCTGCGGATCGAGGAAGATGCGCTCGGTCTGGAAGAGGTCGTCGTGGTAGGGTACGGCACCCAGCGGCGCGCCGACCTCACCGGCTCCATTTCCTCCGTAAGAGGCGAAGAACTGCGTGAGATGCCGCTATCCTCGCTGGACCAGGCCCTTCAGGGGCGGGCCGCCGGGGTGCAGGTGCGGCAAACCTCCGCCGCACCCGGCCGGGGTATTTCCATCCGGGTGCGTGGAGGCGCTTCCATCACGGGCGGCAACGAGCCGCTGTACGTAATCGATGGTATTCCGCTCTCGAACGATACCGGCGGTATGCCCACGAACCCGATGGCCGCCCTCAACCCGGACGACATCGAATCCATCGACATCCTCAAGGATGCATCCTCCACCGCTATTTATGGAGCCCGAGGGGCTAACGGCGTCGTCCTGATCACCACGCGACGCGGATCGCAGGGGCGCACGGAGGTATCGTTCGATTCGAACATCGGGATGCAGGAGCCGATTTTCAGGTACGACATGCTCGACGCGCAGGAGTACGCCGCATTCGCCAACGAATGGGCCGCCGCCCAGGGCTTGCCGACCATCTTCACCGACGCTTCGAGCCTGCAGACGACCAACTGGCAGGATGAAATCCTTCAGACGGCGCCCCAGCAGGACTACAACCTCGCCGTATCCGGTGGAAACGCGCAAACGCGGTTTGCGGTCTCGGGCGGGTACTTCAATCAGGAAGGCGTCGTTCGCAATACCAGCTTCCAGCGCATATCCCTGCGCACCAATCTCGACCACGAGATCAACAGCCGCTTCAAACTCAGCTCCAGCGTGACGGGCAGCCGGATGCGCAACCACCTGATGCCGACCGACGGCCAGGGCAACAACATCATCGAGGGAGCCATCCTGATGCTGCCGGTGCTCGGCATCCAGGACGAAGCGGGCAACTACATCCGGCAGCGCGAGGACGTGCCGTGGGATGCCATCCCGGACTTCGACCTG
Organism: uncultured bacterium; assembly: GCA_965365445.1. Classification (GTDB taxonomy): domain Bacteria; phylum Bacteroidota; class Rhodothermia; order Rhodothermales; family DASSAV01; genus CBDUBS01. The sequence goes on along the minus strand of CBDUBS010000033.1, from coordinate 7,296 downwards.
GAAAACCCGGTTGCCCTGCGGGATTTGCTGGACGATCAGGTAACGGCCACCCGGTTCCTGGGCAATGTGGCGGGCGAGTACGAAGTGGCCCGCAACCTGCGGCTGCGCGTCAGCCTCGGCGCCGACATCGACAACCGGAACTACGACACCTATATGCCGCGCGGCCTACGTGTGGGCAACGAGAACGGCGGCAATGCCTGGGCGCGGACGTTCTTCCGGCAGAACTACCTGAACGAGAACACGCTGACCTTCAACCACGCCTTCAACGCCAACCACCGGCTCAATGCCGTGGTGGGGTACACGTTGCAGGTGCAGGAACTGCAGAACCAGGGCATCAACAACAGCGCATTCGTGACCGACGCCACCGGCTATAACGACATTGGGGCGGGGGCCAGGGAGAATGGCCCGAACGTCTGGTCCGGACGCTCCAAATGGTCCATGGCTTCCTATCTGGGCCGGGCCAACTACACGCTGCTGGAGCGGTACCTGTTCACGTTCACGTTCCGGGCGGACGGGTCCTCGCGCTTCGGCGACGACAAATGGGGCGTTTTCCCCTCCGGCGCCCTGGCCTGGCGCGTTTCGGAGGAACCCTTCCTGCAAAACGTGGGGTGGCTCTCGAATCTCAAACTGCGGGCGAGCGTCGGGCTCACGGGCAACCCGGAGATTCCGGCCTACCAGTCGCTGGCCCGGCTGGGCACCGTCGATTACGGCTTCGGCGCCGACGTACCGGTCGTCGGGTACGTGCCGGTGAGCATCGCCAACCCGGGCCTCACCTGGGAGAAAACCCGGCAGGTGGATGCGGGCATCGACATCGGCCTGTTCGGCGGGCGGCTCGACCTGACGGCCGACTACTACTACAAGCACACCACGGACCTGCTGCTGCGCGTCCAGCTTCCCTACGAGAGCGGCTTCAGTTCCGCCCTGCAAAACATGGGCAATGTGGATAACCGGGGCTTCGAACTGGCGCTCGGCGGCAACGTGCTCGATGGAGATTTGTACTGGCGCACCGACGGCACGTTCTCCTACAACGAGAACGAAGTCGTGGAACTGGGAGAGAGCGCCCGGTTCTTCGGAGAACAGGCCGACAACCTGCGTAAGTGGTCCGGCGGCCTGGTGGAAGAAGGACAACCGCTCGGCGCGTTCTTCGGGTACCGCACCGACGGCCTGTTCCAGAGCGCCGAGGAAGTGCAAGCCCACACCACGACGCTGGCGGACGGCACGGTCAAGGTTATCCAGGCGACAGCCAAACCGGGGGATCGCCGGTTCCTGGACCTCAATGGCGACGGCCTGATAACGGCCGACGACCGCACGGTGCTCGGCAGTCCCCACCCGAAGTACCTGTTCGGATGGAACAACCGGATCGGATACAAGGGACTGGAACTGAGTGTATTCGTGCAGGGCGTGGCGGGAAACAAAATCCTTAGCACCGCCCTGGCGACACTCGAGCGGTCGACTCCCCAGCAGAACATCACGCAGGAAGTATACGATAGCTACTGGCGCGTAGACAACCCCGGGGGACGGCTGCCCCGACTCGGAACCACCTGGGAAGCCCCCGGCGACCATTATTACGACACCCACCTGCGCAGCGGATCGTACCTGCGGGCGCGCAACATCGAGCTGGCGTACCGGCTGCCCCGACGGGTGCTCGGGTCGCAGGTGCAGCGGGCCCGGCTTTCCTTCAGCGTCCAGAACGCGTTCACGATCACCGATTTTGACGGGTTCAACGTCGAGACGAACACCTACGGGCAAAACTCGATCAATGCCGGGCTGGATTACTGGGCCTACCCGGTGGCCCGCTCGTACACGCTGGGCGTCAGCCTCGGCTTCTGATCCACTCCCCTATTCGATACCACCGGAGACTATCCATGCGCCAATCCATCCGCACTTTCACCCTGCTCCTCGGCCTCGCGCTGGCCGCCGGGTGCCATGACGGCTTTCTGGAGGAACAGCCTTACGACTTCGTGGCTCCAGAAAATTTTTTCAAAACCGTACTCGACGGCGAATCCGCCGTGAGCGGCATCTACTCCACCTTTATCGACCCGACTGCGCTGTACGGCAGAGACTTTATGTTCGTGCTGGAGACCCCGACTGAAACGGTGACAACCCGGCAAAATAGCACAAACCCGAAGGGACAACTGGACGCGTTCCGACATGACTCCGGACATGAATACCTGAATGGGGCCTGGCGGATCTTCTACCTCGCCATCAACAGGGCCAACACCACCATCGAGGGCCTGGAGGGGGCGACGTTCAACCCGGCCGTTCGGGACCGGCTCATCGGGGAAGCGAAGTTCCTTCGCGCCCTGGCGTACTTCAACCTGGTGCAGCTTTTCGGGGACGTACCCCTGAAGCTCGAAGCGACAAGCGGCCTGGATAACCTGACCATTGCCCGGGCCCCGCAAAGCGAGGTATATGCCGCCATCATCGCCGATCTCGAAGCAGCCGCGGCGATCCTGCCGCTGAAAAGCGCCTATACCGGTATGAACATCGGCCGCGCCTCCAGGGGGGCGGCCCAGACGCTGCTCGCCAAAACCTACATGACCCGTGGCGCCCTGGCCCTGGACGAAAGCGGCAACCCGATGGTCGCCAAAAGCATCGGCAGCACCGCCGACTTTCAGAAGGCAGTTGATTTGTTGAAGCAGGTGCAGGGCAGCGGGCAATACCAGCTGATAAGCCTGAGTCGGTTGTGGCCGTACTATAAAGAAGAGCGCAACGCCGAGATCGTATTCGACTTCACCGGCATAACGGGCACCAATTCCCGTATGAACCTCTCCGGCTGGATGACCCCGCGCGGCTGCACCATGGGGCGTAGGCAGTTCTCCGACTTCCATGCCACACTCGACTATTTCCTGTCGTTCCAGAAAACGGATCAGCGGATGCAGCAGTTCGTGATGGAGTGCACCCTGGCCGGATCGAACAAGCTCGTCCGCTTCGACCCGAACAACGTAAAGGGTGACGGGTACGTTACGGACGGTCCGGCCGTCTGGAAATACATCGACGACATCGACATCGGTACGGGCGACAACCAGAACTTCGTGCTGCTGCGCTACGCCGACGTACTGCTCTCGCTGGCGGAAGCCGCCAACGAGGCGGCCAAAGCCCCCACCGGGGAAGCCTATGCCGCCATCAACACCGTACGCTCCCGGGCTTCTCTGCCCGACCTGACGCCGGGCCTGAGCTACGCCCAGTTCAAGGATTCGGTGTTCGTGGAACGGCGCAAGGAGTTCATCATGGAAGGCTGGGGCTGGTACGACAGCATCCGTAACTGGACGTGGTTCAAGAAGCGCCTCGAGGCGCACATGCAACTGGGGCAAAACAACGCCTCGCAGACGGCCTACGTCAAGGAAATCTTCCCGCTGGAGCCCCGGTACCGGTTCATGCCGATTCCGCAGAATGCCATCGACCGGAACCCTGAGCTCACGCAAAACCCCGGCTGGGACACCGGCGCCCGGTAGCTTATCATTAAACATCTCCGATAGCGGACGGCCCCGCCCGGCAACGACATGGTGACCGGGCGGGGCGTCTGCTCCCCGGAGCGAGCGGGATAGTTGACCACGACCCGGCAATGTCCGCCGAATGACGTAACATCGCATTAACCGCCTTCATTAACCATTTCATGGATCATATCGATAAAGGCCGATCGGCCAAAGCCTGCTCCTCCGGTATAAGCCGCCGGAAGTTCCTAGCCGGCTCGGCCGCCCTGCTTGGGGCCGGTCTGGCCGTCCGGAACGCCGGAGCGGTGTCGTTAGGAGAAGAAACGCACATCCGGGTGGACGCTGCAGCACAGGGGGCGCCTCTTTCCTACGCCTGGGCCTTTTTCGGCCACGACGAAATGCTGTGGGCCGATACGCCGAACGGGCGAAAGTTGCTCGGCGACCTGAGCGCCCTGAGCCCGGTAGCGCCGTACCTGCGCGCGCATCACCTGTTCACCTCCGGCGACCCGGCGCACAGCGGGCTGAAGTTCACCCCTACGAACGCTTACACCGAGCGCCCCGACGGAACCCCGGTGTACGATTGGACCCATGTAGACCGGGTGTTCGACCAGTACCGGGCGCACGGCGTCAGGCCGTATGTGGAACTCGGATTCATGCCGCAGGCCCTGAGCGTCAAAACGGAGCCGTACCGGATGCAGTGGCCCGACCAGGACGTGGCCGACGTCGGGTTTTCGCACCCTCCGAAGGATTACCGCAAGTGGGCCGCTCTGGTGGACGCTTTCGCACGGCACGCGGCCGAGCGGTATGGGCGGCAGGAGGTGGAAAGCTGGCTCTGGGAAGCCTGGAATGAACCGGACATCGGGTTCTGGCAGGGAAACCTGGAGGAGTTCCTCCGGCTGTACGATTACTCCGCCGACGCGGTAAAGGGCGTGCTGCCGGCGGCCCGCTTCGGCGGCCCGCACACGACCTCGCCCCAACTCGGACAGGATGCGCCGAAGGGCGCCACCTACCTGCGGGGCTTTCTGGAACACGCCCTGCGGGGGAAAAATTTCGCTACCGGCCGCACCGGCAGCCCGCTGGATTTCGTGGCGGTGCATACCAAGGGCCAACCCACCCTGGTGGATGGCCGGGTGCAGATGAACATGCAGCGCCAGATCGGACGGACGGACCGCGCTTTTGCCATCATCCGGGAGTTCCCGGAAGCGGCCGGACTGCCGGTATACCTGGGCGAAAGCGACCCGGACGGAACGGCGGCCTTCAGCATTGCCATGAAACCGGAAGGGGCGTATCGTCAGGGCTCTCTGTACCCCGCCTACATGATCTCGGCCTATCACAAGCTGAACCAGCTGGCCCGGCACTACGACCTGCGGCTGGAAGGCGTGCTTTCATGGGCGTTCCAGTTCGAGCCGGGCCCGGCTTTTGCCGGCTTCCGGGAGCTTGCCACCCACGGCGTAGGCAAGGCGATCCTGAATGGATTCCGGATGCTGGGGTTGATGACCGGAAGGGAGCTGACCATAGCCGGCTCGGGCGTGCCCCTGCGGGAGGTGCTCGACGAAAGCGTACGCGGCCGCCCCGACATCGACGCGATGGCGTCACGGGACGACGATACGGTGTCGGTCCTGCTCTGGAACTACCACGACGACGATGTATCGGCCGAACCGACAGAGGTGCTGCTCGAAGTGGACCACCTCCCCGCCCGTCAGGTGCTGGTGCATCATTACCGCATCGACGAGCGGCACAGCAACCCGTACCCTGCCTGGGTAGAGGCCGGCCGTCCCGAAACGCTTTCCGACTCCCTGCGCGACCGGCTCAACGAAGCAGGACGGTTGAGCCTGTACGAATCGCCCTACCGCCTATCCACCGACCGGGGCGCCGCCCGGATCGGGGTGCAGTTGCCACGATACGGCGTTTCTCTGTACCGGCTGTCGTGGAGTGAAGGATGAGCAAACGCCTTTACCGGGTTTTAGCATGGTTTGCCCCGCTGCTGCTTGCCGGGTGCGCGCTCTCCCGCAGCGAGAACCCCTCTCCCCTCGACTACCGTCTGGAGCGCGTCACAGTGCGCAGCGGGTTCGATTCCACCCGGGGGTTTCAATGGACCCAAGCCTTCGTTGGCGTCATTCAGGAGCCCGCGCCGACGCTCGTGGTGACGATGTCCGAAAACTTCACCCGGGGAGTGGACGATTACGGCGACGTATACGCTGCGTACAGCCCGGACCGGGGGCAGACGTGGACGCAGCCTCAACGCATCCCGAACCTGGCCCGGCAGCGTACGAGCGACACGACCGAGCAGGCCATCAGCGATCTGGTGCCGGGCTGGCACCGGGCCTCCGGAGAGCTTCTGGCTACGGGCAAGCTGTTCCTGTACGACCTCACCCTCCCCGGCGACGACAAGGAGACCGGCAGACGGACGGGGTACACCGTATACGACCCTGCCGCCCGAACCTGGTCGCCGCCCCGTATGGTGGCCTTCCCGGAGAGGGACCGCTCGGGAGCGAGGCTGCTCAACCCGAACGCCGGATGCACCCAGCGCCTCGACCTGCCCGACGGCGACATCCTGTTGCCGATCTACTATGTCCGGGCTGCCGAGCACGCCGGAGACGACGAACTGAACGTTTCAACCGTAGCCAGGGTCAGGCTGGTGGGCGACTCGCTGGTGTACGTAACCCACGGCTCCGAGCATACGGTTTCTTCCGGGCGCGGGATGGGCGAACCTTCGGTGACTTTTTTCGGAGGGAGGTATTATCTCACCCTTCGCAACAACGACCGGGCCTATGTCGCCGTAAGCGACGACGGCCTGTTCTATGGGGAGCCGGTTCCGTGGCGTTTCGATGACGGCTCCGAGTTGGGCTCCTACAACACGCAGGCCCACTGGGCAGCTCATTCGGATGGCCTGTTCCTCATCTATACCCGTCGCGGCGCCAACAACGACCATGTTTTCCGGCACCGTGCGCCGCTTTTCATGGCTCAGGTGGACCCGGCAAGCCTGCGGGTAATCCGAACCACGGAACGCGTGGTCATCCCCGAGCGCGGCGCCCGGCTGGGCAATTTCGCCGTAACCCATCTGGACGAGCGGACAACGCTGGTAAGCGTGGCCGAACGAATGCAGCCCACTTCCGCGGGCTACGGAGCCGACAACAGCGTATATGTCGCCCTCATCCACTGGAGCCGCCCCAATGGGCTATTCCGGAACCCGATACAGGGGGCCAATTCCGGTGTTCGTACCCCATGATCGAGACCCTTACCACTCAGGACGCCGATTCCCTGTTCGCCCGTTTGCCGGCCAACCGCTGCGGGGAGGCGGACCGGCGATACATGAACGAAGTCCTGGACGACGGGTTCGGTAACCGCGAGTCGGCGGGAATGCTGAAACGGTTCGAACAGGCCTTCGCCGACCGATTCGGCGCGGGCTATGCCATCGCGCACAACTCGGGCTCCGGGACGATGCTTTCCTGTTTGCTGGCGGCCGGCGCAGGTCCGGGCGACGAGGTCATCGTACCGACGTGCACCATGGCGGCCACGGCTTTCGTCGTTGTCCAGTGCGGGGCCGTCCCGGTGTTCGCCGACAGCGATCCGGCGACGTACAACATCAATCCGGCGAGCGTCGAAGCGAAAATTACCGAGTTCACCCGCGCCGTCATTCCTGTATGCGTGTTCGGCCTGCCGGTGGATTTCGACCCGATCATGGCGTTGGCCCTCGAGCACAACCTGACCGTCATCGAGGACGATGCCGAGTGCGTGCTATCCACTTACAAGGGCCGCCTGGTGGGGACCATCGGGCACGCGGCCTCGTTCAGCTTCCAGGGCTCGAAGCACATGACTACCGGCGGCGACGGCGGCATGGTAATCACCGACGACCCGGACC
>CBDUBS010000032.1:0-27380 GCA_965365445.1 uncultured bacterium | reverse complement strand
ATCGCTATCCGCCCCGCCGTACGTTCCTCGAACTGCCGGCCGGCAAGCTGGACCACCCGGACGAGCGGCCCGAGGACGTTGCCGCCCGCGAACTGGAAGAAGAAACCGGATGGGTTGCCGGACGGCTCACGTCGCTGGGAGCTTTTTATCCCGCCGTAGGATACAGCAACGAGGTCATACACTTCTATCTGGCCGAGGACCTTCGAGAAGGCACGCGCAATTTGTCGGAGGGGGAAACGATGGACGTAGTGCGCTTCCCGTTTGAAGAAGTAATGGAAATGGTCGAACGAAAGGAGATTCTCGACATGAAGACGGTGCTGGCGCTCGTTTATGCCCGTAAGCATATCCGGCGCGAGCGGACCAGCGTTCGCTGAACCATCTTGTTATCCGTCCTGATTCGCCGTACTTTATTTTTTTACGCGCAGCATTATCAATCCGATTTATCATGTTTACGTTTATCGTGATTCTCATTGCCCTGATCGCGCTTCTGCTCACGCTGGTCGTACTGGTGCAGAGCGGCAAGGGCGGCGGGCTGGCCGGGATCGCCGCAGGCGGCACCACACAGATCCTCGGCACGCGCCAGGCACCCGATGTGCTCGAAAAAGCCACCTGGGTTTTGTCGTCCGCTTTCATCGTGTTGTGCATCCTTACGAACTTTTTCATAGGGGGCACGGTTCAGCAAGAAAGCGTCATTCAGCAGCGGGCGCGTTCGGGCCAGACAGAGCAGGCGGTCCCTGCGATTCCGCCCGCCGGGCAGGGGCAGGCGCCGGTCACTCCGCCTCCCGGACCGGCTCCCGAGCAGGGCCAGGCCAATCCGGCTACCCCGCCCGGCGCCGATGCACCTTCGGAGACGACACCGCAGCGGTAGATTCGATTTTTACGGCATTAAGAAGGGCAGCCCGGAATACCGGGCTGCCCTTTTTGCGGCCATACCGACCTGTAAGCCGAATTCTGTCCATCCGCGAGGGCTGCCGCACGCCCGGGCGGGGGATCATCATTTATCTGGGGCTGCCGTCACCGGCAGTCTCAAGCAGCCTACCCGCTCCCTTCGACGGGCCGCCCTATTTCGCCGCGCGGAGGGCGACGAAGCGGGAGCTGTTTGGCCTTGCACTCCGTGAGGTTTACCCAGCCGCCCCGATCGCTCGGAACGCTGGTGGGCTCTTACCCCACCATTTCACCCGTAACCCGGCGAACCGGGCCGGTTTGCTTTCTGTTGCACTTGCTGTAGCCCCGGTATCCGGAGCTCCTTCCCGTTAGGAAGCACGGCGCCCTGTAGTGTTCGGACTTTCCTCACCCCGTCGAGCGGAGCGCGATGATCCGGCCGGTATATCGTCACCCGTCGCAGGGTCATTCCGCGGGTTCCTGCGACGAAGCCTTCATTCCTTCGAGCGCTTCCTGAAACAACTCGCTATCCACGATGATGCGTCCGGTGTGCTCGCACGCTACGATGCGCAGCCGCTGCCGGATTTCCACCTGGCGCTGCGGAGGCACGGCAAAGCCGGCGGCAGCGCCTCGCTCCAGCGGCACGACGGCCCGGCCGTCCTTCATGCGCCCGCGCAGACGTTCGTACGCCCGCAGGTAACGGCTGTCTACGGCCGTCTCGGCCTGCTTGCGTAACGCTTCGAGCTCGGCCTGCTCCTGTTTGGTGTCCTCAAGGACTTCGTTCAACTCATCCTGTTTGGATGCCAGAATATCGTCCATCTCCTTGAAGCGCGTTTCGGCTTCTTCGATCGATCGGGCCCGCTCCGGTGTCGATAGCGCCACTTCTTCGATCTTGGCCTGCGCCTCCTGGATGCGTAGCCGCTGCGCCTCGATTTCTTTCGTCAGGGCGTCGTATTCCCGGTTGTTGCGCACCTGGAGCTGTTGCTCTTCGTACCGTTTTATCTGTAACTCGCCGTCCTTGATGTCGCGCTCGGCCTGTCGATGAGCGGCTTCGCTATCTTGAAGGTCCTGCCTGAATTTCCGAATACGGGTTTCCAGACCGGCTTTTTCATCCTCCAGATCGTGAATCTCATCCGGCAGGTCACCGCGCAGCTTTTTTATCTGATCTATCTGCGTATCGATGTGCTGGAGCCGGATGAGCGCGACGAGCTGGTCGTTAATACTCGTGCTGGTATCTTGTGAGGTCGGCATAAGGTATGTGCGATCTTCGTTTTGTCAGCCGTTAGAAACAATCAATCCAATAATACGTCGAGCGGCGCGTAAAGTTCGTCTGGGGAACCTCCTTCATCGCATAATCGATAAGTGTTTCCGTAGCCGGATAACCGGGCCGGTGGGTGCGTAGTGCCTCATGGTGGCTTCTCCCTTGTTCGAATACAACGCTCGGCACATACCAATTGGACGGCCGGAGGTGACTTCATCCAGCCGATGATCTCGGAAACACGACGGAGCGGCATCAGTCCGGGCGCTTTACCAGGGCGCAAAGTCCGAATCCTGTTTACGGCGTAATGGAGAGTACAAAAAATCGACCACTGCTGCATCCATCGAACGATTCAGTCGTATTCACTACGCTATGTTTACCTGTTACTTGAGATAAAGTCTGTTCTATGCCTTTTACCTGCCGTGTGTATCCCGAACATGAACTGGCCATCCTTACGTTTACCGGCGACGCCGACGGAAAGGACTTCATCATAGCATTGAGGGATCTCGTAGCTGATCCGGATTGGAAAACCGGCTACGACAGGATCTGGGATGAAACGGCCATACAAGGTCTCGTGGTGGAGTATCCCGACGTGCAGGAATATGGACAACTCGCGGAGAGCCTCAAGGAGCAGATCGGCGGCGGTCGGTCCATTATAGTGGCGCGGGGAGAAACGCACGTCATCCTGTCCCGGTTGTATAAAGCGATTCTGCCCTGGCCCGTGGAGGTTGCCTCCTCGGTGGAGGAAGCATTTCAGATGCTCGGGAAACAGCCCATACAGAACAGGCGGACAGGCTAAGCCATGAGGCGGCCGGTCACGCCGGTCCGTATATATACCGCCCATACCTGTGGGAGGAACTCCTCCGAAGCAACTTCGGGCCGGCCTGACGATCTATTATCTACGGGTATGGTTTTTTTCGGCAGATAGGCAGTAGCTTTTTCTCCAACGCGTATCGGATGAGTCTGCCGCGTACCGGCCTATGAACCGATCGGGAGTCGTGCAGATGAAAGGCGCCTTCCGGACCGCCCATCACTTAAACACCGGATTTCAACGAGTCACGGCCATGAGTAAAACGTTTACGCTGTTCCTGACAGGACTGCTTTTTGTAACCACCGGAACGCTCCGGGCGCAGGATTCCGACGTGCACATTCCATACGAGCAATTCGTACTGGATAATGGCCTCACCGTCCTGGTGCACGAGGACCATAAGGCCCCCATCGTGGCGGTGAATATTTGGTACCATGTCGGATCGAAAAATGAGCCGGAGGGAAGGTCGGGGTTTGCGCATCTGTTCGAGCACCTGATGTTCAACGGCACCGAGAACAACGACGACGATTACTTTCAGGTGCTTGAACGGATCGGGGCAACCGATCTCAACGGGACCACCAACGAGGACCGGACCAACTATTTTCAGAACGTCCCGACCTCCGCGCTCGACGTGGCCCTCTGGATGGAATCCGACCGCATGGGCCATTTACTCGGCGCCGTAACGCAGGAGAAGCTCGACGAGCAGCGGGGGGTGGTGCAGAACGAAAAGCGCCAGGGAGAGAACCAGCCGTATGGAAAGGTCTGGAACCTGATTACCGAGGCCGTTTACCCCGAAGGCCATCCGTATGCCCATACGGTTATCGGGTCCATGGACGATCTGAATGCGGCCTCCCTGGAGGACGTACACGAGTGGTTCAAGACCTATTACGGCCCCAACAACGCCGTGCTGGTGCTCGCCGGAGACATCGATGTGGAAACGGCCCGGCAGAAAGTCACGAAGTACTTCGGCGACATCCCTCCCGGCCCGCCGATTTCCCATCACCAGACGTGGGTAGCCCGGCGGACCGGCGAACAGCGCCAGGTTCTCGAGGACCGGGTGCCTCAGGGCAGGTTATATATGGTCTGGAACGTGCCGGAGGCGTTTTCCAGGGACGCCCACCTCCTCGAACTCGTAGCGGGTGTTTTAACGCGCGGAAAAACGTCGCGTTTGTACAAACGGCTCGTGTACGACGAACAAAAGGCCACCGACGTTTCCGCTTTCGTATCTACCGGCGAGATAGGCAGCCAGTTCATGATTACCGCTACGGCCCGCCCGGGTCAGGCGCTGCCTCCTATCGAAGTCGCCATCCGGGAGGAACTGGAGCGGTTTATGGCGGAAGGACCGACCTCGAACGAACTGGAGAAGGTGCGCACCGCCGACCATGCCTCCTTCATCAGGGGCAGCGAGCGAATCGGCGGGTTCGGCGGCAAATCCGACATTCTGGCAGAGAGTTTCGTTATGGGAGGCAGCCCCGATGCCTACAAGCAAAAGCTCGCCGATAAGCGGCAGGCCAAGCCGGCCGATCTGAAGAAGGTTGCCTCGGAGTGGCTTTCCGATGGCGTATATGTACTCGAAGTGCATCCGTTCGAAGAAGGCAAACCGGTTGCCGTAGGAGCGGACCGCTCGCAGATACCCGCCCCCGGAACGCCTCCGGACGTTCGCTTTCCGGCGTTCGAGCGCCGGAAGCTATCCAACGGCATGACGCTCATCGTAGCCGAACGGCCGTCGGTTCCCATGGTCAACCTGACCCTCATGTTCGATGCAGGATTTGCTTCCGACCAGTTCGGCGCGCCCGGCACGGCGAGCCTGGCGATGAACATGCTGGACGAAGGGACGAAAACCCGGAGCGCGCTCGAAATCAGCGATGATCTGATGGCCCTGGGAGCGAGTCTCGATGCCGGTTCGAACCTCGACTTTTCTATGGTCAATCTTTCGGCACTCGAAGAACAGCTCGATCCGTCGCTCGACGTGTTTGCCGACGTCGTGCTCAATCCATCGTTTCCCGAATCGGACCTCGCACGGCTAAAGCAGGAACAACTCGCGCGAATACGACGAGAAAAAGTAACGCCCATGCAAATGGGTCTACGGGTATTTCCGAAGCTGTTGTACGGTGAAGGGCATGCTTACAACGTTCCGCTTACCGGTTCCGGTACCGAGCAGGCCATACAGGGAATCGAGCGGAGCGACCTTCAGCGGTTTCACGAAACCTGGTTCCGTCCGAACAACGCCACGCTCATTGCCGTGGGCGACATAACCATGGAGGAGCTCAGTTCCAAACTGGAGCGCCTGTTTGCCGGGTGGAAACCGTCGGACGTTCCCAGAAAAAACCTGGCGGAAGTCAGGCACCGGGATAAGCAGACCATCTATCTGATAGATCGCCCCGGATCGGAACAGTCGATCATATTTGCCGGCCACGTCGCTCCTCCGGCCGGTACGCCCGAGGAAATAGCCATCGAAGCGGTCAACGAAATCCTGGGCGGCTCGTTCACATCCCGCATCAACATGAACCTGCGGGAGGATAAGCACTGGTCCTACGGGGCGCAGAGCCTTGTGTATAACGCCCGGGGGCAGCGGCCCTTCTTCGTTTTCAGCCCTGTGCAGAGCGACAAAACGAAGGAATCGGTACAGGAGATAGCCGCAGAGCTTCGCGGCATCACGACCGACCGCCCGGCGACCGCCGACGAACTGGACCGCGTGCGCCGCAGCCTGACGCTTTCCCTTCCGGGCCGATGGGAAACCAACCGCAGTGTGGCGTCAAGCATCACCCAGATCGTGGCGAACGATCTTCCCGACGACTATTACGAGCAATACGGCGAGCGCATACATGCACTCAACCTTTCGGAAGTCAACACGACGGCCGGAAAGGTAATCAGGCCTGAGAACATCGTCTGGGTCGTCGTCGGGGATCGGGCCAAGATCGAGCCGGGTTTGAAAGAGCTCGGATTCGGAGCGATCGAGACCATCGCCGCCGAATAGCGAAGCGGCGAGGCAGCCACGGGGGCCGACTACTTTCCGGGCAGGTCGGCCCCTTTTCGCGCCAGATCCGTTACGTCGTTCTCGACCAGTTCGAGCAGGGCCGGCAATTCGGCCAGGTCGGCGGTTCGCAACAGCCGCCTGGACGCCACCCGGCCCGCCAGCGCCGCGCACTTTCCGAACGTTCCGGCATGAGAGCCCGACCGCAGCAACTGGGGACCGAACGAGTTGTCGAATAGCCTTGTCAGGGCCTCCCCGGCGGCCAGCGGCTCGACGCCGACCGAACCGGCCACGTCGAGGTAGTACACGCCCACGAGGGGCGCTTCCTCCCGGGCAAATCGCTGTTCGACTCGATACGCCTGTTTATCCCGACCGGCTTCCGCCCGAACCGCTGTTCCTTCGAAGGACACGGCTTCGGCAACCCGGTTCCACAGGTTGATTTCCGGGAAGGCCGGCACGACCATCGGCGCATCCCCCATACGAACAGCCACGATGTCGTCGGCCAGTAGAGCGTGCCCCCGTGCGAGCAGACCCGCCACCGTGGTCGATTTACCCTTGCCGGAATCTCCGAAGAACAGCACGGCGGCTTCCCCGACCCGCGTAGCGCTCCCGTGGAATACGAGGTACCCTTGCTGGTGTACCGCAGCGGCAATGACGGGGCCTAACAAAAACTTCCGCAGCGTCTCCGGGGGCGCGTCCGGACCGGCGTCGACGAGTATTTCTCCCCGGCTCACCAGAAACCGTCCGGCTTCCCGCCACTGAAACAGAAAATGCTCCGTACCGGCCTCGATGCATCCATCCTCCTCCGATACGGTTGCAAGGGGCGCTCGCCGAATGCAAACGTCGGCGGCCCCTGTTGCCGGTTCCAGTTCAGGCAAAGGAATGTCGGAGGAGAACACCAGTCCGAAGGCGCCGTAGGTTGACTCCATATGCGGTGGGGAAGTTGTCGTGCAGAAAAATGACCGTCATATGATAGCAATCTCCCGGTAACGAAGCCGGGAAAAGTGAGCCATGCGCTTCCGGATGAGTTTATATGAAAGTGGCATATAGTATTGACAGATCGAGGATGGAATGTGTATCATATTAGTCCTGCCACAGGCGGAACTAGCTCAGCTGGTAGAGCGCAACCTTGCCAAGGTTGAGGTCGCGGGTTCGAGCCCCGTGTTCCGCTCCGCCAAAAGGCCTTCGCGATGAATCGCGGAGGCCTTTTTCATTGAAGGCCTGTTCCAGCGGTGTAATATCCATCATCCGGTCCGATCATTCGGCAGAAGACAGGGTTGGTAGTTCCTCTGCACGGAGGAATTCGATGAGGGTGATACCGCTACTGATCCTGCTTGCCGCCTGTACCGGCGAGAGCGAGCGAACGCTCGAAGGGGCTGCTCCGCAAGCCCCGGATACCCTTATTGTACTTCCGACGCCGGGCCCGGCGGCGCCGGCCGTCGATCCGCTGCCGCCGCCCACTGCACCGACCCCGGCGGGCCGACTACTCATCCCTGTGGCCGGGGTGGCGGCGGATGACCTTCAGGATACCTTTACGGATGCCCGCTCCGAGAACCGGGTGCACGACGCCATCGACATTATGGCCCCCCGGGGAACGCCTGTGCTCGCCGCCGCCGACGGGCGCATCCTGCGGTTGTTCCTTTCCGAAAAAGGAGGCAAAACCATCTATCAACAGGGCAGGGACGGGCTGATACTGTACTACGCCCATCTGGATGGGTACGCCCCGACGTTAACGGAAGGAGCGTTCGTCAGGCGGGGCGACATCCTCGGGTATGTGGGGGATACCGGCAACGCGGTCCCCGGCAACACGCATCTCCATTTCGCACTATGGACGGTGGAGGACACCCTTCAATTCTGGGATGGCCCCCCCGTGAATCCTTACCCCATGCTAAAGGGAGCACCCTGAACGCATTACACCGGATGGTGAACGGCGTGTACTGGGCTTCGAAAATTCTTCGTTTCTGCACAGCAATTCGTGGAGCGGAAAGGAAAGTCTATTGACAGACAACCTTGTCCGAAATAACATAGAGGGGTCGCAGACTCACAAATAGGGCGACATCATTCGGGCCTGGCGGCGGCGCTTTCATCAATGGACCCAAAAGGTGAAAAACGCGCCATACCCGATAATACCGGCTCATTGGGCGCTCCTTCTGTCGAACCGTTCTTTATGTCACTGTGTATTCCGAAGAATCGACCGGCTACGTCGCGGTTTACATGCGGTAGCCGATTTTCCATCCATTATCCGTGGTAAAGATTCTATGCAGACGATTCGGAATAACGTAGTGGTTGCCTTCCTGATACTGGCCCTCGGTGCGGCAGGATGCGGCGGTTCGGAAGGGGGAGAAGCGGAGAACGCCGGCGCCGAGGCCGGAGGAGTCGCAACGGCCGCTGATATCGGTCCGGTAAAGGAAGTCGATCTGGGGCCCATCGATGCCGCCATGGCCGCCGAGGGGCAACAGATATTCGAAACGCGGTGCACCGTATGCCATCATCTCGATTCGCGCTATATCGGGCCGCCTCTGGCTGACGTAACGGTCCGCCGCGATCCGGTATTCGTGATGAACATGATCCTGAATCCCGAGGGTATGCTGATGAAGCATCCCGATGTGAAGCAGTTGCAGGCCGAGTATGGGACGATCATGACGAATCAGAATCTCAAGGAAGAAGAGGCGCGCGCCGTACTCGAATATTTACGTCAGGCGCACGAGCAAGCGGGCGCGGCCCCGGCCGGTGAAGGGGGCGCCGCGGAAACGACGCCCTGATCCGTAGCGCCGGCCCTTTCCCTCACTCACACCATCACACAAGGCGCTCTATGTCACCCATCACGATTCGACCTACTTACATCGGTGTGGCTCTGGTTATCATGGCCATCACCCTCGTTTTTGCGTGCCGCACCACCGGCACCCGACAGGCAGGTGTGGCCGATGCGGCCCAGGCGGTGTACGTGCCGCCGGGAGAATACGATGAATTCTACGCGTTCCTCTCCGGCGGATACAGCGGGCAGCTGCTCGTGTACGGATTGCCGTCGGGGCGGTTGTTGAAGCAGGTGGCCGTGTTTTCAGTCCATCCGGAAAACGGATACGGGTATTCGGAGGAGACGAAAAAGCTGCTGCAAACGACACACGGATTCATACCGTGGGACGACGCCCACCACCCGGAGCTATCGATGACGAACGGCGTGCCGGATGGGCGCTGGATATTTCTCAACGGGAACAACACCCCTCGTGTAGCGCGGATAGACCTCACGACCTTCGAGACGACGGAGATTCTGGAAATACCCAATGCGGCCGGCAACCATGCCTCGCCGTTCATTACCTCGAACTCGGAGTACCTGGTAGGGGCCACCCGGTTCAGCGTGCCCATACCGAACAAGGACGTGCCGATTTCGGAGTACAAACAGCAATTCTCCGGTACGCTGTCGTTCATACGGGCGAATGAAGAGGGGCAGATGGACATTGCGTTCCAGATTATGGTGCCCGGCTACAACTATGACCTGTCGCATTCGGGGCGGGGCGAATCGGAGGGATGGTCGTTCTTTACGAGCTACAATACCGAGCAGGCGAATACGCTGCTGGAAGTAAACGCCTCACAGAACGACAAGGATTTCATTGCAGCCGTAAACTGGCGCCGGGCGGAGGAATGCGTTACCAGCGGAGCGGGCGCCATGATGCCGGGCGAGTACTACCATAACTACTACGACCCGAGCCACGAAGCCCGGTCGGAAGTGAAGTCGGGGGTCCGGATGCTTCAGCCGACCGATTGCCCCGGCATGATTTACTTTCTACCCACACCCAAATCGCCGCATGGTGTAGACGTGGATCCTACGGGGCAGTTCATCGCCGCCGGGGGTAAGCTGGCGACCGTAGTACCGGTGCACTCGTACCGCAAAATGCTCCAGGCCATCGAAAACCGGAGCTTCGCCGCCGAGATACAGGGCATCCCGGTGCTGAACTACGAAGCGGTGATGCATTGTGAAGTGCCGGAGCCGGGCCTCGGGCCACTGCATACCGAATTCGACGGGCGGGGCAATGCCTACACGACCATGTTCATTTCGTCGGAGGTCGTAAAGTGGGAGGTGGAGACGTGCAAAGTGCTCGACCGGATACCGGTCTATTACTCGGTGGGCCACCTGATGATACCCGGCGGGGATAGCGGCAAACCCTGGGGCAAGTACCTCGTGGCGATGAACAAGATTACGAAGGACCGGTACCTGCCTACGGGCCCGGAGCTGGCGCACTCGGCTCAGCTCATCGACATCAGCGGGGACAAGATGAAGTTGCTGCTCGACTTCCCGACTCTCGGCGAGCCGCATTACGCTCAGGCGTTGCCGGCCGAACTGATCATGGACAAGCAATTGAAAATCTATGACATCATGGACAACGATAGCCGGTATGGTGTCAAGAACGAACAGGCGACGGGCGTATCCCGGCAGGGCAGAGTAGTCCATGCGCAGATATCCGCCATCCGGAGCCACTTTGCCCCGGACAACATCGAGGGAATACAGGTAGGGGATTCCGTGTTGTTCCACGTCACGAACCTGGAGCAGGACTGGGACGTGCCGCACGGGTTCGCGGTGCTCGGGAATAACAACGCCGAATTGCTCATCATGCCGGGGCAGACCCGCACCCTGGCCTGGGTGCCGAAGAAGCCCGGAATCTACCCGTTCTACTGCACCGATTTCTGCTCTGCGCTCCATCAGGAGATGCAGGGGTACATTCGCGTATCGCCGCCCGGCTCGAACGTGCCGCTCGCCTCGAGCCTCGGGGCTCCCGTGCCCGGACCACAGGCAGCCGCCCCGGCGCGTCCGGGCGCTCCGCAGGCACAATGAAACAATGAAGCGAGCCGGGCGGGTCGCGGCCTGCCCGGCTCATTTCAGGTAATGATCATGACCGGTCGTTCGAGAATTATCCTGGCGCTTGGCTCGCTGCTTTTACTCGCCCTGTTCGTTCTGCCGATGTGGAAAGTGAGATTGGAAGCGCCTCAGTATCCGCAGGGTTTGGGAATGTATATCTGGATCGACACCGTTACGGGCGTCGAAAAAAATGACCTTCAGAACATCAACGGCCTGAACCACTACATCGGGATGAAAGTGATCGAGCCGGATACGATTCCCGAACTCCGGTTCATGCCCTGGATCATCGTTGGGATCGTCGTGCTGGGCCTGGCGGCGGCGCTGGGCGGAAAAAAATGGATGCTGTACACCTGGACCGCGTTGTTCCTCATCGTCGCCCTGGTAGGTCTGTACGATTTCTACAGTTGGGGATACGATTACGGACACGACCTCGACCCTCATGCCATCATCAAGATACCTGGCATGACCTACCAGCCGCCCGTCATCGGGTCCAAGAAACTGCTCAACTTTACCGCACATTCGTGGCCGGCCATAGGCGGGTGGATGGCGTTCGTATCGCTAAGCGCAGGGATGGGGCTTTCGGTATACGAGTTCCTTCGCACTCGCAAGGAAAGCCGCACCTCCACCGACAACACCGCCGGCATGTAAGGTATACTGTGATGCGCTGGGTGTTGGCTTCTCTTTTCTTTATTACGGCAACCGGGTGTTCCAGCGAGCCGCGACCCATACGGTACGGAGAGGAAAGCTGCGCTCACTGTAAAATGGTCATCAGCGACCCACGCTTCGGCGCTGAAATCGTAACGGCGAAAGGAAAAACGCATACGTTCGATTCCATCGAATGTATGGCGGCGTACGTGCAGGAGAACGATGCCGGTACGTCGGATGGGTCACTGTGGGTGACGCCGTTCGACCGGCCTGATGCCCTCGTTGCGGCAAACGGGGTGCATTTTCTCCGAAGCGAGCAGATCCGCAGCCCTATGGGGCTCAATCTGACGGCGTTTAGCCCGGCTATGTCGCCGGATCAGATCCGAAATGCATTTTCCGGACGCATCCTCACATGGGAAGAGGTCCTCGACCTGGTGAAACGGGAATGGAGCGAAGGACCGCCGAGGCAGGCGCCCGCGACCGAAACCCTCCGGGACTCGCTCCGATGAGTCGCGCCGGAGTCCGGTATCGGATGCGCACGGATGGGGCGATGTGGGCGATTGCTCTGATGCTTTCCTGCAGCAGCGCCGCAGCACAGGACATCGTAGTGGACCCTTCAGGCCCGGTGCGGACGTTGACGAAGGCGATTGCGGTGGCCCGGCCCGGTGCACGGATCGTAGTGAAACCGGGCGTCTATCGGGAGCCTACCATTCGGGTTGACAAACGGGTCCGGATCGTGGGCGAAGGGTACCCCGTATTCGATGGAGAAGGGGAGCGCCAGATCATTACGGTCGTTGCCGACTCCGTGGAAATACGGGGGCTGACGCTGCGCAACGTAGGGACGAGCTTCGTTGAGGATCAGGCGGCGGTAAAGGTGGACGGAGCGCACCACTGCGTAATTGCCGATAACAGGCTTGAGAACACCTTCTTCGGCATTTACCTCGCAAAGGCTTCGTATTGCCGGATTACAGGCAATAGCATCCGGGGCGAGAAGCTGTCGGAATCGCAGTCGGGCAACGGCATTCATCTGTGGTATTGCCGCAACATCCTCATCGCCGATAATGAAATATACCGGCACCGCGACGGTATATACTTCGAGTTCGTGGAGGATAGCGAAATCATCGGCAACCACAGCGAGAGCAACCTGCGGTACGGCCTGCACTTCATGTTCTCCGACCGGTGCAGGTACCAGAACAACTTGTTCAAGGATAATGACGCCGGCGTAGCCGTGATGTATACGAAGAACGTGCTCATGATCCAGAACCGCTTTGAACTGAACTGGGGGAGCGCCGCCTACGGGTTGCTTCTGAAAGACATCACGGATAGCGACGTTTTAAACAATCGCTTTTATCGCAATACTACCGGGCTGTATTCGGAGGGGTCGAACCGGGTAAATGTGGAAGGGAACGCCTTCGTCGAAAACGGATGGGCCGTCAAGATCATGGCCAACTCGGAGAATAATACCATCACCAGGAACAACTTCATCGGCAACTCCTTTGCTGTTGCCACAAACAGCCGCGCAAGCTACAGCACGTTCCGGGAGAACTACTGGGATGAATATCAGGGATACGACATGGATCGCAACGGCTATGGGGATGTGCCGTTTCGTCCGGTCCGGCTGTTCAGCTACCTCGTCGAACACAATGAGCCGTCGCTCATCCTCATGCGGAGCTTGTTCATCGACTTGCTGGATATAGCCGAACGGATCATTCCTTCCCTGACACCCGAAACACTGGTTGACGATAAACCGCTGATGAAGCCGGTATCCATTCCTCGCCCCGGTTCGTAGGCCGATTCAGGTATTTGCATGATCGTTGTCGAAAGTCTGGAAAAACGCTTCGGCCGGCTCCACGTTCTGAACGAATTGAACCTGCGGTTCGAAACCGGGCGTATCACGGCCGTAGTGGGGCCGAACGGGTCGGGAAAATCAACCCTGATTAAATGCATACTCGGTCTGGTGCGCCCGGACGGCGGGGCCATCCGCTTCGATGATAACGTGCTTGGAGAGGACTGCACGTACCGGGAGCGCATAGGCTATATGCCCCAGCAGGCCCATTTCCCGGAAAACCTGAGCGCTCAGGAGGTAATCGCCATGTTGAAGGATTTCAGGGGCGGAAACCAGACGCTCGACGAGGACCTGTTCGAGAACTTTCAGCTGGAGAAAGAAAAACACAAGCCGCTTCGGACGCTTTCAGGCGGCACCCGGCAGAAAGTAAGCGCCGTAATCGCCTTTTTATTCAACCCGGATCTGGTGATCCTCGATGAGCCGACGGCCGGACTCGATCCGGTTGCCAGCAGCGTTCTGAAGGATAAAATACTGGCCGACCGGGCCGGCGGTAAAACGTTCATCCTGACCTCCCACATCATGAGTGAGATCGAAGAACTGGCCGATTACGTAGCGTTTTTGCTCGACGGTCGTGTCCGGTTCGAGGGAGACCTCGAAGAAATCCGAAAACACACAGGCCATGAACGGCTCGAAAGAGCGCTGGCCCACATGATGACGGAAGACAACCCGCAGGGCAAGAAAAGCGCATGAACGTCGTTCCGAAACTGATCAAATACGAACTGCGAGATATCCTCCGGGGCAAATGGATCATCGCCTACGCCGGATTCTTTTTTTTGCTGACGGACGCCCTGTTCCGGTTCGGCGGCAACGGTTCCAAAGCCCTTTTGAGTCTGCTGAATGTAGTACTGAGTCTCATTCCTCTCGTTTCGGTGGTGTTCGGAACGATGTATCTGTACAACTCCCGGGAATTTACCGAGCTGCTCCTGTCACAACCCGTCAGCAGAGGCGCCCTGTTCAGCGGCTTGTACTGGGGTCTCTCCTTACCACTGGCGGCGGCCTTCCTGATAGGGGTGGGGTTGCCCTTCGCTTTTTACGGGCTGGAAAACGGGGCAGATAACGGCATACTCGTCATGTTGCTGGCAACCGGCATCATGCTTACGCTCATTTTCGTAGCGCTGGCTTTCTGGTCCGCGTTACGCTTCGAGGACCGCGTAAAGGGCCTGGGAGTTTCCATCCTGATCTGGCTTTTTGCCACCATCATTTATGACGGCATTATCCTGTTCGTCGTCAACGCCTTTTCAGATTACCCTCTCGAAAAACCCATCCTGCTACTTGTCGTCCTGAATCCGGTGGATCTCGCCCGGGTTTTTCTGCTCATGAACTTCGATGTTTCCGCACTCATGGGCTACACCGGGGCCGCCTTTGAACGGTTCCTTGGAACCTCCATAGGGCTGGCGGCGGCATTTATCGCGCTTGGCGTCTGGTTCGTCATCCCGTATATGGCAGGGAGACGGCTATTCATCCGAAAGGACTTTTAGGGGCCGGGGTTGTGAAAAGCATGGTCTATCCGCTTTACCACGTTTCATTCGCAGGCATCCGTGGGCTGGTCGATACGTATACAACAAGGTTCATTACCCAAATGTAAAGTAATAACATCATGCGTGGTTATCTATTCTCACTCGTGGCAGCAGGCTTTATGCTCGTAGGCGTGGCCGCCTGCGCCGATGACGACGACGGCATTCAGGAAGACCGGGCGTCCGAAGAAATGCGCGAGGAGGTGATGCAGGAGCAGTTCGACGACATCGCCGTGTATCGAACGGAAATAACCGGCGAATGGATGAGCGATTCGCTGCGTGCGATGCTCGATTTAGGCAACCAGCGGTATACGGGCCGGGTAGGACGGTACGGCGAGCATCGCGACGTGGCGGACGCCCGAGCCGTCATCCTGGAAGAAGGCCCGGATTTCGTGACCTTCCTGATAGACGATGCCGACACGATGACGGCTCGAACCGAAAACGACGAGCTCATCCTGACACCCGGCAGCGCGGGACACACCAATGCCGATGCCGGTTACAGGTATCGCCGGGCAACCCCGGTCAACCCCCGATAAAGGCAGGGACCGTGGACGCGCTACGGTAGGCCGGCCGTGGGCTATCGGATGCGCGGAGTGCCTCTCGCGAAAGGCTGGCAACGGATAAGCGGTAGTTAAAGCAGGGGCTGTCGTGCTCCTTACCGGCCGTTCGTGAAAAGGACCGGGCGCCGTGTGTATTTTACTGTGTGTATTTTACACAGGCCGAAACAGGTTATCGCTTCATCCAGACCCGTACCCCAGCGCCCGTGAACCGACCTTTACACCCGACGCTTCTTCTGGCGGCTTGCATAACCGTTTGCCCCGCTTCATTTTACGGCCCCCGCCATCCCGATACGCCGCCGCCTCGCCCCCTGCTGCCTGTTCCAACGCATCGCCAGATGGTATGGCAGCGGGATGAAATGCGGATGTTCATACATTTCGGCCCGAATACGTATACCTCGAAAGAATGGGGGGATGGGGCTGAAAATCCGTCCGTATTCAATCCGACCCATCTGAATACCCGGCAGTGGGCCCGTACGGCTAGGGAAGCCGGATTCAAGACGCTGATCCTCACGGCCAAGCACCACGACGGGTTCTGTTTGTGGCCGAGCCGGTATACCGCCCACACGGTAATGGGAAGCCCCTGGCGATCCGGTCGAGGCGACGTGCTGCGCGAGCTTTCCGAAGCCGTACGATCGGAAGGCCTGAAGCTCGGTGTTTACCTCTCGCCGTGGGACCAGCACGAGCCTGCTTATGGGGATAACGGAGCGTACAACACCTTTTACATGGGGCAGTTGACGGAATTGCTGACGGGTTACGGTCCGCTGGCGGAGGTCTGGTTCGATGGAGCGAAAGGAAAGGATGCAAAGGATATGGTATATGACTTCGATGCCTACTTCGCGCTCGTACGGCAACACCAGCCCGATGCCGTGATTTTCAACGGGCCCGACGTGCGGTGGATCGGAAACGAGAAGGGATTTGCAGGAGAAACCAACTGGTCCACGTTCGACCCGGCGAAATTCGAAATAGGGGTGCGGGAAGATGGGGCTTATCTGGCTTCCGGGGAGCCGGGCGGACCGGTATGGCGGCCCGGCGAATGCGACGTATCCATACGGCCCGGCTGGTTCTGGCACCCCGACGAGGACCCGAAAACCCTCGACGAACTCATGGAGATCTACTACAAATCCGTGGGGCGCAACTGCCTTTTGCTACTCAATGTGCCGCCCGACCCCACGGGGCGTTTTGAGGAAAAGGACGTCCGGAGGCTGCACGAAATGGCAGGCGAAATCCGACGTATTTTTTCCGTATCGCTGGCCGCGCGAGCCCGAGCGGAATCCGAATCGGTGCGCGGAAACTCGCCGTTATACGCTGCCTCTCGTGTCTTGGACGAGAACGACGAGACGTACTGGGCTACCGACGACGAAGTCCGCAGCGCTTCGCTTCAACTCGATCTGGACGGCACTCGGACCTTCGACGTGATCCGGCTGCAAGAGCCTGTGGGTCTGGGCCAGCGAGTGAAAGCCTATCACGTTGAAGCATGGATAGGGGAGGAGTGGAAAACGATTTCCTCCGGGACCACCATCGGGTATAAGAAACTGGACCGCCTACGGGACCCTGTCACCACCGGCCGCGTGCGAATCGTGATTGACGACGCACGGGCGAACCCGCTGCTGGCCGAAGTCGGCCTTCATTACGACGGCCGCCCGACCACCAGATTTTGAGTACTCGCATGTCCCGACCCGTTCTGCTCTTCCTGTATCTCGCCGTTTGGTTTACCGGGACGGCGGTCTTTCCGGCAGCCGGGCAACCTGCACAGTCGGTCTTTCCGATATTCGTATATGAGAACGGGATCGGGCCGGAATCTAGCGGGGATAAAGCGCAGCGTATCCGGCTGGTGCGAGATCTCGGGTTCGACGGAATGGAGAAGGGCAGCCTGGATGGACTGGAGGAAACGATCGCCACGCTCGACACGTTCGGACTAAAATTGTATACGCTGTATACGGGAATCGACCTGGACAACCCCTCTGCTCCGTTCGACCCGCGCCTTGTCCGGGCCATGGCGGCCATCGAGGGGCATGAGGCCATGCCGTGGGTTTACATAAAATCCGCCCGGTTCGCACCTTCCTCCGTAGATGGGGATTCGGCTGCCGTTGCCATTGTTCGGGAACTCGCAGATCGAGTCGCCGCACACGGCCTTCGGATCATGCTGTACCCCCATCGTGGCTACTGGCTGGAACGCGTTGAGGATGCCGTCCGGGTGGCGGCAAAAGTCAATCGGCCCAACGTGGGGCTGACGTTCAACCTGGCTCATTTCCTGGCTGAGCAGCCGAGGAGAACCGATTTGAAAACGCTTGCCGAAGCAGCCATGCCATACCTGTTCGCCGTTACGATCAACGGAGCCGATTCGGTGGCCGCCGCCGCCGAACGCCCGTGGAAATCGTACATCCAGCCCCTCGGGCAAGGCACGTTCGATACCTATGCCTTCGTCAAAACATTCGTGGATCTCGGTTATTCCGGGCCGTTCGGGTTGCAATGTTACGGTATACAGGCCGAACCCGAACGACATCTGGCTGATTCGATGTCCGCGTGGAAAAGGTATATGGATCGCCTGGCCCGGGAAAAGGTGCATTCGAAATCGAGATGAACGGCATTCCGGATAGGGGTTGCGTGGCACTGAGTCGTCTTTCGTTTACTCACCATACAACGCTCCCGGCAGATCCTCCGCAGATGTACAGTAAATCGACTCACTTATTCCGTTTCGCCGCTCTCTTTATCGCTCTCGGTTCGGTGTTTCAGGTAAATTCGGGGCAGGCTCAGGTCGTAAAGCCGGATTACCTCCGAATCGTCCAGGAGTACGCCGATACGCTCCTTGCCCATGCCACGGATCGGTACGGATCCAGGCCGAGCCGGTTATGGGCCTCCGTCATCGACTCGCGGGATTTATCCGTTCCGCTTCCTTCCGAGAACGTCGAACCAACGCAGGGCACCCGCATTCACGACCGCGCCGTCTGGGGGAGCAATTTCTACCATGATGTGGCCAACATTCGGGTGATGCGGGCGCTTACGAAGCTTACGGGCAATCCGAAGTACAGGGAAGCGTCCGACGCCTACATCGAGGATTTCCTGAAGTTGACGCAAAACCCTCAAACGGGAATACTGGGTTGGGGAGAACACCTGTCCTATGATTTTTACGGCGACTCGGTTACGGTAGGAGACGGATCCTATATACGCCGGCCGTATGGAGGGCTTTTCCACGAATTCCTTGGAGAGACACCGCCCTGGGAGTGGTTCTGGGAAGCCGATTCGGCCCGAACGCGCAGGGCCATCGAGGGGCTGCGGTATCATTTTCGTGGATTCCAGACACAATCGTATCTATTCAACCGGCACGCCGCCTGGAACGTGGTCCATCCGGAAGAATCGAACTGGCAAGCCTACCAGTTTCAGCGCGACGGACAGCCCTGGATAAAGCACTCCGGTCTGCTAGCGTACTCTTTTGCTTTCCTGTATGACAAAACAGGCCGGAAAGAATGGTTGGAGTGGGCGAAAGGGGTTGGCGAACTGTACTGGAGCCATCGCAACCCGGAGACAAACCTCACAGTGGCCTGCATCGACGATCAACGTCCTTCGACGCGGCTATCGTCGCTGAACCAGACCGCGCTCCTGGCCTACTGGCTGCTCAAGTCCAGTAAAGAGACCACACGCCTTCTGTCGTTCCGGGAGGAAGCGGAGATCATGCTGAAAGCGGCAGAACGCGTCTCATGGTACCCCGATTGTGCCTGTTATCGAAGCGCATTCGAGGTGAACGGCACATTAGCCAATCCGGAACCCATCCCCGTGTTCACTACGGGCTACGGTAATTCCAGCATTATGACCTTCGGCAGAGTGGCCGTTTATTTCGCGCAGACGCTCAGGCAGCCCGAATATGTGGAAATGGCCCGGCGCTGCGCCGGTCTGGTCCGCCGTGCCGAGTTGCCCGCCGATTACGTGATAAACAGCCTGGCTGAAGCCGTAAACTTCTGGATGGACATGTACGACCTGACCGGAGACGAGGAAAGCCTGCGGGAAGCCGCCCGATATGCCGACCGCGCCATAGCCGATCTTCGGCGAAACGGCTTGTTCGCGCGGCAACCCGGCGACCCGTACTATGAAGCAAAGCTCGGCACGGGCGAGCTGGTACAGGGTCTATTGCGCATTCATCTGGCCGGAAACTCCGGTCCCCAAATCGATTGGAGCTTCTGATGCCTGTTCGTTCGAACTGCCTGAAAACGAGCGTTCTTACCGTCCTCTGTCTGTTGTCCGTATCCTGCGGTGTCGGTAGACCGGTTCAGGGAGGCGACGACGATCTGTTTTCCGAGTCGCACATCATCTCCGTGATGAAGCGAGTCGCCGACTGGCAACTGGCTCATCTGAACACCGTAACGGAACTGTCGGATGGAGGTACGGAGCCAGTGCCGAACAACGGATGGATCCGCGGGGCCTTCTTTACGGGTGTCATGGCCGCATACCGCACTACGGACGATCCGAAGTACCTTGAAACGGCGCTACGTTGGGCCGAAGCCAACGAGTGGCAACCGGGCCCCCGGCCGCGCCACGCCGACGACCATACAGTGGGGCAGGTGTATGCGGAATTGTATGCGATTCGGCCCGAGGCCCGCATGATCGAACCGCTCCGTGAACGCTTCGACCTGATGATTTCCGACCCGGCATACGGCCCGGAGAGCGGCTGGAGCAAGAACAAGAACTGGAGCTGGGCCGATGCCCTGTTCATGGCTCCCCCCGTACTTGCCCGTCTGCACCGGATAACGGGCGAGCGGAAATACCTCGACCTGATGGACCGGATGTGGTGGGATACCGTAGACTACCTCTATGACGCCGACGATCATCTTTTTTACCGCGACGAGCGGTATAAAATAAACCCGGATGGAACGGGCCCCCGAACGGCCCACGGGCAAAAAGTATTCTGGGGTCGCGGGAACGGCTGGGTTATCGGAGGGCTGGTGCGCGTGCTGGAATACCTGCCGAAAGATCACCCGGAGTATGGCCGGTATGTGCGCCTGTATAAAGAAATGAGCGAACGCATCGCGGATTTGCAGGGCGAGGATGGGCTCTGGCGGGCCAGTCTGCTCGATCCGGAGGAGTTTCCCGCACCCGAAACGAGCGGAAGCGCGTTTTTTACCTATGCCCTTACCTGGGGCGTGAACAATGGAATTCTGAACGCCGGCCGCTACGAGCCGATCGTGCGAAGGGCCTGGGTAGGATTGAACGGCGCCGTAGAATCCGATGGACGGCTGGGCTGGGTGCAAAAGGTGGGGCACGAACCCCGAGCGGTCACCCGCGGCGACTCGATGGAATACGGGGCGGGGGCCTTTCTGCTGGCCGCATCGGAAGTATACGAGATGGTGCAAGGCTGAGGCCGCATGTCGTCGTAATGCAGCGCCCCGCGCCGATCACTCTGCCTTTTCAGGGCCGCAGGGGTCGGGGCGCCTCTCCTTCATCGGGTCGCAAAGCATCCACAACCGCACCCGGTCACCGAGCCGACCTCTTTGCAGCCGTCAACGTGCTGCGCACGAGCATGGCGATGGTCATCGGTCCCACGCCGCCCGGAACCGGGGTTATCCACGCCGCTTTCCCGGATACGGCATCAAAATCTACATCGCCCGTCAGCCTGTAGCCGCGGGGGCGCGAGGCGTCCTCCACCCGGTTCGTGCCCACGTCGATGACGACCGCACCCTCGCTTACCATCTCCTCCGTAATAAATGACGGGCTGCCGATGGCGGCAACCAGGATATCGGCGCGGCGGCAATGCGCGGCCAGATCGCGGGTACGGCTGTGGCACACGGTTACGGTGGCATCGATTCCCTTGTGCATCAGCAGGTTGGCCAGGGGTTTGCCGACGATGTTGGACCGGCCGACGATGACGACGTGCGCTCCCTTCGTCTCGATACCGGACCGGCGAAGGAGTTCCAGAATACCGGCCGGAGTAGCGGGCGCGAAAGCCGGTTCCCCGATGGACAGGCGGCCTGCATTCATCGGATGGAACCCGTCCACATCCTTATCCGGATGGATGGCATTGAGCACCTTTTTTTCGTCGATGTGCTTCGGCAAGGGGAGTTGAACGAGTATGCCGTCAACTTCCGGGTCGGCATTCAAGCGTTCCACGAGATCGAGCAACTCCTTTTCCGATATCGAGCTCTCGAAGCGCAAGGTGTCGCTCCGGATACCTACTTCGGCGCACGCTTTTGCCTTACCGCTTACGTAGGAGGCGGAGGCCGGATCATCCCCGATGAGGACAACGGCCAGGTAGGGCGCCCGGTGGCCGGCGCCCACCCACTCGGCAACATCGTGTTTGACATCGGCGCGCACGGCGGCGGCTATGGCTGCTCCATCTATGATATTTGCCAACGGTTCGGAGGTCTGGTGCACAGTAAGGACGGATACGACTGATCGGGGCTAAAAGTACGGAAGCAGGATGCCACCGCCAACCTGCCTCCGCGCCCACGGAGCAGACTCATCAATTGTTCGATCTTTCGCGCACCGGGTTGGGACCGGCGTCCTACAGACTCAGCCATACGTGCCGTCTCAAATATAATAAGCCGGGGAGCGAGCAATCACCCCCCGGCTTATTTCGACATGTGCTGTATGGCTTACGGATTCTTGATCGTCGTCGTTTCGCCGATCCAGGCGTAGCAGCCGTAGTCTACCCGGTAGGACTGACCGGCTTTCCAACCCTTGAAGAACAACATCTCGGCGTCGGGGAAGGAACGGCTGTACGCCGAAATCTTCTGGTTGGCAGCGCTCGCCAGCGACGGGTCGGCCGACTTTGCCCTGTTGTAGTAATCGACGGCCAGCCAGTATACCGCCCGGTCATCACGCTCGAACGATCCACAGTTGGATACCGAAGTCACGTACAGATCGCCAATGCCCATGTAGGCGCGGCCGTACTTCGGATTTACGTCGAGTGCCTTCCGGAACAGGCTGCGGGCTTTGGACAGTTGACCCATCTGCATCTGGGCGATGCCCATGTTGTAGTAATCGTCCGCCGTGGCTTCATTGCCGGCCATCTCCACTGCCTTTTCCAGCAGCGCATAGGCTTCTTTCGTTTCGCCATCGCCCAGCCGGAGCCCGGCAAGAATGCGATAGGTCTGAGCGGAGGGCTCCATCTTCGACATCTGCTCGCCTATCTCCCGGATTTTCGCGCGGTTGCCTTCGTCCCGGTACAGGTTGAACA
This sequence comes from uncultured bacterium, assembly GCA_965365445.1. Taxonomy (GTDB): domain Bacteria; phylum Bacteroidota; class Rhodothermia; order Rhodothermales; family DASSAV01; genus CBDUBS01. The sequence goes on along the minus strand of CBDUBS010000032.1, from coordinate 4,876 downwards.
GTTCGGTGATGATTTCCATGTTGTCCGGCTCTTTTTCACGCCGGGTTTCCAGGAACGCGATGCGCTCATCCGGACTCTTGAACAGCGCGTTCCGGACCTGCGTTATGTACTCCAGCAGTTCGGTTCGCTCCGGATACTTCTGCTCGAGCTCATCCATGAAATCCACGGCGGCCTGTTTGTCGGTGGAGGCCACATCGTTTATCAGGATCTGGATGTAATAGTCCTGCAGCCGGTCCGGGGCTATTTGATACGCTTTCTTATAGATATCGACGAGGCTGGGAGCCTGATCCGCAATCAGTTCCTTGTTGTTCTGAATGAACCGACCTTTGTTCAAGGTGTATTCGAACTCATCGATTTCACCGCCGGCCGCCTTGACCGCTTCGACGGTTATATCGAACAGTGCGAAGGACGAATCGAGGTAGGCGCGTTTGAGGTCGGGGTCGGTAGCCTGAGTCGCCAGCGTATCGTAGATGGCCTGCAGGCGCTCGTAATTGCGCGCGTCGTTTTTCGGATACAGCGGGGCATTTGTAATGATCCAACGCAGGTTCGGCATAGCCGAAGCATAGTTGGCGTTCTTGAAGTCCTCGTAATAGAGGCTGTAGTGCATGGCCTTATCCTGCTCGCTAGGAGCGGCTTCGGCCTGCGCTGCCGCCGGCTGCGCCTGAGCCGTAAAGACAACGGCCAGGGTAGCCAACGTGTACCCGAACAGGGCGCGCCCGGCGCCATTCAACATATTACCCATATGCCTGTCGTGTAATTGTGCCGATTCATGCGGATGCATCTGCGTTAAGACCCCACATGCTCAGCGAAGTTTCCGTTTCTCGAACCATCTTTCGCCAATGTTCACATTGGCCGATACACGGTAAAAAGTATCCTGCACGAGATTCTGATCCGTCGAACCTCTCGTTCCTACCTCGAAGTTGATATCAAGTCGCGTGCCAGGAAAAAAGCTCGGGAGGCTCAGTCCGGCGGTCAAGGCTTTCGTTGCCAATTCGATACCCTCTGCCGGGCTCACATACGAACGGTCGTAATATCCTCCGAGCCGGTAGGCGATGCGCGCCAGGAACGGCGCCACGACGCGCCTTCCCGACGGCATGAACTCGACGCCGCCGGAAGCACGCACTCTATCGTGGAAGAAGCTTTCGCCGCCGGGGGTGTATCCCGCAAAAACATAGTCGCTTTCAAACCCGCTCCAGGGTTCGTACCGCCCGTCTGCCACGAAGGTCCACCGGGCGTCGGGCACGTACGATAACCCCATACGGAGGCTGTAGGGGATGCTTATGGAACCGTGCAAGGTCCCTCCAAGCGTATCCAGGTCCAGGCTTTCCCCCAGTACGCGCACCCGGTTGCCGCTGAGCGTCGTGGGGAGCGTAAAGGAAAGCCCCAGGTTCAGCATGTCGCTCTCTCCCAGAACTTTGGGGAGGGATACCAGACCGCCGAGCGTTGCCGTTACTCCGGATAGGCGCGTTGCGTTGGATATACGGGTCCGCAGGTAGCTTGGACCGAAGAAGGACGTGCGCCTGACATCTTCGAGAACGCCAAATATGAAATCGGCGCTAAGTCCAATATTTATATTATCATTGAGCCTGTACCCCGCTCCCGCCGTAACCTGTTGCAGCCCGCCCCGTCCTTCGTAGTTAATCGTGTACGCCGCAGTGTCTGCCGGAGAGGACGTTTGTGAAATACGCCCTAACACCTGCACCCGATAGTTGGAGCGGGTATAGGGCTCGAAGGCTACGCCGACGCCCAGCTTGCGGGTATACAGCGGAAAGCTGAACTGTACGGCGTTCAGCGCTCCGCTCGTCAGGGTGCTCGTTTCATCCGAAGCATCCGTGGCAACAACTCCCTGGTATTGCATTCCGATGGAGGCGCGCGTCAGGTACTGATCGGCCCAGGATGCCGGGTTCGAGAAATTGGTATAATAGGTGGCGGCTACGGCCGTCCCGCCTCCGCCTACCCCCTGGATCTGGGACGACGAGAATGACCTGAGTTCGCCCAGGCCGAAACGAGAGTAGATGGAACCGTCGCTGGTGCCTTGAGCACGGACCGAGCCCGCAGCGAGAGCAAAGCAAATCAGAAGACCGGAAAAAGCTTTCGAGACATGCATGGGCTTGTAGAACGAGCCTGACCGAAAAGAGCAGGCGAAGGCTAGTCGAACAGGGGAGTAATCGTAAGGACGACCGAAGGAATGCGTTCCGCACTGTCGCTGGTGTAGAACAGCACCGGATTGATCGTATTATCGAAGGAGGGGCGTAGCTGGAATCGACGGATGGCCCCTTTACCGAGCAGGATATCCTGAACCGCATCCGTCAGCGTCGGAAAAGCGATGGTGAACGTACCGTCGGTCGCCTGCCCGATGGTTACATCGATAGCCGCACTGCCGCGCGCATCCACGACGAGCTTGCCGTCCGTGCTTCGGCCCTGCACATCGATGCTCCTGAGCGGGGGGCGGTAGAATCCGGTCGGGGTATTGAGCGCCATCGTCAGGGTATCAATCGGGAGGCGAATGAGCGCCCGGTTGACGGCTCCGACGGTATCCGAGGGCTGAACGGTCAGGCCGACGGCCTTGCCGAATCCATCCTGCACCAGAATGCGGTTCGGGGGCAGGTTGGCGGGGCCGCTTCTGCGCAGGCCGGTGAGCGTCTTGCCTACGGAATAACGGACCGTATCGGAACCCGAAACGACCCGCAGGTAGGTATCGTCCGAGTCAAATCCGGAAACCAGATTACCCGATACCCCTTCGATCTGAAATCCGTGGAAGCTGGTTGAGAACGCGGTGCTGCGCAGGGTGGTATCGTTGCGCGTAACCCAGGCCTGAGGCAGCGGTATGGCTATCAGCGTATCCGAGGCGGCAAAACTGAATTCCGTGATTGTCGAACCGGAAGTAATGGTCGTATCTCCCGAAGCTCCCGCCGGGTCCCATTCGGAGGGCATATCACGCAGCCTGAGCACCACCGTACCGGTCGTATCGCCGTATCGGTAATCCCGGTTCAGCACCAGTTCCGCACTTTGCGCAGGTCCGTTCTTGAACGCCGTGGAAAGCGTGCCCCCCGTACCAAAGTCCAGATATCCCGTCGCCTCGATGACGCCGAAAAGGGGGTCGGTTACTTGCCCGGCCAGCACCCTCCGCGTATTTCCCGTGATATCCCGGTAGCTTTCCTCGACGAATGAAGCCGGCTTGCGGGTGGAGGTAAAGGGTTCGCCCTGCTGATCACCCACGAGTCCGATGCCCACGTTCGAAGGGTCTTCACAGGCCGTCAGAAACAGCATACAGCATGTCAAAAGGGAAAGGAGCATCGTTACGGATCGCCTTCGACCGCGTTCCGAACGAAAGAATGGGAGATCAACCATGGAGGGGCGCAAAAAGATCATCACAAAAACCGGGAACGTCTTACTCGTAACGGCCCGGCGTTGCCGTTTCGTATAAGGCAGGTGTAGGGGAAGCAAAAACCCCGTGCGGCCTTCGCCACAGGGGGTTTAAACCGGGGGTGAGACTACCACCCGAACATCGATGTTTCGAAGGCAGGTCACTTCGGCCGCCTTCACGCAAGAATACTGGTTGAAACCTGATCGTAAACAGTGGTTGCCACCTGGGCCATCTCATCCGGATTCGTTCCGGTGAACTGCACCTGACCCGCTTCCAGATCGGTAGCCGAGGGAGGAAACAGAACGAAATCGGAGAGCTGTTTTGCCAGCTCCGTCAGGTCGGTCCCTACCAGCTCGTGCTCGCCGTTATCGAATAGGGAGCGGGCTATGCTGCTGGAGAGGACCGCCCCTACCTTAACGGTGTCCGGCGTGAATACGATACGCGCGTTCCTGAAAAGCGGTTCATCCGCCAACTCGGTCCGAAGCAAAGCCGGAACGAGCGAACTCATCGTGCCGAAGGCATGGACGATGTCCGGCATCCAGCCGAGGTTGCGAATGGTTTGCAGGGCTGCCCGTCCGAAGAAAAGCGAACGCAAAGCATTGTCCTCGAACATTTTGCCGAGCTTGTCCGAATAGACTCCCTTACGCTTAAAGTACCGGTTATTGTCCATGAAGTACACTTGCAGACGGATTCCCGGTATCGAGGCAACCTTCACCTTGAGTGGTTCGTGCTCGCCCCCCATGCTTACGTCGGTACCCGAGAGGCGGATCACCTCATGCAGCCGGTTGCGGCGCTCGCTGATGGTTCCGTACCGGGGCATCATGATGCGCATTTCGTACTCGTTCGTTTCCTGGAGCCGTTCAGGAAGCTTGCGAACCACCTCGGCAAGCTCCGTTACTTTCGCAAACGGAGCCACTTCTCCGGAAATAAAAAGTATCCGCGTTGGGTTTGCCATACCTATGGTGTTTGTTTAATATGCCGGGTGCATGGACATGGTATACAGCCGAACATGCATGCGCCCTCTCCATGGAAATGCGACAGTTGCAGGGAGATCAGCTACACATCCCGCTACGATGCCATCCGTTCGCCCGCCCGATGTACCGTGGTTGAACGGGTGGCGGTATAAATGTAAATTTAAGAAAACTGCGGGTTTTTTTCAATAGACCGCCCTGTTGCCCTGTGGCCTCTCGTCGGGCGCCGATACCCGTCTGGTCCGCTTTTGCCGGTTAGCGTTCCGCATTACCCGTCCTGCCGGTAAACAATGCGTGGGCCGACATAATAATATAACGATAACGGAATATGCATACCCTGAGCCTGCAACCCGTCCACCTGGTATCCCGATTATTCCCCGTACTTTTCCTGTTGGCGGGTGCAGGAACCTCCGGCTGTCGGACGGCGGCGCCTGCCGAGGATGACCGGACGTATGATCTGGTCGTGTACGGATGTACATCGGGCGGCGTTACGGCGGCCATTCAAGCCGACCGCATGGGTAAAAGCAGCATCATCGTA